>MGDU01000019.1 GCA_001790815.1 Candidatus Uhrbacteria bacterium RIFCSPHIGHO2_02_FULL_46_47 | reverse complement strand
CCTGACAAGCCGGGCGACAGTATAGAAGGTTATGTATCGGGAAAGTTTATTTTATGTTTAATTAAGTATAGAGGCCGATTTTGCGCTTCGATATAGATACGGCCGATATACTCGCCTATGATCCCCAAGATCAGTATCTGCATACCGCTGAAGAATGAAAGAAGGATGATGGTTAATGTAAAGCCCGGAACGGTGTATTGCTGGAAAAAGATTCTCTTTAATGTGATGTATGTTGCCCCAAGAAAGCTGAATAAGGAGATGAAGAAGCCGATATATGAAATAACCTTGAGCGGTTTTACGGAAAAACTCATGATTCCATCTAGCGCGAGTTTAAACAATTTGAGCAAGGTGTATTTTGATTGACCGGCAAAGCGATTATGCCGGTCATAGAGGACCGAGGTCTGTGTAAATCCCACAAAAGAGGTGAGACCGCGGATATATCTGCTGTGCTCTCGGCAAAGTTTGAGTCCGTCAACCACTTTCCGATCGAGCAATCGAAAATCTCCTGTATCCGTGGGTATGGGAATGTCGGAAAGGGCGTTTAAGAGCCGATAATATAGATGTGCTACGATTTTTCTGAGGAAAACCTCCTCCTGATGGCGCGTTCGGCGTTTTGCGTATACCACTGCATAGCCCTCTCGCCACTTACTGATCAGTTCGAGCGCGACATTCGGCGGGTCTTGCAAATCTGCATCCATCACAATGATGGCATCGCCAGAGGCGTAGTCAAGACCGGCTGTCAAGGCAATCTGTTGGCCGAAATTTCGTGAAAAGCTTACCATTTTGACGAATGGGTATTCGTGGCCAAGCGCGGTGAGCATCATGTAGGTTCGGTCAGCGCTGCCATCGTCTATAAACACCAATTCTACCTCATCATTGGGCAGACGCTCTATTAATTTTTGCATTTCGGTAAAAAGCGCATGGAGACTTTCTTCCTCGTTGTATACGGGAAATATAAAGGAGATTTTTGACATAGTCAGGATTGGTATTCTTAGAGTGTAAGCGATCGTTTGAATGTGATATTTTTTTGGGAGAAATAATTATAGAATAGGACGAGGAATGTGGAAATCATTCGCGCGAGCATTGCGTGAAGCCCAAGACGACCGATAAGAATAGTAAGGATACCGTATGTGATTAGTAGACCGCTGCTTGCTACGCCAATGAATATCCCATATTGAAGAAGAACCCTTTTTGACGAATCACAGAAATTGAGATATTTATTACCAAGGAAACTTATGAGGGATCCAAAGACGAATGATAGCGTTACGCCCGCTAGATAATGCCAGCCGATCCGGTAGTGAGTGATGTAAAAAATACCCCAGTCAACAATGGTCGCTATACCGCCGAAGAAGGCAAAAAAAATAAAGTGGGTGGGGAGCTTTTGGAGGAATGGGATATTGGCAATAAAATACTCCAAAAACGGGTGGTGCTTCATCTGTGTATCATCGATCATACAGATATATTATTGCATAGTGTACCAAATACTCCACATGACGTCAATGTTCAAGTCCACGAACATAATTGACAATCAATTGATTGGGAGGATTACTTTGTGGTATGCTATAAAACTTAGAGAGTCAATCTTTTTCAATATATATGGCGAATGTTATTAAATCCCATTGGAAGGTATTCATCGTTGCATTGGCGGTGAGTATGGTATTCGGTGGGCAGCACCTTGTGTTTTTGCGCAGTTTAGGCGCAGAGCAGTATCAGCCCGTCACGGTCGCAGCAGATTATGATACTGCGACGGTGTACTTTCCTCGCGCGAAAGCCGTCTACGATGGGCAGTGGAAGGTAGGCGACATCAACCTTATTGAATATCAAGGCAGTCCTGCGCCTATGCCCATGTTGAATCCGATTGTCATGGGTACATTGTCACGACTACTGGGTTCTATGAAGGCGGGCGTTATTGTTTCCGATTTTCTTTTTCCGCCGATCATATTCCTGCTGTTTTATTCGTTTATTTTCATGTTTTCACAAAGAAAGTTTCTCTCTCTCTTCGTCTCCTCGCTTTTTATTTTTGTCATAAATTTACCATTTTGGGAGTTGCACCATTTGTTCAAACCCCCTCTCGTAGGTTTTATATTCCGGAGATTTGAATATCCGCAAATAACCATGCCCTTCTATCTCTTGGCTGCGTATTTCACCTATCTTGCAATACAGAAAAGGCGTACATCGTTCATGATTCTTGCGGGTATATTTGCAGGCTCCCTCTTTTATACCTATTTGTACGATTGGGTATCATTTTTTACGGGTCTTGGGTTTTTGTTTTCATTTTTGTTAGTCGCGCGCAAGTGGGAGGCAGCGAAACAAATTGCCGGTATTATTGCGATTGGTCTTTTTCTGTCATCTTTTTATTGGGCGAATTTTTTTACTCTTACCCATCTTCCACAGTACCATGATATTGTTTCACGAATTGGCGTAGAGATATCGCACAGTGTCCGTTTTTTTACATGGAAATTTTATCTACGTATTGCTCTCTTTGCGGTGATGGTATATTATACGCTCCGGAAGCGTGATTCCGTTTCAGCAATGTATCTTATCGCGTTTTTAGTACCTACATTTGTTACTTTGAATTTGCAGGTTTTAATAGGTATGAATCCTCAACCAGATCATTGGGGACGAACAGCGATTCCATTTGCGTATGCATCTTTAACTATGGCAGCCATCGTTTTCCATGAGCGATATTTGAAACGTATCTCATTTAGAATGTTGACCGTAGGATCAGTGGTTGTCCTCGTACTACTTTTTTCGTTAGAAATATTTTATGTATTTCGCATAGCACGCCTTACTCAGGCGCGGCATGTCATACCTAGCGATCGCGCAGCAAGTTACCGATGGATACGCGATAATCTCACTAAAACGACGGTGATAGGTACCTTATCGCCCCTAACAAACCTCGACATGCAGCTTTATATAGACAACAAATTGTTTCTTCCTTTTAGTATCAATACCGTCGCTTCAAACGAAGAAATTTGGCAAAGATTTTTTTATCTCATTAAACTCTACAATGTTTCGCCTGATGGAGTCAGGCAGTTATTTGCCAACCAAGAGGGGGTGCCTTACCATGAACAAATGAGCCCTTATCTTTTTCAGAATACCTTCTACGGGAATAAGCTCAATAGTTTTTTTGTTGATTTTGATGAAACCAAGAGAATTATTCCCCCGAAGCTGATCGATGAGAAGATAAGACAATACTCGAAGCTCGATGGTATGAAGCCCGCTTTTAAGCTTGACTATGTCTACTATGGGCCGAATGAAAAATTACTTGGAGGCGAAGATCCAATAAAACAAAATTCAAAGCTTCAGGAGGTATATAAGGATGAGCATGTCCGGGTGTATAAGTTTTAATATTGGAAAGCGGATGGCAGTTTTTATGGGCGTTTTTAATCTTACTAATTTTGAGTTACATTTCTCACCAATTACCGAACATAATGTCCGCCCTACTTAAGAAAATACTTCTCCTGCTACCCCCGAGTTTTTCCCGCTGGGTTTACACCGACCTCTGCCGACCAAAATTATTACGGCTGCTCGCTGATAAGATATTACTTTCGATAATTCCCGAGAGTATCCGGATAGAAGAAGGCATAATAATACTGGACCAGACGGATGTCGCAGTATCCGGCCAACTTGCTTTGGATGCTTATGAAAAATTCGAAACCGCTCTTTTCCGTAAACATGTAAGAAGTGGTATGTCTATTATAGACATTGGGGCAAATATCGGATACTACACCGTGATCGGCGCCAGACGAGTCGGAAAAAATGGAAAAATATTTTGCTTCGAACCGGAACCGTCCAATTATGTTAGATTGAATGAAAATATAACCTTAAATGATCTCCAGAATGTGGTTGCTTTAAAACTAGCCTTGTCCGACAGAGCTGGGATAAGTAAACTGTTTTTGACTAAAAACAATAAAGGAACGCACTCGCTTGCCGACCAACGCCAAACTAGGAATTTTATAACCGTAGAAACCGCAATACTCGATCAAGTCTTGGCCGGTTATGGATCACCAAAAGTGGATTTGATAAAAATGGATATTGAAGGAGCTGAAGGACTTGCTCTTAAAGGCATGTCGAAAACTATCATAAGCAATCCGGACCTGACGATTTTCATGGAATTCTACCCCAAAGGCCTAATAAGGTTAGGCACTCAACCGATCGAATTCTTGAATGATTTGTCCGGATTTGGATTTGTTATATCAGTAATAGATGTCGACAAAAGAAAGCTAATTCCCCTTCCGGCAACAGATTTTGAGAGTTTCCTAGCGAGCTTCACCGTGAAAGGCGAACCGACAAAAAACTTGTACGCGACAAAGATAGATCGAGACCATCTTTAACCTCTGCTCAGTAACTTTCATATGTTTCATGTGCCTCGGCCAGGTGCGTTGTTTATTTTATGCGGGGAGGTGGACTGTCCCCTTGATGGATTTACTGCGATCGTAACCTGGTGTCCCATTCGGCATCACGTATTTAAGCGAAAACGTATTGCGAATTATCTGTTTGGTGACTTTGGTCCGTCTGATGAAAAAGGCAAAGCAATGGATCTTGAGTTGCATGAAAAAATTGACCAATACCTGCATGACGAATCTCGGAGCAATCCGCGATTGAAATGGGCGCCGCTTGCGCTCCAGCAGGTCAAGTGGCGTCTGTCGCGTTACTGTTGGTTAAAGGAATGCCTACGCAAGATGATGCGCGAGTTTAACTCAACATCCGTGACACTTTCTTCGGATAAAGACGCTGAGATGGTTGCGGCAACCGTTGCGGTGGCCAAGGAAATGAACATACCCTACAGGATTGGAAGCGGAGCACTTGACCAAACTACTAATATTTTATACCGTCAGGCACCTTATGGTATACCGCGTGCCTATGATCCATGGTGGTTTTTTGCGTTGCGCTGGGTAATTATTAGCTTGTCTCGTCCGCCGAAAGTTTTTATTGAGATCTATGGCAATCTTACAAAGTTGCCAAAGAATTTTTTAGTGTTCCGCCTGGCCAGGTCAATTGGATTTTTGTCCGCGCTAAAAAAGAAACTCTGGCGTATGTTACATATTCCACAGCCGGAAATACTTGTTGATCTTGACAATACCATTGATACAGGATTACCAATGCTGATACAGGATTCAATCTGGTCCTTGTTTTCTTCTGACGAGCGTGTGCTCATTAATCATATACTCACACGGTTTTTTGATCGCTACAAAGCGCGCATCCTTGATCAAGCTGCAGAGCGTGTCAGATACATATTTAAGGTGATAAAGCCGAAGTACTACATAGGAGCCACCGACCAGAATGACCTTAATCGGTTTTTGTACGCCGTGGCAAAGCAAGAAGGGGTAGGCACCGCTTATCTTCCTCATGGAGTGGTGTGGGAGAGTTATCTTGGTAAAAAATGGTTCGACTCTCCATTCCAACCGGACCGAGTTCTCGCGTGGTCTCTCTCGTCTAAGGAGGAATTTGAAAAAATGAAGTGGCCATCGCTGACCATCCGCCATCCTCAATTCCAAAATAAGCCGCAGACATTGCGTTCACTTTCCTCCAACCGCGCGCAGTGGAAAGTATTTGTTTTTATCCCGGAATGGTATGGGGTTTCCCTGGCGGGCCGGGAAGACTGCGCGATAGTTGATTTTATAGAAATATATAACGGATTAAGAACGGTCGGAGTAGCTCCCGAAAATATCCTAGTTTCTTTTCATCACTCACCAATCAAGGCGGCGATGAACGCGAAACGTCAAGGGTTTCAACGCCTCCAAGACGAACTAGGAATGGGGTTTAAGCTACATACTATAGAGGCGTATAAACAGGATCGCTTTTTCGGATGTGATCTTGTTATTATTGGCGCGATTACAGGGATTCTTGAGGCAGTCGCTTCCGGCATCCCAATTATTACCTTTGGCATGGGCATTGATCGCTTAGGTGTTCTTAAAAGGATTGGCCTTCCCCACGCATACAATCGTGAGGAAATTCAGCAATGTATCAGGACCTACAGTGAGGATGGTGCACGCGACGCCTATAAGCAAATTATGCGATCGTTACAGGAGGGCGTATCGCTTCGGGAAATAATCGTGTAGAAATTATTTAATGCAAAGTCGTAAAGAGGGTTTTGTAGAGGGAAGTATGGAGAAGCGGGAAACTGGACATCCCAGGTACATGGTGCTAACATATCCCCATTACGATAGACGCAAATTAGTAAGCACAACATAATTAAAAAGTAACCATTTCAAGTATGTTTGATAGCGATATAGAAGCACAATTAACAAAACAAGATTATACATCCACTCAACGGATTGAGGGTGTTGAGATTATTGATTTGAAGGAGTTTGCAGACGACGGTGGGTCATTTTTGGAAATGGGTCGGTTTGATGCAGGGCATTTACAGGGCACTTCCGGTTTGGAAGTGCGGCAGATTAATTACTCCGTGGTCTTGCCCGGCGCGATAAAAGCAACACATCTTCATAAAAAGCAAGTTGATTTTTGGTTCGTCCCCTCAGGCGATAGGTTGTTGGTTGGTTTGAAAGATATTCGAGCGGGTTCGGTTACCAAGGGATTGACCATGCGATTTGTATTGGGCGCAGGACGTGCACGTAGGGTATGTATTCCTAGCGGCGTGGCGCATGGCGTGGCGAATCCGTATGAGCGCCAGATGAGTTTGATTTATTTTGTTACCGAGCAGTTCAATCCTAATCCGGATGTCTGTGACGAGTTCCGCCTGTCGCCGGAATACTTTGGAACAGGGTTTTGGGAAATTAAGGCCGGGTAGGATTTGGCGTAAGTTTTACCGGCGATTAACAGATTGGTAGAGGATTTTATAGAGGTCAGCATGACGCTGCACCATGACCCTTAAAGTAAAATTTTTATCGTATCTTTTTTCCCCCGCAGTCCCCATTTCCCTAGCGCGATTCGTATTAATTAGTAGTTCGCGGATGGCATTTGCGAGCGCGAAGCTGTTATTTACCGGGATAAGAAAACCGGTTTTTTCATGCAGGACGACTTCCGGTATACCACCAACAGGTGTTGCAATAACCGGTTTACCCAAACTCATAGCATGGAGAATGACATAAGGCATTCCCTCCATAAGTGAGGGGTGAACCAATATATCCGTGGTATTCAAGATCTGTAGCATTTCCTTGAGTGGACGGAATCCTGCAAAAATGACTGCATCTGAAACACCAAGTCGGTTAGCTAGATCTAGCGTTTCGCCGAGTGCTGGACCGTCGCCAATAAGTGTTGCGCGGACGTTAGGAAATTCCGAGCGCAGTAGCGCAAGGGCTTCCAGTAAGAAGCGGTGGCCTTTGTGGGGAAGGAAACCGGCTACCATGGCTATTGTTGGGTTTTCTAAGTGTTTACTCGGCATCGGTGTTTCGTAGAGCGCGGCTCCGTATTCCTCCGGACTAGCCACTCCCCCCGGAATTTTTTTTAATTGCGTCCGGTCAAATCCACGGAGGTCAATCAAAAGTTTACCTATAAAGTCCCCGGCTATAATAAGGGTGTCAAAATAATGACGCACCAATCGATCCAGCAGTCGCTCGTATGTCTTTGGGAAGTGGTAGGGAGCCGGAGTGTTACAGACACTCATGAGTGCCCTTTGGCATCCTGCGCGCTTTGCCACGAATCCGGCAAGCTGCGCGCTTTGCGCTCCCGGGTACCCTCCATTTATTACATGGAGCACGTCAATCGGATTTTTACGAAATGCGGCAGATAACCGCGCTGTATTCAAAACCATGAAGCTATAATGCATGAGTGCCCTTACAATTCTTCCCGGAATTTTTAAGACGGGAGATTGCAATTTTTTTTGCGCGGTGATGGCTCGCAATAATTTCTTCTCCAACCAGCGCAACTGCTTCGGCGCGGACTCATTAGTCAGTTCTTTGGCACCGTAATGTCCGCCTACCTCGCGCATGTTAATCAGGCAGACATTAACTATCGGACAGTGGGGGAGATCTAAGAAATTTATGAACTCGTCCCATGGTTCGCAAAAAATGGTTACTTCGAATTGATTTCGGTCGATATGCCAAAGAAGATCTTTTAAATACAATTCGGCGCCGCCGATCATCGGCGTGTAAATGTAAAGACCTAGGCGTATTTTTTTAGATTTACGGGATGCAGGAAATAACAGATCTTGCACAAGCATTAACGACATTATCTATAAGTAGAAGTTTTTTTAATTGATACAGGGTCATCCAACAAAATTCAGGAGGAATTTCAGCTAATTCGTTTTCACCAACCCCCAATATTATATTAAGGTTATTTTTTTTCCAAAATCTCGCCCCTTCTTCTGATTGCAGTCCTTCATAAATAATCTTGTGGTTGCCTTCATGTCTATTAAGGATTATATCGACAAATTTTGGCAACTTACCCCCATGAACTTTAGTATAATTACTTGCCGTTGCCTGTATAGTCGGTGAGATTTGATAGCCATCAATGTTACCCGGTTCTGTCTTGGCTTGCATGAGAAAGTAGTAAATTTCTCCCACTTTCTTAACAATAATACCTAAAATTCCCACCTCCGGTTGATTCATGATCGGTTGAGACCAACTCTTAATCTCTCGATCCTTAGTCTGGATCCGCACTCCTTCAATGGAGAAGAATTTTCCTGACTCATGGCGTATATTTCCGCTAGTTTCTTCGACATACCATTTTTCCAGATCTTTAATAGCAATCCGTTCAACGATATTATTGTTATTTTTTCTAAACCATTGAAGCCATTCCAAAATTTCCTCCAAGGTTTTGTATTTGCTATGTGGATGCATGGAAGATAGAAAGAAGTCCATACTCAATCGCAGCCTTTCGCTTTGGGTATAATCCTGGTTAGTTAGTCCGACTAAATCTAATAAATTTTCCTTTGTCAAAGTCATATCCAAATTAGAAATTTACTTTTAGTTCGTTAAGGAATACTACGTCTTTATTATAATAGGATTTACGCACCGCTTCCATTACAACGGCCTGATGATATGCTGCTTGCTCAAACGTCTCTTTTCCGGTTCCACGGAGGATTGCTTCGCAAAAAGTATCTATCATTTTTGAAAAATGATTTTCTGCCGGGATTTTTATGGATTTCGAACCCTCCTGTTTACGCACTTCAATTATTGGTTCCATTGTCGGCGGGGTAGTGTATGCTCTCTCAACAACAATATGTCCTTCCGTACCCCATAACGTATATGAGCAGCGGTAACCCCGATCATATCCAAATTCACAATACGCATTTTCTCCAGGACCAAATTTGAGCAAAGCGCAACCGCCTATCTCCAGCTGGTTTTTATATTCTAAATTAGCCAAGACACTATCTGGATTTTGATTGAAGAAGCCGCTAGCAGCCGATATTGTATAGCATCCTGTTTCGTTTAATATCCCCATTTTCATCGCAGGATTTCGCCTTATTAGATCATTTTCCTCAAGTGGAAAACCAAAACTTCCCACAAAGCTTTTTAGAATACCAATCTCACCACTGGCAATTAGATCTTGGACCGTTTTATAAAGAGTGTGGAATCTAAACATAAATCCCTCCATGACCCTTCTATCATTTTTTTGGGCAGATTCAAGAATTTTTACGACCTCCTCAAGGCAAGGCGCTAGACTTTTTTCACAATGTACATGTTTTCCACTTTTTATAGCTCTCATTGTCCACTGCGCATGAAGACTGATAGGAAGAGCGATATATATGACATCAATATCACCCTGATTAAGGAGATCTTCATATGATGATGCATATTCGCATTGCGCCTCTATTGCAAGCGTTCTCGCCTTTTGGACGTCTCTACTGGCAATACAGACCAATTGTGCGCGATTAGAATTTTTTAGTCCGGGAATTATGAGACGACGAGTTGCGTCCCCACAACCGATAATTCCATAGCGCAAACGGCGGTCCACACCCGTTGTCATAAAAGTATAGAAAGTAATGTTCTGGCGAAAATATTAACTGTGTTGGGGATCGCAACCAGTTTTTTTATTGTTGCAACCGAAACCCATCGATATCTGGGATTATCGTTATCTAATTCACTTTCCGAAACCAGAATTGTAAGATATCTTTTTGTGTTCTTAAAAAATCTTCCACCCTCATCAGAAAGGACTACGTCGAATATAAGTTGCTTAGCTGAAGGATTTTCGAAAAGTTTTAGATATGGCTGATTTTTTAAATAATCTGGACCAGCAAGAATGCCAGTTTGAACAGTGGGGCCAATTTGATAGCCATTAATGATCCCGGGTTCCTCCAGCGCCTGTACAAGGCAATAAAAAGAATTGACAGATTTTTTTATGACCAGACCGCATATTTCTACTTTCTGATTTATCATCAAGGGTTGAGTCCATCCCCTAATTTCACGTTCGTGGAGTACAGTTCTAACACAAATAACAAAATCCTTTATGCTGTTATCATTGATGTCATGAGCTCCGTGTGTTCCCTGCATGATTTGAGAAAACGCGACTTTTTCGCAAAATATAGTAGGAAGCGCTCGCAGTTCTTCTAACCACTGCATGGTTTTCTTAAACTCTACAGCCGAGTTACGACCCTCGGTAATATTTTGATACAATTCCACTCGTAATGAATCCGGGATTGTTTTGTTGTTCATAAAAGGCACATATAATCTAGATACCTGCGTTTACGTTATATTATCAGATGAGCTACCCGCTGTCTATAGTGACAACCCTTGCATTAAGGAAGCTGTTCGTGTATAATTTTCTAATTATTATTTTTGCAAAGTAGTACTATGTTGGACACGCCATTCCCCGATAAGTATCTAGATGATATCAGTGGCGATCCCTCTGCGAATTATTTTACACCAATATGGGATGAGGTGTGCGCCGAAGTCTCGTTTTCTTCCATATTGGATATTGGTTGTGGTAATGGATTATTTACCACCGCACTAAAAAAGAGGTTCCCGTGCACACTTTTTGGCGTAGATGGAAGCACATATGCATTGGAGGGCGCCAAGAAATCCGGATTCGACGATGTGCGACTTGTTAAGGATTTATCTTCTCAATCTCTCCCATTTTTGGATGGCAAGTTTGATATGATTGTATGCAAAGATGTTCTTGAGCATCTTCTTGATCCTGAATACTTGGTTTCGGAAATGGTGCGTGTTGTAAAGGTCGGAGGGTATCTTCTTGTTCAAGTTCCAAATCATTTCTCGTTGTACGGAAGATTAAGATTTTTGTTTACAAATAATATAGATACATGGCATTATTATGTTGATAGTGATCGATGGAATTTCCCGCATGTTAAGTTTTATACCCATAAAGATTTTTTAGAAATGTTTCGTAAGTATAATTGCGTTCTTTTGAAGGATTTCAGTCATTATTTCCTTTCCATACCAAAACGGCGATATTTGCCAAAGGCACTGGACAAAAAGATTTCCCTGTTTCTTACTCGGCGCTGGCCTTCTCAATTTGCTCAAGGCTTTACCATACTCGTGCAGAAGCAGTAATGATATGAATTATGAGGTTCGCAACTTGCTCTATCGTTGCATCAATCCGCTTCTGCTTGAGGAGGGGATTTATTTTATAGTACGCCGTTTTCTTTTTTCGTTGCAATATCGGTATCTACCTTCCCGGTGGTATTATCCAAAAAATGTGCGGGGGCAGTTTCGCAAGCTTCCCCCCCTGCCCGAGGGGGGGCTAGGGGGGGTGGGAGGGCAAGCGCATAACCCCTCCTCACCTCCCCTTGAAAAGGGGAGGGAAATGGTATTGAAGCTTGCCGTCGGATTTCTCGAATATGAGGGCGAGCCGGACTGGCAAAAGCAGTTTGATGATCCGGAGCAAACTATGTCGCTTCATCGGTGGCATTGGCTTATCTACGAGGATATGGATATAGCACAGGGGATCGCGCTCATACGATCATGGCTTACGGAGATGGGTGCGGTACCCAAGGGTGTGGCAGGAACTACGTATACGACCGGAGAGAGAATTGTAAATGCGTTGTTGTTTCTTGCCCCTTACCCCCGCCCTCTCCCACAAGGGGAGAGGGAGATACAGGGGAATTCCCCTCCCTTGTTGGGAGGGGTTAGGGGAGGGGGACAAAAGATTCCCGAAGATATCCGCGACGCGCTGCGTGAGATGGCATACCATGTGGCACGGCATTTGGAATACCACGGAACGCGCGGAACCGGCAATCATGTGGTCAATAATGCTCGGGCATTATTTTTTGCCGGACAAATGCTGAAGGTTAAAGAGCTATCAGATTTGGCGCTGGTTATTATTAAGGAGGCGCTGCCATGGCTGGTTACTAAAGAAGGATTTTTGCGCGAAGAGTCAAGTCATTATCATCTTTTATTTACGCGCTGGATCATGGAGATGTATGAACTCGCCAAGACCACTGACCATTATGAGATGGAAATATTTCTTGCACCATGGGTCAAGCAATTGGCAGCGCAATGTTGGTTTTTTCTTGTGCAAGATAAACAGGGAGGATGGCAGATACCGCTTGTCGGAGATATATCGCCAGATTGCACGCCGGAGTGGCTTTTGCATTATCTTGTGCCGTGTATCTTCCCCTATAAACCCGACACCGAAGAACAAGGCATGCAGGCATATCGTGAAAGTGGTTGGTTTCGTTTGAACCATGGTGTTCATACGCTTTTTTGGCACATCCCGCAAGCATGCATGATTCACCGCGCATCGCATGGTCATGCAGATGCGTGTTCCTTTGTATTTTTTGCTTCCGGAGTGCTGGTAGTTATTGACCCAGGAAGGCCAACCTATAAGGCAAGCGACCCTTTGCATATCTATAGCGGCGGAGTCTCGGCACATACGTCACTTACTATAGATAGTTTTGGTCCATTTCCTTATGACCGTGCACAGAAGCTCCCGGCATTTTATCAGAAGCGTGAGGTGTTCACGCAGTGGCAAAAGACGGGAGATCAATTTGTGTTTTCAATCAGCCATACTGGTTTTCTTCGGATCCAAGGCGATATGATTAAGCACACACGCCACTTCAAAGTTCGGTGTAATCGTCCCGCTTTTGAGGTGGATGACGAATTATACGGCACACGCGCCCATGCGGTTGAAACTTTTTTTCATTTTGCCTCAGGCATTGAAGGAATCCATAGTCAGCATTCCACTGGGGTATATAAGACGATTTCGGATTGGACATGCCCTGCCTATGGTGTTATGATACCTTCTCTGACGACGAAAGTTTCCTGCGAAACAATTTTTCCCTGTACGATGACGCATCGTTTTTCTTGGTGATCACTATGAGACAATGTTTATTTCGAAAAAGGAAAATTTGGTCAGTAGAGAATATCAATAGGAAAATATTCATGGGTATATGTTATTGATTAAAGAATGGAAGTGTAAAGCTACGAATCTCGGGCGGAAAATGTTACAATATGCACGGTATCATCTTTTTGAGGAGCGACATTTGGTATGCTTTGCGTATCTCCTCGATCGACCTCTGGTTCAATTTCCAATTTCAGACTTACTAGAAATTCATATTGCCACCCCCGCGGATTATAAACAAATAACCCGTGATCTGTTTCCTGTTCTTATAAAGGAGCATGAGTATGATAAGCGTTACTTTTTAAGATTGGGAGATCCTCGTGCGCAATGTTTTATTGCACAAAGAGAAGGTAAAATTATTCACTATACATGGTTTTTCCATGATGCAACCACATCACCCTTTAGGAAAATATGGTCCCAGCGACGAAAAGCAAAGAAAGGAGATGCCTATATTGGTCCTGTATTTACTCACCCCAGCGCGCGCGGAACTCTTGTATATTCCTCCGTACTTGTAAGAATTCTTGAATATGCGAGGCAGCAAGGATGTAAACGACTTCTTCTTGTAATAGATGGCCGGAGGCCTTCCGCAGTGCGATTTTATGAGCGATTTAACTTTGTGCACGCATGAGCCCAGAGAGTAGAGTTATTATAGTAGATGGAGGGATGAATGTATGTTAACAATGGAGACGAGAAATTTTTTACAGGAGGAGTGGAATGCTATTGTATTACAATTTGAAGATCTGAATTTCATGCAGCTTTGGGAATATGGCGAAGCAAAACGCATTACTCAAGGATGGCAGGTTTTCCGCCATTTGTTTCGCGCGCAGGGAAAGATTGTAGGAGCTGCGCAGGCACTAGTGAAGACATTACCTTTTACGCGCCGAGGATTGGTATGGATAAACCGTGCACCGCTAGCGAAGCTTTATAGTGCGCCCTACAGTGATCTACTCCAGGAAATGAGTCGCACCCTCAAGAGGTATTGGGTTGATGAGCGGAGGATGTATCTTCGCATTGTGCCGACACTCTCGGATAGCGTCTCCTCATTACAGTTGATGGAGGAATGCGGTCTACAGAGTATTCCTAATTCGCAATGGATTTCTGTTCGGGTTGATCTTACAAAAGATGTAGATGATCTACGAGAGCAGTTGAGCCAAAATTGGAGACGTGGACTTAAGAAAGCAGAGGAGGCCGGGCTTAGTTACGAAGTTGGTAGTTCAGAGAATTTTGTCCAAAGGCTTAATGAAGAATATCAGGTTTTCTTGCAGAGGAAGAGGTTTAAAACAAATTTTACCCCGCACTTTATTCACACGCTGCAGAAGCTCCTTCCAGTAGAACTCAAGATGTATATTATACGAGGATATAAAGAAAAACAGAGTCAAGGAAGTATTCTGTTTGGTTGCTATGGGCATACGGCTGAATTTTTGGCTGAGACATTGAATGAAAATGGCCGGCGGAGTAATGCGGGAAGATTGCTTTTTTGGAACGCGCTCCTTGGGTTAAAGCAGAGAGGATTTCTTTTGCTCGATCTTGGGGGTGTACATCCAAAGGAGACTCCGGAGGGCATCCTTCGTTTTAAGTCTGGTTTCCGCGGAACCCCTTATCAACTTGTTGGCACATTTGAGGCAGCGCATGGAACGCTTGCTCACTTAACTAAAATGATAGTAGCACACCTTGCATGACTTACCGCGCACTCTTAAAACGCTATTTATGGAGAATGACCGCCCAGTTACTTGCAAAAAAAGGACCACAGCAACGGGTGATCATTTTTCATGATATTCATGCCTTCCAAGAAACACTCTTGCGTAATTTCCTTTCTTTCCTTGATGTATCTACAGCGATACAGACAACCATTACATTCGATGACGGATTTCACTCCTCATATCGTGCTATTCAGGCACTCAAAAATAGGAAGGCGATCTTTTTTGTATCCCCTGAATTTATTAATCGCGCACATACCGACCGGTGGCAAGAGTTTTTTCATTATAATTTGCTACGTACAGAGGATCTACGTCAGTACGAATTGGAGCGGGCGGTACGGCCCGCTTCGTGGGATGATCTACGCACACTAGTGAAGCTTGGTCATGCAATTGGGTCTCATACTATGACGCACACACGACTTTCTAAGATTAGATCTCAAAAGGAATTGGAATACGAGATCATAGGTTCGGGGGATCTGATCGAGGATATGTTGCAAGTGAAAGTTGATCATTTTGCCTATCCATTTGGGGATATAGACAGTATCGATGAGCGTGCCTATAAGATAATTAAGCGTCGTTATCGCACGTGTTTTACTGGAATTCGTGGAAATAATATCGGGAATGAAAATAAATATACACAATGGCGCGACCCGATCGATCTCGGTTGTCCTATAAAGTATCAGGAGTTTCTTCTGCAGGGGGGGTTTGACTGGTACTATACATCTCAACGAAGTCGCCTCGCTGCGTTGAGTCAATGAGTTGGACATTCTTCCCTGATTATGTTACGATAACTTTTCTGCTAGTCTAGAGCCAAGGTTAATATGAGTACGCCCACTATTTCTGTAGTGTGTCCTACGTATAATTCTGTCGCGTTTGTAGAAAAAACTATCAGGACAGTTCTTGAACAATCCGTGTCGCCGTTTGAATTGATCATATCGGATGACGGATCTTCCGATATGACTCTTGAAGTAGTGCGGCAGGCGACTGGGCAGGCTCCCTTTCCTGTACAAATTTTACAGAATACTCATGCCGGACCTGGTGCAGCGCGCAATGCGGGGATTCAGGCGGCTAAAGGGGAATGGATCGCGTTTCTTGATTCCGATGATTTGTGGCATAAGCGGAAAATTGAGCGCGTGACAAAAGAGATTGAGCAGCATTCGGGAGTTAATTTTTTCTGCCACAACGTATACCATTTTTTAAATGGTAAGCAGGTGCTCACGGATCTCGCTTCACGTTATCGGCATGGCATACCTCTTCCTAAACAGCTCTTTACTAATTATTTCATCGGTACTTCTGCAGTGGTATGTAAACGCGATATATTATTATCCTATAACGGATTTGACGAAACACTGCCTTCCGCGCAAGATTATGAGATGTGGCTTAGAATGTCGCCCTCGTTAAATATTGTTATGATTCCCGAAGCATTAGTGTGGTATATAGATCGTCCGGAAAGTATCTCAGCGAATAATAGTTGGCGTCATTTTAATAATGTGCTTCGAGCATTTTCTAAAAACAGGGATTATGTAAACCGGGTAAGATATTATTACGCCATCATTCGCTATGCGGTTATATTTTGTAAAAATCAACTTGCCACTTTTTTGAGAAAGGATTCTTAATGCATTGCCAATATGGAATTTACTTCAGGAAGTACCCTGCTGGAGATCAATCTGTACCCATATCTGACCTGGGCATTTTACGGCACTCTTCTTTTTTTTAGTCCGTTTTTCATGAGAAAGGGAAAGCGGTTATATACACTTTTTCTTATTACCTTGATTTTTGAAACAGCATTTGTTATTGATATCGGTTTTTTTGTGCGGCCAAGTTATGTCATCGGATTGATACTGACGATAAGAACTATGGCACGTGGACTTATGTTTCCTTGGAGATATGCGTTATTACTTACGCTTTTTGTGCTCACGGGAATTGCGAGTATATTTTTGAACCTTGGTCTTATTGGCGCGGCAACTTCGGGCGAGTCACGGGCTACATTTATTCGACCCTTGATACAATCCAGTCAACTGATCGCAATGATTTTTATTACCATAACGACCTTTACAATCTTAAAAAAAGGCCAATACTTTCGGCATACGATACGCGTGCTGCACTGGCTTTCGGTTGCCGTCGCTCTCGCGGCTCTTTACGAGCTTGCGGCAATCTACTTCCATCTGCCGTATCTTAATTTAAACAATATGGTCCCGCATTATTGGTATCCCGGATTTGGAACTACCTTTGGGTACATATTTAGAGCCCGCGTCACATTTATCGAGCCCATTGAGTTGAATAATTTTCAATTGCTAGGCATTATGAGCTCCTTGGTTTATCGTATTTTATATAAAGTGCCATGGCGGAGATACTGGCCCTTATTGATATTGCAGTTATTGGTGCTTTTTGGGACGTTTTCAAGATCCACGATTTTGACGGTTTCCGTGCTTACGCCGTTATTTCTTCTGCTTTATCCTCGGCGCGTAAAAACCGCGCTGGGATTTTTTGCGGATCGTTGGATCAGGGTTTTGACAGTTGGAGCGATTATTCTTTTGATTGTGTATGCCGGTACCATGACACCCGACGAGGTAAAACAATCAAGTCTGGTTTCGCAAGCAGTATTAACTCGCCTGATCCTGCATAAAAATAAATATGATGAGATAAAACCGTGGGGCCGGGCCAGAGCGGGGGATGAAATTCAACCGCTTGTGGAGGATCGGCGGTTGGCCTTTGGAGTAGGTCTTGGCAATGACGCGAATTGGAAAGGCGGAATAGGCGGCTCTTACAACATTTACAATCAAATTATCCTCTATACCGGGGTGATCGGTCTCGGCATATTTTTTATATTTATCAGTTCAATAATGCACGGACTTTTTCGCAATTATCTTAGGCGTTCAACTGATTTAGATTTTAGAAAGATCAATTGGATAGTTATGCTTGGGTTTACAGGAATGCTTGTCCAAAGATTATCTTTTTCCGGTCTACTTAATGATACCTATCTTTGGGTTGCATTCGGGCTATGCATCTATCTTGGTTATGCAAAAGGGGATATCCTACAGAGGGGAGATTACACAGAAGATGCCATATAAAGGCATCAGAGATTCTTAGCGTACTATATATGGTTTATAGTGATTCGAAAACCAATAAGATCGCCGCGTCGGCGAATGCAATTGCATATAGCTCGGATCATAATAAGAATTATATTGAGGGTGCTCCTCATGTGAAGCACTCCAGTCTTTTGGATATGTATATGCGTCTTGCAAAGGATTGTTATAATGAGGCATTGCGTTATTCTTCGCCGCCAAAAGTTCTTGATTTAGGAGCGGGAGATGGATCAGCCACTATTCCTTTTTTAGAAATGGGAGCAGAAGTTACCGCAGTGGATATCGCGGAGGATCAATTGAAGTTATTACAAAGAAAAAGTTCCCCGTACGGGAATAAATTGCATGTCCGTTGTGGTGATGCCTTAGAGGTAATGAAGTCAATGCAGCATACGCAGCAGCATTTTAATATCATTACTGCGAATTCATTCCTACACCACATTCCTGACTATCTAGGATTTATTCGATTTGCGGCAAATATTCTTGGTCCCCATGGCCAGTTTTTATCGTTCCAAGATCCATTGCGGTATGATTCATTGGGGAAATTAACGTACGCCTTCAGTACGGGGACATATTTTTGTTGGAGGATTTTACAAGGTGATATTCTTGCGGGCATGAAGCGCCGGTTGCGTCGAAATAAAGGTTTCTACCTAGAAGATAGTATAGAAGATAACGTAGAATATCATGTAGTACGTAATGGTGTTGATCAGGACGCCATTCAAACTTTATTTAATGGTATGGGGTTCAATTGTCGAATCATCAGATATTTTAGTACGCAAAGTAGTGGATGGCAAAGGGTGGGTTCAGTATTGGGTGTAAAAAATTCTTTTGGAGTAATCGCCAAAAAGGTATAGGGGGGAAAAATATTATCAAGTGAACTGGATATTTTTATATGTGCGGTATTGCAGGAATAATGGCGCGTGAAGTGGATGCAATGTGCCTAAAGCGAATGGCGCAGGCACTGACGCACCGCGGTCCTGATGATGAGGGAATCGAACGAATGTCCGTTGTGGCGCATACCAAGATGCTGGGGATGGTACACCGGCGTCTTTCCATTATTGATCTTTCGCCCGCGGGCCATCAGCCGATGAAGGATCCGGCAACCGGGAACTGGATTACCTTTAACGGGGAGATTTACAATTATCGCGAACTGAAACGCGAACTTGTACAGCTCGGAGATAAATTCATTTCTGATAGTGATACGGAAGTTATTTTAAAAGCATACGCACGGTACGGAATCAAGTGTTTGGAAAAACTGCGCGGCATGTTTGCCTTTGCACTTTGGGATACGGCACAGGAAAAATTAGTGTTGGCAGTTGATCGGTTCGGCATTAAGCCGATGTATTATTTTCACAATGGGACAACTTTGGTATTTGCCTCTGAGGTGCGCGCGCTTATTGCAAGCGGGTTGGTTCCTAAAGAAATTGATTTACAGGCGGTTGATTCATTTTTTGTGTTTGGCGCGGTGCAGGCGCCGTTGACCATGATCAAAGGTGTGCGTGCGCTTTTACCGGCGCACTACATGATCTACGAGGCCGCTTCAGGCGCGATTGCACCTCAAATCTATTGGCAGCCGCATATGGAGGAATCGCAATTTACCTCTTGCAAAGAGGCGCTCTATGACAGTGTTCGACATCACTTGGTAAGCGATGTGCCGGTAGGCTTGTTTTTAAGCGGGGGCATTGATTCAAGCGCGATTGCCATTGCGGCCCATGAGGTAAGCGGTGGTAAAGGATTGGAATCGTTTTCCGTGGTATTTCCGGAAAAACAATTCTCGGAGGAGCAGTACGCGCGGTTAATCGCGAAGCAGTTTTGTGCCGCGCATCATGAAATTTCTCTTTCGGCCTCTGATTTACAGAGCATGCTCCCTGCCGCACTTGCGGCTATGGATCAACCCACGATTGACGGTTTAAATTCGTATGTCGTGTCGCATGCGGTGGCACAAACCGGAATTAAAGTAGTATTGTCCGGACAAGGTGGCGATGAAGTATTTGGTGGATATCCCACGTTTCAAAAAATTCCCGCTATGCGGCGCTTGGCACGGTTTTTTGCGCTGCTGCCCTCCACACTACGTAACGCAATCGTGACACAGTTACCCACGCGGCATATTCGAGTTTCAAAACTGTCGCAGCTTATTGGATCGGGAGGAGATATACTCTCGCTTTATATGATTGCGCGCCAACTCCTTCCGCCAATTCAAAGAAATGAATTACGATTCGGTCCGCAGCTATCCGACGACGGAATTACACCAGAAGTGCGCGAGCTCTTGCGCGCCCAGATTAAGGACAGCGATATCTTCAGTGCGATTTCTTTTTTGGAATTACGAGGATATCTTGGTAATATGCTTTTGCGTGATGGAGATATGATGAGTATGGCGCATAGTCTTGAGGTGCGTGTACCGCTTCTTGATCATCGTCTGGTACAATATGTATGGGGAGTGCTTCTGGGAGAAAAAATGGCCCGTGGTATAACCAAACCGCTTTTGGTCTCTGCGGTAATGGATAAAATGCCCAAAGAAATATATCAACGCAAGAAAATGGGATTTACCTTTCCTTGGGAATATTGGCTGCGTACCGTATTTCGCCCTGATATAGAAGCATTGCTTGCTGAATTTCCTGAAGATAATCCGGTAGGACTTAATGTACAGGCGTGCCGTAATTTGTGGGAACAATTTCTTGCGGGGAAAAATAGAATTACATCGACGCGGGTATGGGCATTCTATGTGTTGATGCATTGGTTGAAGAAAAATTTATGAATATTTTGTAAAAATCAAATCTTTAAACGGTAAATAACCATCCGTGTAAGTCGTTTTTCCAGTGATTTTAGTATGACCAAGCCAACCGTATCAGTATTATTGCCAGCGTACAACGGAGAGAAGTTTATCGCGGAAGCTGTGCAGAGCATGCTGGAACAGACTTATCGCGATTTTGAATTGATTGTTATTGATGATGGCTCAACTGATCGCACTGCCGCTACTTTGGATCAATTTCACGACAGTCGTATTTTGCGCCTGTGTAACCCGGAAAATCTCGGGTTAGTTCGGTCATTGAATCGCGCGGCCAGCGCGGCGCAAGGGAAATATCTTGCGCGCATGGACGCGGATGATATAAGCGACCGGACGCGATTGGAAAAACAGGTTAAATTCCTTGAACTTAATCCCGAAGTCGGAGTGCTGGGTACCGCGGTGCGGCAAACCGATTCACGCGGGCGTGTGCTGTCAAAACTGGTATATCCGGAAACGCATGAACTGATTTTTTGGCGATTCTTTTTCGGATTAGCGCTACAACACCCAACGGTGATGGTGCGCGCTGATCTTTTTAACGCAGTTCACGGATATAATGAAGAATTCCTGTGCGGGCAGGATACGGAACTCTGGAGCAGATTGCTTGAACGCACGAAATTTGCAAATCTTTCGGAGACCTTGCATTACCGGCGTCTGCATGGAAAATCTGTCGGGAGCTCGCATTACGCGGCACAGCGTAGGTATGACGCGGAGATTAAGCGCGCATTTTTTACTCGCGTTATTGGCAGTACGCCGTCATTGGCGGTATGTGGATGGTTGGTTGAACCGACGCGCTTTTTACCAACCGCGTATAAGGCCGAATTGATCGCGCTGATCGGGCAGTTTTACAAATATATGGAACAGACCTTTGAGTTGGCTCCGGGCGTCCGCGCGTATCTGCACAGTAATATACAGCGCCGGCTTAGCGCGGCTCGTCTAAGCGACCGGCGCCCGGCCGCTAAGTTTATTTTTCGCATGGTTAGAGATAAATTGCCAATTGCCACCCGCCATCGCCTCAAACAATCAAAACTCGGGTACTTTTTCGCGCGGCATATATGAATGATCAAAAGAACCCCAATACTTTTCCAACCCTCGGAGCCATGCGGCGAGTAGTGCGCGGAGGTTTTGCAAATTTCATCGGTGAGGCGACGCGCGCGCTGGAGCATATTATTTTAGTGCCGATGTTTCTCTTCGCCTGGAGTGACGTGATTTATGGAGAGTGGCTGATTGTATTTTCAGGAGTGGCATACTTGGTGTTTGCTGATATTGGAATGACCAATTTCGTAATCAATCGGATGCTACAGCGCTGTGCGGTTGGAGATACGGACGGATATAAGCGAACTCTTTGGAGCGCGTGGTATTTGTATAGATCGAATATCCTCGTGCTTTTTTTTGTTTTTTTCGCATTTTCGTTTTTTGTGCCGTTCACCGAGTGGTTTCATTTCACGCATGTAAGCGAAGCATCGGTGCGTATCGCGGTTTTTCTCCTTGGCCTGCAGCTACTTTTGAGTCGGCTGATGGTTTTATTCAGCGGCATCTACATTGGAAACGGAGAGTATCCACGCTGGAGAATGCTGCTTACCACTCGCGAGATTGCGACTTTAGCATTGGTTGGCATGGTTCTGTTTTTTAAGGGCGGATTTATTACTGTGGCAAGCGCATATCTTGGCGTGTTTGTTATTTTTGCGGGTCTGATATATTTGGATATTCGAAGACGGCATCCGGAAGTTGAATTTCGCGGTACGATCAAATATCGGGATAAAAAATTGGCCTGGAGTTTTTTTGTCCCCGGGTTCATGTTTTTGCTTATTCCCCTTGCACAGTTTATCAAAATGCAAGGGAGCGTATTGCTTACCGGTTCAATATTTGGAGGAGGAATTGTCGCGCTCTTTAGCATTCACCGGACGCTTGCGCATCTTATTCCCCGCGCTATAAATATTATGACTCCGGCGCTCCAACATGAGGTCACGGCGAATTTAGAACGCGGCGATTTGCGCAAAGTTCAAGACATCCATAGTATATTTATGAAGATTGTGGTAGCCGTTTCAATTTCGTCCGCCGCGTTTCTGTTGGTAGTTGGCAAAGATGTGCTGGCGGTGTGGACCGGAGGCGCGATTGAGTTTAATAATCTGTTGTGGGGTTTGCTTCTTGTGGAGGTGGTTGTTTACAGTGTTGTAGACGCGAGCGCGCGATTTCAAATTGCGGTGAATCAATATAGATGGTATGCTACAGCTCGAGTTTTTTCCGCAATCAGCGGCTGGATTTTGGCGGCGTACTTTATGCACCGTCTTGGCATTGCCGGTATTGTGGTCGGATTTTTAATTCCGGAGGTGCTGGTTGATTTTGCGGTGGTTCCTTATATAACCTTGCGCATTATAAAGGAACCGGTGAGGAGTTTTGTCGGGATGCTTGCGGCCGGAGCCATTTTTGCCGGGTTGCAATTGACGGTCGTTGAACTTATCGGACGCCTTGAGATAAATTGGGCGTTTCACCTCGGTATAACTTTTGCCGCCACGGCAATAATCGGACTGTTGGGTACTTACCGGATATGGTTTCGCCCTCATGAACGGCGAGTATTTCTCGCGGTTTGTAAGCTTCCATTGGCGCGGTTTAAGCGGGTTAGCTCCTGAACGAATAAAATATCCACCACATTATGAGGGTTTGCATTATCATTCCCATGTATAACGAAGAGGCGGGAGCGCAGGAATGTCTTGCTACGATCGCACCCTATCTTGTTAGGTTGCCTGGAATATCTACGATTCTGGTTGTTGAAGATGGATCAAAAGATACGACGCAGAAAGTAGTAGAAGACTTTATATCATCAAGGCAGAACACCGGGGTTAAGATGATTGTCCATGAGCGCAATCAAGGATATGGCGCGGCGTTGCGTACCGGAATTAAGTACGTGATTGAAAACGGTTATGATTACGCGGTGTTTATGGATTCTGATCTGACCAATCACCCGCGCGATCTCCCGCAGTTTTACGAGAAAATGCAGGAAGGGTATGATTATATTAAGGCCACGCGGTATTCCAAAGGAGGAAAGGCCGAGGGGGTGCCCTGGAGGCGGCGTGTCGTATCCTGGGTTGGTAATATGCTCGCTCGCCCGGCATTTAGGATTCCGATTCACGATTTTACAAACGGGTTTCGCGCGGTAAAAATATCTGTGCTTGCACAAATGGAACTTACCGAACGCGGGTTTCCCATTATTGTGGAAGAGCTTTGGCAGGCGAAAAAGTACGCGCGAACTTTTTGTGAAGTTCCATATGTGTTGACTAGCCGCGCGGGGGCGCGGGGGAAGACCAGTTTTTACTACGGCTGGCCAACCTACAAGGCGTATCTTAAATATGTTTGGAAAGCGTTTTGTACTCGCTCGCGATAATTGATAATTTATATGCCGGAACTGGAAAGTGACAAATATTATCTAAATCATCTCCAGCGTACGAATGCCGCCATTCACTCCCGGTATTCTTTATTAGGAGTACATCACCGACATTTGAACGAATTTATTCTACGCCAAGTCAGTACGCTTCCTCCGCAAAGCGCTATTTTAGATGGCGGTTGCGGGTTGAGCATCTGGGTGACGGATGAAATCAGGAAGAACTACGATTTGCGCAGTATGGATTGCGAAGAGCAGAGTGTTGAATTTTGTCGGCGATATTACCAAGATGGTCGGTATATTGTAGGAGATCTTTATGATATTCCATTTTCTGACGCTAGCATTGACGCGATAACGATACGGGAAGTGATAGAACATATTAAAGAACCAGAACGGGCATTACTTGAGATGAAGCGTGTACTTAAAGCTGGGGAGAGAATTATTCTGACGACCCCTAACTATAGCAGTCCGCTCCTGTTTCTTATAGAGAATATTTACAATCGCTTTTTTTCCGATATTAAACCGTATCGCGATGATGTTCATCCCAGTAAGTTTAAGTTTCAAGAGCTTAAAGCGCTGCTTAAAAAGCATTTTGTTTTGGTCGAGTACGGCACCATAGATTTTGGAATAAATTTGAAAGCCGTGGCGCGAAAAAAGTGATGGTATCGGACTTTTTATGAATACTTCGATGATGTTGTTTTACAGCAGTGGTGTTCTGGCTGTCGGGTTTGCCGCCGCCGGAGCATTTTTCTTCGCCTATAAGCGGCACTATAAACCCGCCTTAACCGTATCCCTGGTTTTGTCGGTAATTTTTTCCATTTATACATTAATCGCGCAATTTTTAAGGTATTATAGCTTACATGTTTATATTGATTTTGCCGCCTGGCCAGAGCTTTTAAATTCAATTATTGTTAAAGGGTATCCCGCCTCTTCCATCCAAGGATTTTTATTGGGCCAATCTCCGCTGTATCATTGGTTTGCCGCGCACTTTACCCCCTTCTTATATTTATTCGCATTGCCCTTTAAGCTGGCGCCACGTCCAGAAACCATAATGGTTCTTAATTTTCTTGTCATGCTCTCGGCGATTATTCCGCTCTATAAACTTGCCGCGCTCACACAAGGGAATAAGCGGTTCGCGCGCTTTGTGGTAGTACTTTTCCTTTGGTATCCTACTTTTCAATATATCACGCTGTACGGGTTTGAAATGTTGAGATTGAGCATACCGATACTGCTGTGGATGATTTACTTTTGGGAAAGCAGGAAGAGTTTTTCGTATTTTATTTTTGTCATTTTGGCCATACTTATCCGGGAAGATGTGGGACTGACCGTCGGCATGTTCGGTATTTATATCCTACTATTAAAGCAAGTTAAGCACGCGAGAATAAAGGGTATCGTGACTTGCGTGCTGGGTTTCGGCGGCTTTCTCATTATCACGAAAATGCTCATGCCGCTCTTTAGCGCAACGCCTGGAAGCAATCATATTGTGGCAAAATTATTGGATCATTATGGAAATACCCCGTTTGAAATAGTTAAAAATATGTTTCTGCAACATGGAGTTCCGGGTAGCGGTTGGCTTAACCCTATTAAGTGGGCTAATATTGCGATGCTCTTTTTGCCTTTTATTTTTGTTCCATTCCTTGCGCCGAAACCACTTTTGGGAATACTGGCCAGCGTGGGGTTGGGACTCGTGAGTTATTCGATTACGCATATTTCCTATATGCTTTACTACATTTCGCCGGCTATTCCGTTTATATTCTATGCCTTTATTAAGGCCTGGCCTCGTTTGATCTCCCTCTCCCTTTGGGAGAGGGTTGGGGTGAGGGCGGGGAAACATGATGCGTTAATGTGCGCAGTTCTGGCCGGAGCATTGATCTCCAATATCTGGTTTGGTCCCTCACTGATATCGCTTCAGTTTTGGTTTAGGGATTTGCGTCCGGCGTCATTTCGTACTCAAGATTTTCACTGGTCTAGTTATCGCATAACCGACCACCATAAAAATATCGCTACATTTGTCAACCTGATTCCGGATGAGGCGATTGTTTCGGCGCAGGAGTTTTCCTTCCCGCGATTTTTTAGAAAAAAAGGCATTATGCGTTTTCCTCGTCTTGAATCTGACAATGGGCGCATTAAAGCGGATTATGTTTTCTTGGATATTACTAACAACGGGCTCTCCGCGGAAAGTCCGGTCGTACACCTTATTAAGGATGAGGATATTAGGGGCGTGATGGATAATCCTGATGAGTGGAGATTGATTGACTCCGACGGCGCATACTTTCTCTACAAGCGAATAGCTGATGTACTATGAAAATTGCCATCAATGTTTTGAGTGCGCAAACCGGAGCCGGGGTGAGTCAGATGCAAAACCTGTTGCCGGAACTTGCACGCCGTGATTTTAAAAATCAGTATGTCATTTTTTATTCCTCGCGGCAGAAGGACATCATTGACGCAGTCCCGGCGCAGTTCAAAAAAGTTTCGGTAAGGTATGTGCCCAGGGGCCCGTTTGCGCGCGTGCTGTGGGAGCAATGGGTATTTCCATTTTATTTATGGCGGTACCGCGCGGATGTGCTGTATTCGGTGGGTAATACTACCAGCATCTTTGCGCCGTGCAAAGTCGTGCTTTTGATGGAGAATGCCAATCCGTATTCTCATCTGGACTTGCCGTGGTCAGCAAAGGAGCGCATGCGATTACGATTGCTACGCGTGTTGGGGCGATTATCCATGCGGCGGGCGACAAAAATTCGTTTTGTGTCTCAAAATTCTTGTAACCTTATTGCGTCGCAGTTTGGCGTGACTCCGCAAAAATGTGTGGTGATTCCGCACGGGGTTTCAATGTTTGGAGGACAGTCCTCCGACGCGTCGGAGGACTGTCCTCCCCGTATCGCGCGAAAAAACTATATCCTCACCATCGGCGCCAACGGTCCGCACCGCAATACTGACCGACTGTTGAAAGCGTTTGCCGTTTTGATCACACAATATGGTTATGGTGGGGATTTAGTGGTGGTGGGCAATACTGGATCACATCCGTGGCGCGCAACACTGGATAATCTTGTGCGCAAGTTAGAATTAAATGCGCGAGTGGTATTTACAGGAGAGATTCCACGCCATAAAGTTGCGGCATATTTTAATGGTGCTGAACTATTTATTTTACCTTCAGTTGAGGAAACCTTTGGCATACCACTGTTGGAAGCAATGGCGGCAGGTGTGCCTATTGCGGTTTCGGACTGTGATCTTGATGCGGCGCACCGCGGAAAATGTTTTAATCCGTTCCGAGAGATCTGCGTGGAGGCCGCGGCGTATTTTAATCCGTTTGATCCAAAGGATATGGCAAAATGCATGGAGCGTCTTATCACGGATGAGAAACTACGCGCACAGTTAGTTGTACAAGGTAAAGAGCGGGTAAAAAAGTATAAGCTGGAAAACACCGCCCGCTCCCTTGTACAATTATTTACAGATGTGTATAATAGTTAATCTTGAATTAAGCTTATTTTATGATGAACAGAAAATATCATGAAAATTCTTTTGGCGTGAGACTAGATTCGCTAAAATCAGCAAAGATAATTGTGCCGATTATATTAGATTTGATTCAACCCCAAAGTGTAGTCGATGTTGGATGCGGGACGGGAGAATTTTTATCTGTTTTTAAAGAGCAAGGTATAAAAAATATTTTTGGCATAGACGGCCCATGGGTAAATAAAGAAAAACTATGTATCCCAAAAGAATTTTTTCAGCATGCCGATTTGGAAAAACCAGTTAGTATTGATAAAAAATTTGATCTGGCGATTTCTTTGGAGGTTGCGGAACACTTGTCTAAAGATTCTGTATCAACATTTGTACAGACTCTTACGGATCTTTCCCCAATCATTGTGTTCTCTGCGGCAATTCCATTTCAAGGAGGAATTCATCATATCAATGAACAATGGCCGGAATACTGGGCTGAACTCTTTGCTAAAAAAGATTATGCTCCCATCGATTGTATCAGGAAACAAATTTGGAATAACGAGGAGGTAAGTTTTTGGTATGCCCAAAATATCTTATTGTTCGCTAGAAAAGATTATCTAAAAGCAAATAGCAAGCTAAAAAAAGAATTTGAACAAACCGAGTTATCAGCTTTATCATTGGTGCATCCTAAACAGTATCTTCCCAAAGCACGAATGTACAATGCGATTGTGAAATTTACTCCGCGTCCAGTTGTATGGATAATGATAAAATTTATGAATTTCTTTAAATAAGCCGGTACTCTAAAATATTACTATAATCTTTTATGAATCCACAAATGGGAGCTTATACTGAACACACCACTTGCCGTTGTTGCGAAGGGTCAAATCTGATAAAAGTCATGGACTTTGGGAATATGCCGCTCGCGGGCGGGTTTTTGAAATCAGAGCAGTTTAGGGAAGAAAAATTATATCCGTTGCAGGTATCTTTTTGCCGAGATTGCACGCTTCTGCAGGTGCCCCAGGCGATTCCCCCGGCAACTCTTTTTAAGGATTATTTTTATTTTTCCTCCGCAATTAAAACATTGGTTGATCATTGTACCGAGTGGGCAAAAGAAGCGCATGAGCGTTTTTTGAAAGAGCGTGCGAATCCGTCAGTGTTTGAAATTGGTTGCAACGACGGAGTAATGCTCAAGCCATTTGCGGCCCTGGGCGTAAAAGCCGTCGGGGTTGATCCGGCAACCAATGTGGTTAATTCGGTAAAGCAAGAGGGGTTTACGATCATCAATGATTTTTTTAACGAAGAAGTTGCAAAACTGATCCGCGCGCAATACGGACAATTTGACGCGATCACTACCAGTTTTTCATTCGCGCATATTGATAATATGGTGAGCGTAGGGAAAGGTGTTTCCGAGCTTCTCAAAGATGATGGCGTGGCTATGATTGAAGTATATTACCTAGGTACGCTGATGGAGGAGATGCAATATGACATGATCTACCACGAGCATTGTAATTATTATTCGCTGAAGTCATTGCAAAATTTTCTTAGTCGCCATGGAATGGAAATTTTTGATATAAAATATACGCCAGGCGTGCGCTCCGGAGCGGTAAGATTTTATGGACAAAAAAAACGCGGTGGTCGCGCGATAACCGAAGCGGTCCGGGCTATGGAACGTGATGAGCTGGCGAAGGGTTACGATCGAGCCGAAACATTTATGGCGTATGGAAAAAAGATTGAGGGTACGAAAGTCGCGCTGATGGGCTTATTAGATAAACTTAAAACCGAAGGTAAAACTATTATTGGCTATGGCGCATCAGGCAGGGGAACCATGGTGATGAATTATTGCGGAATTGATGGTCAATATTTAGATTATGTGGTAGATGACGCACCGGCCAAGCACGGATTTTATACTCCCGGAACACATGTGCAGATTTTTCCGTGGGAACATACGCAAGAAGAGAAATTCCCTGATTATGCCCTCCTATTTGCTTGGAGTTTTATGAATGAGGTACTCAAAAAACGGATGGACTATACTGCCAAAGGCGGAAAGTTTATAGTACCGTTGCCGAATGTAAAAATTGTTCCGTAATGCTCATGAAAAAGATTATTGTACTTGGAAGTACCGG
>MGDU01000018.1 GCA_001790815.1 Candidatus Uhrbacteria bacterium RIFCSPHIGHO2_02_FULL_46_47 | reverse complement strand
GACCTTCCTCCAGGGATCCCGCGGCAAGCCGCGGGGAAATCCGCTACGCGGATTATACCATACGCATTATCAATTAAAAAGAGCCCAAGCTTTTGGCTTGAGCCCCTCAATGATGTACACCTCCCTCTTGATCTATTACGGCGCGAGACGATTCGGTCCCCGGTAGAGGTACGTCACCTCCCGGACGTTCTTCGCACCGATGAGAACCATCAGCATCCGCGTCAATCCGAACCCGAAACCCCCGTGCGGCGGACAGCCGTGGCGGAAGCAGTCCAGGTAGTGCTTGATCGGCTCGGGAGTGAGTCCTTTCTCCTTCGCCTGCTGCGTGAGGATGTCGTACCGATGCTCGCGCTGAGCACCCGTCGTTACTTCGAGCCCCTTCCAGAGAAGGTCGAAGCTCTTGGTGATGGCGGGATTGTCCGCGTGGCGCATGTGGTAGAAAGGACGCACGGAGATGGGATAGTCCGTCACGAACACGAAGTCGTGACCCGTCTGCTCCTTGATGTGAGCGCAGAGCTGACGCTCTCCCTCCGGGTCAAGGTCGCCCTTGGTCTCGGCGGAGAGGACGTGACCGCGTTGCGCGAGGATCGCATAGGCCTCGGTCATGCTGATTCGCGGGAACGGCACCGTGGGAATAGTCACCTCGACACCGAAGTGCTTGGTGATGACCTCGCCGAGCTTGTCCCGGAGGGACTGGAGCACGTACTGCAGCCACCGCTCCTCGAACTTCATGACATCGTCGTGCGACTCGACCCACGAGATCTCCACGTCCACGCTGGTGAACTCCGTGTCGTGGCGGGATGTGAACGACGGATTTGCACGGAACACCGGTCCGATCTCGAACACGCGATCGAAGCCCGCTGCCATCGCCATCTGCTTGTAGAACTGCGGCGACTGAGCGAGGTAGGCGTGGCCACCGAAGTACTCGACGCGGAAGAGCTCCGCGCCGGACTCACTGGCACTGCCCATGAACTTCGGCGAGTGGATCTCGATGAACCCCTCCTTAATCCAGTACTCGCGCATGGCATGCTCCGCTGCCGTCTGTACCTGGAAGATCAGATGGTTGGCAGGACGGCGCAGGTCTAGGAAGCGCCAGTCGAGTCGCAGGTCGAGGCCGGATTCCTCCGTGATGGGGAGCATCGGAGGAGCCGCGTTGCTGACTTTGAGATCATCGAGTACGATCTCGATGCCGCCGAGCTTGACCTTCTCGTTGGCGACGACCGTGCCGGTCACCTCCACGGCGGATTCCGCCGTGAGCGTGGAGATGAGGGCGCTGAGTGAGTCTTGCTTCTTCTCGCGCACGACCTGGACTCTGCCGGTGTGGTCGCGCACGATGACGAATTGTACCTTTTTTTGATCGCGAAGCGTTTCGAGCCATCCGCAGATCCGAACGGTTTCGCCGTTCTTGGACCCGAGTTCTTTGATCAACGATCGTTCCATTTCCTTCTCCTTTCAGTGGTGGTGCCTTGCCTGATTGGCTTGGTGTATGTGGCATTCATGGATCGATCCTCCTACCGAACGCTCGGTGGAAGGGAATGGTGTCCCGCACATGCGGAATCTGCAGGAGCCAACGGATGAACCGCTCCAGCCCCATGCCGAACCCTCCGTGCGGCACACAGCCGTACTGACGAAGCTCCCGCACCCATTCGTAGCGGGTATCACCGGCTTTGCCTTTCTCCGTCAATCTCTCATCGAGCATTGACAGAACGTGAATCTTCTCAGCGATACCGAGAAGTTCGCCGAACCCTCGGCTTGCAATCAAATCAGCTGTCTTTGTGCGACGCGGATCAGCTGAATCAATCACGTACGGAAAGGGTTCGATGGATCGCGGAATGCCAACGACCCAGAATGGGGTATTGCCGAACCGGCTACTGAGCAAAGATTCGTCATTGGAACCCAAGCTCTTGCCGAATTCCATGTCGGAACCCTGCGCCTTCAGCCACTCAACTGCTTCGTCGTAGCCAATGCGCAGAAACGGAATTTTCAGCCCGTCGTCGCACATTTCGGTGCCGATGATATGTGCAAGCTCACGTCCTTCATGGATGCTTTGCTTGCTTACATCTTGGATGAACCGCTCTACCGTTGCGACCATGTCCTCGAAATCCACGAACGCCAATTCGGCTTTGATGTGCCAGTATTCCATGAGGTGTCTCTTGGAGCGACTTTCTTCGGCTCGAAAGCTGGGACCGATATTGTAGATCTTCTCGAAGGCATGGACTGCCTGTTCGAGATAGAACCCGACACATTGTGTTAGGAATACATCTTGCCCATGCACTTTGAGCGCCATCGCCGAACGGTCATCGTAGAGCGGCGTCGGTGTGAGCACGGGAGCATGAATCTCAATGAACCCATTTTCATGGAACCACTGATGCACAATACGCGTGAGGACATGACGGAACTTCAGAATCGCTGCGATCTTTTCATTTCGAAGGTAGAAGTGCCGTTTGTCCAGGAGTTGCTTTTGGAGTTTTGGGTCCAAGATATCAATGTCCGATCGCGGATACGGTGAGACATTGATTGTGGCAACGCCGACGATTTTGATCTCCCGAACACGGATTTCCTTTGGCGGATTCGGTCGCCCGGTCTCCGTGAGGATTCCAGCAACCTTTACTGCCGTTTCCTGATTGATCCGCTTTGCCAGTTCGAACAGTTCTTTATTGGTCTCATCAACCACGCTTTGAACCGTCCCTGTGGAATCGCAGATGTCCAAGAAGACGACGTGATTATGTCTGCGGCGAGTTTTCACCCAGCCGTAAAGCTCAACCCGCATACCACTTGAAGTGCGGTTGAGCAAATCAACTGCATACACTTTTTTCATCGGTCTCTTCCTTCCTCGTTGTGTTCCTTGGAACGTGACAGAGAATGCTGTGGGTAAGCGCGGCATAGATCAGGGTAATCCCTGCACATTACACCGAGCCACCGTGCTTTCAGGTTGTCAAAAAACTATTTTTCACACTCCTTGAGATTTTCCAAGGAATACAATACCTTAGCATTTGTGGTGGATTTTGTAAAGAGAGCCGCCCCAAAAAGATTTGTGCCCGTCCGTCAGCAATGCGGGCAAAAAATTGGGGATAGGGAGGGGAAGATAAAATATTAGCGGAGTTCTAAAAGAACGATTTCGGGAGGATTGAAAAGGCGCGCGCGCGGGCCGGACTCGGAAATGCCGGAGGTGATAAATAAGAGGCCTTGCCTCCGATTTTCCGGAGGCAAGGCCTCCGTATATTGCAAATTAAATAATCCCTCGTCAAAGCTTCGAGGAAGTTCTGAGGGAAGGCGCGGAGCAGGTCCAAGCAGTGGAATACGAATTTGTCCGCCGTGAGTATTGCCGCTTAAGATGAGATCGGCATTTTTTGATTGCGGATCAAGAATAAAATCGGGATTGTGCACAAGAATGATAAAGGGTGTGGTGACTAAGTTACCATTGATTGGTGGTTTAGTCACCGAAACGGCAGTTGCAAAGTCAGTTTTTCCGGCAAGCCAATCATCAAGACCGACAAGCCAAAAGTTGCAGGGCTTAGTCCTTTCACGCCCAGGGCTAAGCCCTGTACAACCAATGTTTATTTCTCTTGCTTCATTGCGCAGTACGTGCATGCCGGCGGAGGTAAGCGTATCATTCACGACTTGCGCAGTGGATTCTTCAATTGAGAAACGGGGGTTTTTTCTAACATGATAATCATGATCGCCAAGTACGGCATAGACGGGGTAGTCAGTAGTCAGTAGTCGGAAGCCAGAAAGATATTGCGCATGTTCAGGTTTGTCCACAATCATATCCCCGGCCATAAGTACAAGGTCAGGATGTTCGGTTATGATGCGGTTGGACACGCGGCGCACCCAGCCGTCTTTTTTATAAGTGCCAACATGGACATCGGAAATAAGCGCGACGCGAACCGGTTGGGTTGGCTCAAAATTGGGCAAGTCAATGGAAACGCGATTGATTGTAATAATTCGCGGTTCAATAAATGAGCCCCAGAAGACCACGAGAGCACTAGAACATAAAAATATGAAAACAGCGAGAGTAATGCGAGGATGCTTGTATTCCCATTTATTAGGCACTTTGCGGTCACAAAAAATCGCTACGGCAAAGGTAAGCGCGGCGATAAGATATAAAATAATGATTGAGTCAAAAAATAGATTCATGAGATATAGTTTACAACAAAACTCCACTTTCGTGGAGCTCTGATGGTTGCGGGGACTGGATTTGAACCAGTGACCTCCGGGTTATGGGCCCGGCGAGCTTCCAGGCTGCTCCACCCCGCTATGAGCCTTAATTATGCGCTCTTACGCAAATAATGTCAATGCCCGGGGAGAGATTCGAACTCTCACGACCTTGCGGTCATACGATTTTGCCCTGCACTACGTAGAGTGCAGGGTACCCTAAACCCTACGTGGTTTAGGGTGAGTCTTAATGCCGGCGATCGGAGTCGAACCGATACGGTATTGCTACCACTGGATTTTGAGTCCAGCGCGTCTGCCAATTCCGCCACGCCGGCGTATATTATTTCAATGAATCTCTTAACATCATTTTGAGTGTACTCTTACCTTTGCTCGTTTTCAAGTATCGCTCCCTTCGTATAGCATCTTCTTTTGAGAGGAACGTTTCGTAGAATACAAGTTTAAGTGGGCGTCTGTATCTGGTCGCCGCAACTTTGCCATCCTTATGTTCTTGAAACCGGCGACGCAGGTCATCTGTTCGCCCCGTATAGAGCTGTTTGTTTGATAGGAGCAAGATATAAACGTAGTGCATATATTTATTTTTGTGGCATACGATTTTGCCCTGCACTACGTGGAGTGCAGGGCACCATGCACCCAACGTGGTGCAAGGTGAGTCCTGTGTGTCTAGCAGTTCCACCATCCCGGCACGTTGTGCTTTGTTGCATTTCGTGATACACTTGAATACTATTATGGCACAAGTGATCGCTATTGTCAATCAAAAAGGTGGCGTGGGAAAAACCACGACTACAATTAATCTTGGCGCACAATTGGCTGTGCTGGGATCATCAGTGCTAATTGTTGATTTTGATCCGCAAGCCAATGCGACTGCTGGATTAGGAATTAATCGCGCGATTTTAAAAACCAGCGTGTATGACGCGCTGGTTGGTCGCGCGCCATTTGCCGCAATTGTGGTGCCAACGCGCATTAATCGGCTTTCGCTCGCGCCGGCCACTATGGATTTGGCAGGGGCAACTGTGGAATTGGTCACTGCAGAGAGGCGTGAGTTCAAACTTAAAGAAGCATTGGCACAAGTTCGCAATTCATATGATTATATTTTAATTGATTGTCCGCCCTCGCTTGGCCTTTTTGTGATAAACGCGCTTGTGGCCGCAGATTCTGTGCTGATTCCAGTGCAGGCAGAATATTTTGCGCTTGAAGGCGTTGGCCAGCTCATTTCAGTGATTCAACTTGTTCAGCAAAATTTGAATCCAAACCTTATGGTGTTAGGTGCGCTAATTACCATGTACGCTGGCAATCAAAAACTTTCTGCTGAAGTTCTTTCTGAACTGTATCGGTACTTTCCGCGCAAAATTTTTCGGGTGGTGGTACCGCGCACGGTAAAACTGGCCGAAGCTCCGGCGCAAGGCAAGACTATTTTTGAACACGCCTCCAAAAGTAAAGGCGCCAAGGCCTATATTTATTTAACGCACGAAATTAGCAAAATACTCAATCTTACCTAGTAGCTATGACTCAATTCGAAAATTTTAAAAAAAGATTTAAGTTATTGGCCAGTAAAAACAAATCCCTCATTGTTAATACTCTGTCCAATATTTTCACAATGCGCCTTATTGGCAATAAAACACACGGTGATTTAGCGGAAATTGGAATGGTTGAGTTTGTTAATCAATTCATGTACGACTTTAAAAGTATTCATGTAGGTAAAGATTTATTTCGCGCAAAAGAACATGAGGAGGATATAATGATCATCAATGAAATAACAAAAGAAAAATTTCCTGTCAGTTTGAAAACGTATGGTGACGGCCCACTTCAATTATCAACGGATAGCGATCAAAAAATGTTCCCCTTTCTTGAAAAACAGGGGAAAGACACTTCCGATTTAAAGATTATAAAATCTATTTTCAGTTCGGTGGCATTTGCGAATTTTGGTGCCATTAATATACTACCTCTTATATATAATGAGACAAACCAGCGATGCAATATCATGATTTTTGATCATAATAAAGCAATTAACGAGACAAAAAGAATTGTCTATATTGGAGTCAATAAAAGATTTAATTTCGAAACTCAAAAAGTGGTATCCGGTAAAGGTAGATCACACCCTATCTTTATGTTCGTAAATGATAATGGCGGGTACATATGTGAAGTAAGATATGGAGGAGCATCAGCGAACGCATTGCAAAGAGGATTATGGACACACACTAAAAATGCTTTGCCGTATTTTGAATCGTTAACCAGTGGTTGGATAGATTATTCACACAACCATACATTAGTGAAATTATTCGGCCTTGCGTTAAATAGCACTGAAGATGGCCATAAACTAGCAAATCAAATTTTGCAGAAAGACATTGATAAATTAAAAAGGACGCAATCAATGACTATTTAGTATGTTTGATCTTAAAACACAAGGAGTAAAATACACCGGTTCTAAAAGGGAAATACTTCCTGCTTTGTTAGAATTGATAAGGCCAATGAATGTTAAAACGGTTTTAGATGGTTTTTCCGGGACAACAAGAGTTTCCCAAGCATTAAAGCAAGCCGGCTATACCGTTTATGCCAACGATATCGCGGATTGGTCCAAAGTTTTTGGTGAATGCTATCTTCTAAATAGAAGACCAGTAAGTTATTATTTGCCGATGATAGAGCATCTTAATAAACTTCCCGGGAAATACGGCTGGTTTTCTGAAAATTATGGCGGCAAGCCGAACGGCGGCTCGGCTATACAAGAAGACGGCAGAAAAAGAATTTGGCAAATACACAATACTAAAAAATTGGACGCAATAAGAGAAGAAATTGATAAAATCGCGAATGAAGAAATTGAAAAATCAGTACTACTTACCAGTTTAATTATAGCGATGGATAAAGTTGATAGTTCTGTTGGTCATCAAGTTTCGTATTTGAAAAAATGGGCTCCTCGCGCCTACAATATAATGAAAATGGAGGTGCCTCGTTTGATTATTGATGAAAAGCCACACAAAGTTTATCAAAAAGATATTTTTGATTTAGTAAATGATATTGAAGTTGATTTGGCGTATTATGATCCGCCTTATGGTTCTTCAAACGAGTTAATGCCACCCTCTCGGGTGCGATATGCCTCGTATTATCATATTTGGAAAACAATTTGTTTGAATGATCAACCAAAATTGGTTGGAGTAGCAAACAGACGGGAAGATGTGGGCGATATGATCTCAGGCTCTGTTTTTGAAGAGTTTAGAAAAAATGATAAAGGTCAATATATAGTTATTGATGCTATAGAAAAATTGATAAAAAATGCACCGGCTAAATATGTGGTTTTATCATATAACAATAATGGTAGGGCTACTTTACAAGCAATAAAAGAAATTCTCAAAGATTTAAAGAAAAAAGTTTCTATTATTGAGATGGATTATAAAAAGAATGTGATGTCAACAATTACCCGAACAACGAACGAATGGATTAACGAAAAAAATGGGTCTAATAAAGAATATCTATTTGTAATTCATAAAACCGGAAAAACAGAAGCAATATCCGAAATTAAAGTTAAAAAAATTGATATCCGAAATTTAGCGTTCATTAATCAGCAGAAATTAGCTTTTTCAAATTTCAAATAAAGTATGGATACTTTTGGCAAGGGTTTAAGTTCGCTTATTCCGGGAGTCATTGCCCCCACCCCTCACCCGACCTCCGGCCACCCTCTCCCCCAGGGAGAGGATAGGGTGAGGGTGCTTCCGCCCCACGATCCTGATGAGGGGGAGGTGATGAGCGTGCTTCAGGTTGCGCCTGATCGCATTGATCCTAATCCGCGCCAGCCGCGCACGATTTTTAATGAGGAAAAACTCCAGGAGCTGAAAGCTTCAATTAAAGAGTACGGGATTTTGGAACCGCTCATTGTTACTGAAAAAAACGATGGGCGTTTTGAGCTTATTGCTGGCGAGCGGCGTTTGCGGGCAGTCAAAATGCTGAAATTGAAAACTGTGCCAGTGGTAGTGCGCCATGCGGACGATCTTGAAAAATTGGAACTATCGCTTATTGAAAATATACAGCGGCAAGATCTCAATCCTATAGAGGAAGCAGAAGCATATCGCGAACTAGTTGAGACATTTGGTTTGACGCAGGAAGAAGCCGCAAAGAAAGCTGGTAAAAGCCGAGAATCAATTTCTAACGCCTTGCGGCTTTTAGAGCTTCCAACTGAGATGCAGACATCAGTTGCTTCAGGCAAAATCAGTCCGGCACACGCGCGTATCCTTCTATCCATTGATAATCCGCGCGCGCGCAAGGAAGTGTTTGACCGCATGGTCGGGGAAGGTCTAACAGTGCGCGAGGCGCAGGATCTTGCCGCGCCTAAAATTCGAAGAAAACGTACCAGTACCAAAGATCCAGCACTTCTTGCGGATGAGATGCGGTTGCGCGAGACGCTTAATACAAAAGTACAAATAGAAAAAAGTGGCGAGCGCGGCAAGATTGTGATCCAGTTTTATTCAGATCAGGATTATAGTGAAATTATCGGTAAAATCTCTGGTTCAGCAGAATAGTCAGTTTGATTTCCGATGGTGCACGAGCTCTCGGAGCCAGCCCGAGAATTTTGTTTTTTTTACGGCTTCTTTAATCTTTGCGCGGGCATGATTTGTTTTTACAGAATCGAGCCAATCCGGCGAGGGACCTTTGCGATTTTTATCAGTAGTAATTTTAACTACATCGCCAGATTGTAGAGGTACATTCAGTTGGGTCATTTTATCATTGACGCGCGCGGAGGTGCAATGATTGCCAATTTCAGTATGAATGGCATAAGCAAAATCAACCGGCGTGGCTCCTTCCGGAAGATCAATAACATCGCCATTGGGAGTAAAGACAAAAATACGATTATTGAAAAAATCAATTTTGAGAGATTCAAGAGCTTCAAGAAATTTCGTGCGGTCATTGATATTTTTTTGAATCTTGACCAGATCTTTAAGCCAGCTTAAGTGGTGATCCATTACCACGATTTTTTTGCCTTTGTCCACATAAAACCAATGTGCCGCGATACCGTACTCTGCCTCCTCATGCATCTGCGGGGTGCGGATTTGGAACTCTACAATCTCGCCATCGTCGCAAAAAATAGTCGTGTGTATAGATTGATAGCCATTGGGTTTTGGCTGAGCAATGTAATCTTTAATGCGTCCTTTTAATGGCTTCCAACGTTGGTGTAGAATGCCAAGCGTCGCATAACAATCTTGAACAGTTGGCACAATAATACGCTCGGCCACAATATCGTATACTTTAGAAATATCGCGATCTTTTTCAAGAAGTTTTTTGTACAAACTGTAAAGGTGTTTTGTGCGGCCGTGAATGGAAATCGGAATAATCCCGCCTTGTTTAAGATCTTTCTCAATAATTGTTTTGATTGTTTCAAGGTACCCTTCTTTATATTTAAGACGATCTTGAACAAGCGAGGTGACCCATGCATATTCTGCAGGATGCACATATTTGAAAGAAAGATCTTCTAGTTCACCGCGAATCGCGCCCATTCCCAAACGATTGGCAATCGGCGCGTAGATTTCAAGGCTTTCAAGCGCAATGCGTTGTTGTTTATATTCCGGAATGCCTTCAAGCGTTTGTAGATTATGAATTCTATCCGCGAATTTTACAAAAATAACCCGTATATCGCTTGCTATTGCAAGGAACATTTTGCGAAGATTTTCGGCGTAACGTTCAACTCCCTGATATTTAAGATGATCGAGCTTCGTCTCTCCTTCAACAATGTTCGCAATTTCTTTGCCGAATTCTTTTTCAATATCACTGATAGTAAGAGGAGTATCCTCCGGTACATCATGCAAAAGTCCGGCAACTACAAGAAGAGGAGGTAATTTCCATTGTGCAAGCAATTCTGCCGTGCCGACGGAATGCGTAATAAAAGGCATGCCATTTAATCGCGTTTGGTTTGTGTGTGCTTTAAATGCAAAATTATACGCACGCTCTACAAGTTGAATATCCGCGGAAGAAAAAGTTCCTGTAACTGCGGAAAGAAGTGACTGCAGAAGTTCATCCATATATTGTGCAGTATAGCGTTTTACATCGCGTGCGTCAAGATAAAAAAGAGCGCCACCTCTCGGAAGTAGCGCTAAGCGGGAAGCGACGCGAGTGCGTGATGAAGGAGCTCCTCAAAGACTGTTGCATCTCCCCAATCAATCCCATAGATACTTTTGGGAAATAGCCAGTAAAGCAGGCCATTAGGTTTGGTAGTATATTGCCGCAGATGGTAAAGAGTATGATTTTCTGCTCCCCGGCAATGCACAAGACCAATGTGTTGCGACATCAGGCGATGTTGGAGTTGATACCGCCGCCCGGGTGATTTGCAAAGCAGTCGGTAGTAGGCAATCGCTCTGAAGTTGGAAGCACTATGGGGGTTGTCTCCCGGCGATTCATGGTACTGCTCCCATACGTTTCCAAGAATTTGATTAAAGGGAAGGCGTTTACGCAAGAAAGCCGCTCCCTCCTCAAGTTCTTCCATTGACTTATAGGCAAAACAAATGCCTCTCCGGTCATGCACCAGGTCAAGCGTTTTCTGTTGCTTTTCTGTATATACCGCACGCCATTTTCCGAGCGTTTGCAGAAATCCTTTTCTGCGCACTTGCATTATTACCGGGATAGCGTGATCTTCCATGCGCAGATGCGTGAAAGCAAGTTTTGTAGTGCGATGCGTCAGATGATTCTGATAAGGCGGCGCAAAGCCGTCGATGCCATGAATCCACACGGTTCGTAGCGCGTTTCCCGGATCGTGCAGCGAAGCCACTATTTTATGCTCGGGTATTGAATCCAGTAGCCCTTGCGATACGAGGAATTCCGCCACATCTTGAAAATCCTCGTGACTTCGTTTATAACCGATCCATTTGCCACGCTTGAGCAGGTCGTAATTGATGAACGTAAGTATACAGTCGCGCTGTAATTCAAAGGAAAGTCTTCGCTCTTCTGAAGAAGGGTTCCATTCCTTCGGCATGATCCCGAAACTCGGTATCACGATTGCCGTGATGTCTTGGAGTGGCTCTTCTTCAGCATGGCGTGAAAAAAGCGCGCGTATAAGATGTTCTGGGATGTAAGGACGAAGGAACTTACGTAACGCTTTGCGCACGATCATGAGTCGTTCGCAAAGTGCCTGGTAAAGTTCGTTTGGATCCCCAAGAAGTGGAAGCGGGAGTTGCGAGTCTGACACGTTTTGCGGCCCAAGCACGAGCCTTTGGAAGTATGCCCAGATGATGTACCGTTGGGCAGTGATGCCTCCTGCGGATTCTAGTGATCTCACAAGATTTGTAAGTTCCCGCATTCTTGTGGCCTTGCCGCAATTGATTTTATATAGACCGCGCAACCCTGAACTGGTGCGCGGTAGATCAGGATCTACGAGCGCAAGCAGCTCAGTGACTGGCATGTTTGTTCCTTGTTAAGGTGCAGTTGAACTTACATCATCTACATTATTGCAGATCATGCGTCAACTTCTGTGTTCAGAATAGAGTAAAAGCAGATTCCTGTCAAGATGATAAAAGAAAATGCCCAGTGTTTGCACATCGGGCATTTCCTGGTTTTTGGGATTCCTCTTATTACAGTCTTATGTTATCGCTTGACACGGGTATTGTCAAGGGGAACGCGTGTGGATATACTAATCGGTGACGGCCGGCAGCGCGCCCTCTTATTACTTTGGTTTTAGGGGTTAGCCTGTCCGGCTGTCTTTGTATTTAAGAGAGGATTAGCTAATTAGCGAATTGAGCGAATTAGTCGTGTTGATTTTGGGATTGTTGTTCCAGGCTAGCAATGTAGCTACTTATGCCTTTTGCGAGACCCTCATATTCTTGATCAAACCACTGGAATTTTTCATTTGAAATATAACTAAGACTTTCCGCAACTCTCAAATGACTCCGTATTTCTTCCACTTCCCCGCGGGCAATATAAAGGACGCGCACTTTATCGGCAAAAAAATATCTACCGTGCGCTTCCGCGATATTTGCAATGATAGAGTTGCCAGAACGCCTAGTATCATTACTAAGGCCGTACTTTTCAGTAGGTGGATATTTGGCCGTTACTTTGTATACTTCTATAAGAAGTTCATGCCCCTTTTTCCAAATGTTAAGTTCATAAAATGTGTGAGCCATAAGCTAATTCGCTAATCTCTAATCCGCTAATTCGCTTTCAATTTATGCGGATTGTGATTTGGGCAGTCTTTGTTTGAACAGCGCTCCGGAATTGTTTTGGTACCGAGCATATATAGGGCGCCGCACAAATTACAAAGTCGTCCGGTCGGCCGCGCTTTGATAGCATTTTTGCAATCTGGATAATTGGAGCAGGAATAAAAAACGCCGAATTTGCCGCGCCGCTCAACCATCTCTCCCTTCTTGCATATCGGGCATTGCACGCCGGTTTTTCCTTTGGCTTCCTCCGCCTCACCTTTTTTAATAAATTTGCATTTTGGATAATTACTGCACGCGATAAATCGGCCGAACCGTCCTTCACGTTCAATCAATTGGCCCTGCCTACCGGCAGGCAGGCGGCTACATTCCGGGCAGGTTTCTCCAATTTCTTTGGGTGGCGCGATAACACTGCCGTCTTCTTTGCGCGCGCCAAGGCATTTTGGAAAATCAACGCAACTCATAAAACGGCCGGTGCGCGAAAGTTTATACACCATGGCCTTGCCGCAAATCGGGCAGGGAAATTCTTTTGGCGCCGCTCCCATTTCGGTAATTTTGGCTACTCCGCTTTTCCCTTTGACAGCTTTGTGAAAGGGCTCGTAAAATTCCGTGAGCGTCCCTTCATAGGTGCGTTTACCCTCGGCAATTTCGTCCAGCTCATTTTCCATTTCCGCGGTAAAAGTATCGGAAATGTAGTCGCCAAAATTTTCTTCAATAAATGAGCTGACCACGTCTCCGGTCGCAGTGGGCATGAGTGTGCGATTTTGTTTTTCCACATAGCCGCGGTCCTCCAGGGTTTTGATAATGGAGGCATAGGTAGACGGCCGTCCAATATCACGCTTCTCCAGCTCCTTAACCAATCCGGCTTCACTATAGCGTCCGGGCGGTTGGGTTTCCTTGCCTTCAAAGGCCGCCTCCATAAGTGTGAGCGGATCGTTCTTTGCGGTTTTGGGAAGTTCAACATCTTCACCGCGGGCAGACGGGTCAGCCTTAAGCCATCCTTCAAACACCACGCGCGAACCATTTACGGCAAAATCAGGAAGGGAACTGTTGGAGATGTTAGCAATGATTTTGGTGCGGGCAATGCGCGCGTCAGACATTTGACTGGCCAGCGCCCGCGCACGAATAAGCACGTATAATTTTTTCTCTTCTTCATTCGCGCCGCAGGCGCGCACAGCTGCGTCAGTTGGTCGAATTGCCTCGTGCGCTTCTTGCGCGGATTTGCTTTTGGTTTTGTACTCACGCGGCTCGGCGTAATTTTCACCAAACTCTTTTTTAATCACCGCGATAAAATTCGCTTGTGCTTCCTGCGCCAGATGTACGCTGTCGGTGCGCATGTAGGTAATGTGTCCGGCTTCGTACAGTTTTTGCGCTATACGCATGGTGCGTGATGGAGAAAATCCCAAACGGGTGCTGGCAGTTTGTTGTAAAGTAGAGGTGGTAAAGGGTGGACGCGCCGCGCGGGACTGCTCTGATTCTTCAATATCTTTGACAAACCATGTTCCGGTTTGCGCCGCCGTTAATATCTTTTTGGCTTCTGGTTCGGTTTTTGGTTCTTCTACGCAAGTGGCGGTAAAGGCTCCGCCAGACTTTGTTTTAAGGTTCGCGCTTATGACCCAGAATTTTTCCGGCACAAACGCTCGAATTTCGCGCTCGCGCTCCATAAGTATGCGCAGTGCTGGGGATTGCACGCGTCCAGCTGACAAGCCATAGCGAACTTTTTTCCAAATTAAACCGGAAAGATCATAGCCAAACAGGCGATCCAAAACCCGGCGGGCTTCTTGAGCGCGCACCAGTTGATTATCAATCTCGCGCGGATGCGCCAGCGCCTCCGCCACAGCACGCTGCGTTATTTCATGGAAAACACTGCGCTTGGGGTTTTTAAGGCCAATGACCTGCGCCAAATGCCAGGCAATTGCTTCACCTTCGCGATCAGGATCAGGGGACAAAATGACTTCGTCCGCCTTTTCCGCGGCTTCGCGTAATTCCGCAATGACTTTTTGTTTCTCTTTCAAGATCTGATAGCGCGGCACAAAACCGCCGGCAATATCCACCGCGTCTTTATTGCTTTTAGGCAAATCACGAATATGGCCAAAGGAGGATTTAACAACAAAATCACTCCCGAGGAATTTGGAGAGCGTCTTGGCTTTAGTAGGGGATTCAACAATGATGAGCTTCATATTATGATACGAATCTACAAATCTTATAGCGAATCAACGAATATGCGAATCTACGAAATCCTTACTCAATTCGTATATTGGTAGATTCGTCAGATATTCGCTGATTCGTATCATATCAGTGCGCGAGCACATAGTTCATTCCTCCAATATGCCGGACTTTACCTTTCATTTCCATAAGTGTCAAGCATGAAGCAGTTTCGCCAGCTTGCATTTGTGTCTTTTCCACAAGCTCGTCAATGTGCACTGGCTCATCTCCCAAGTGCGCCAAAATCTTCTCTTCAGTTGGATCATCCGGCATGATTTTTCGCGCTTCAATTGTGGCTTTTAAATCTTGCAAATTCAGCGCGTCCAAAATATCATCAGCGCAAAGTACCGGGTGCGCGCCCATTTTCAAAAGATTGTTTGGCCCGCGCGATGTATCGCGGGTAATATCGCCGGGCACTGTAAACACTTCGCGGTTTTGCTCAAGCGCGTGCTTTGCGGTAATGAGCGAACCAGAATCTTCAGTGGCCTCAATAACAAAAGTACCGCGGCTCATGCCGGAGATAATGCGATTGCGATGCGGGAAATGAAATGGCATGGCTAAAGTACCTGGCGGATATTCAGAAATTACTGCGCCACCTTTTTCAATGATCCTCTCGGCTAAGGCGCGGTTGCTCGTAGGATAAATTGAAGCGCGATCGCACCCGCCGCCAAGCACGGCAATGGTAGTTCCACCTTCGCGTACAGTTACATCATGTGCCAGCGCGTCAACTCCCAGGGCCAGTCCGGAAACAATAGTTAGTCCTGAGCGCGCCAGCGGCCCAACAATCTGCTCTACAATTTGTCGGCCATAAGTAGTAGCCATGCGCGTCCCCACCACCGCAAGGGTGAAGGTGTTGTCAAAAATTTCCCCTCCCCTAACCCCTCCCACCAGGGGAGGGGAACTACCAATTTGTCCCTCCCTCTTGATGGGGGAGGTTAGGAGGGGGTGTGCTGTTCTCACAAACAATGTATGCGGCGGATCATGAATCTCAGCAAGGAGTGATGGATATTTTCCCTCACCCCGTCCCTCTCCCTGAGGGAGAGGATGGCCGGAGGCCAGGTGAGGGGGAGCATCCCCCCACGTCACCACCTGTATCCCTTCTTTCTGCAACTCTTCCCACTGCTTTTCAATATCCTGGTCTTTGCGCCAGGACACAAATTCCGTCGCAACATTTTCATCCAATCCAGAGCGGGTAAGGTCTTGGGCCGAGGCGTGCCAAATCTGCTCCACGGATGTGAAACTTTTCAAAAGCGTCCGCAACCGCAACGGCCCGATTTTATCAAACCTCGCCAGCGCTTGGTAGTAAATTTTTTCGTTTTCCATATTTTTCTACTTGAAGGTAGTCGCAGGTCTTTAGCCTGCGCAATGTAGCTTGAAGGTAGTCGCAGGTCTTTAGCCTGCGCAATGTAGCGCGGGAGTTTATCTCCCGCTTAAGCGGCACATAAAGTGCCGCGCTACGCAAAATAAATTATCGCCTTGCGCAACTTTGGGCCATTATACCCCACCCCTTGACAAATTGCCAAAAACATGGTACAAACAAAATGTCTCCATCCCTGCTTTGGGTCAACTTTCCTGCGTGGTCGGCAAGGAAGAATCCACCACGAAAGGAGGTGATCCAAATGGGACGCAGAACCTTTTCCAAGGACAAGATCCGACGCTCTCAGGCTCGCGGCCTCAACCCGAGGCAGATCGAAGAGGCGCGGGAGGCCGATCGGCAGGCCGCGTGGCTCCTACACAGAGTGCTCGAGGAGCACGATGTGGCAGAGGCCGAGGCGGACGGCGACCCCTCGGAGCAGGGGACGGAGACGGAGGGCGACAAACCCTCCAACTGATGTACAAAAGTCCCCGCATCATGGTGCGGGGCCGGCGCTGGAAACCCCCTGGCGCCGCTCTTTTTTTATTTTATAAAACCTAAATCCCCACGACTCAACTATTTGCGATCGCAAAATATTGAGCCGTTTGGTTAGTATGTAATTTCAAACAAAAATCCGCCCCCGCGAGGCGGATTTTTGATAGATCCTGCAAATGCAGGGACCAGGCTCGTCAAGAAATATTCATTATAGCACAATTTCCTCCCCTTAAGATAAGGGGAGGGAGGAGGGGTTATGAACCGTTCATAACTCACCCCGCCCTCTCTTATCTTAAGAGAGGGAATTAATTTCCGTCTGGGCTTTGGCCGGGCCGAGGGTAAACATTTTTTGAACGGCTTGCGCGGCAAGGTCAAGGGATTTTTTGAGTTTGGGGTTTTCGGTGCGGGAGAAATTGTGCAGGACAAATTTTGCCGCGTCATCATAACCCTCCCGAACTTGTGGTGGGCGGCCAATGCCCATGCGCAGGCGCCAGAAATCTTTAGTGCCTAGCGTATCAATAATTGATTGCACACCGTTATGTCCTGCGCTACCTGAACCGTAGGATAGTTTAAGCGTGCCAAGCTCTAAATCCAAATCGTCGTGGACGATGAGCACGTCATTCGTATGTAGTTTGTAGTACGTAGTAAGTAGTTGGACTGCGCGGCCGGAGAGGTTCATGAAGGTTTGGGGTTTGGCAAGGATTACATCTTCACAGCAAGATGCAATAAAACCGCGGCACACCTCGGCTTCCAATTTTTTCTCCATTTTCCATTTAGAAAATTGTAAATCCTGCGCGATTTTTTCAACCGCAAGAAACCCAACATTATGTCGGGTTTTTTCATATTCTTTTCCCGGGTTGCCCAGGCCGATGATGAGTTTCATAAATATGATGCCAATCTACGAATTTAATGCCAATCTACAAATTGCGAATGTGATATTGAGTATTTTACCAAACTATTGACAAAGCGTCGATTTTGTGTTACTATCCACATTAGTCCTAAGAAAGGAGGGACAACATGAAGAGTCAGAAGTGACGGTTTATTTGCGAAGAAACCGTCGCACTCGCATGAGGTGAAGTAGCATCAGCGGGAACCTTCCAAGGGTGCGGCACAACCGCAACCCCAAGGAGGGTCCGATGATGACTACGAATAAGATCGAGGTCGTGGTTCCGCGCGCGTGGTACCAGGGCCGCAACTTCCGTCCGGCCACCTACACCATGCGCGACCGGCACGCTGAAGAAGCGCGCCGGCACAAGGAGGAGCAGCTCGAGCGTGAGCGCTCGGGCGAGGCGGAGAGGCAGCGGCTGCAAGCCATGGCCAGCAAGCTCCAGCAGGAGCTGCGCCGTCTCGCCGGGCAGGACCGCTACTACGGTGCGGGGTACGACTGTGGCCTGCGCCAGGTCGGCAAGCTCCTCATCAAGGCAGGCGATGCGCGTCTGCCCCAGAGCGTGGAAGAGCTCACGCACTGGATCGAGCAGGCTGAGGTTCTCCGCAAGGAGGCCAAGGCCGAACTGCAGCGGCAGGCGCAGGAGGAGCACGAGCGCAGGGTGCAGGAGCGGAAGTTCTACAAGCAGAGGATGGTCGGCGCGCTGGAGGACGTGCGCGTCTTCCTCAAGAGCAGCAAGCGCGAGGCGGACGAGGGGCTCGTGGCGGAGGCGAACGAGCTCGTGGAGCTCGGGATGCTGCCGCAGGCGGACTTCCTCGTGCTCCAGAGCCGCGTGTGCATGTACGCGCGTGAGGAGCGGCGCTTCGAAGACCTGCTGGAGGAGTACGCGGACTGGGCCGACACGGTCTCCGAGCGCGGCGGCGTGAAGCTGCGCGAGGACAAGCGCCTCCACAGAACCTACGGCACCTACTCGTGGCTACGCCGCGGCAAGACGATCGACCGCGACAAGCGGCGCACGTGGCGCCGCGAGGTCCAGGCGCTCCGCTGGACCTGATCAAGAGATGTACCTGCCCCGCCGGCTTTCACAGCTGGCGGGGCTCTTTTAATTTTCAAAATATAAACAAAGAAGCCCGGAAGGGCTCCTGTTTGGGATCCGAGATCCCAGTGACTTTGGATAGCTATCACCTGATTATAAGGTAACAAATTAAATAAGAATTGTCAAGATTGGTTTATCCACATAACCGGAGGTGGATCGTAGGGGAGTCGGACCCCTCTAGGATAGGTGATAGCTATCCTTGGTCACCGGACACAACGACCCGACCCTCCGGGTAAAGGATTGTATCATAAAATAATCTCCGGCTAAAGACCGACTGGCGTACCATTGACATTGTGTAAAACAGGCAGTAGGGTAAAGATGTGCTCGGGTGAAGGCAATCCGCCATCATCTGCGCGGCACATTGAAAACTCGTGTGCGGGTTTACCGGTATTGGGGCGGCATAGTTTCAAGCCGCCGTGGTACCGCCACTGCCCGCATGGGAGGAGGAAGATCATGTCAAATGCTGATGACGACAGTGGCCCGAAGGGCGAAAGGGTAAGGAAGCAGGAGGACAACTTCAAAGCAGTACTAGGGCAGGTGGAGTGGCTCATGCAGAGAATGAGGGCAGGTGGATGGGAAAGGGGACTAGCCCTGCACGGTTTTGATAGATACAGCGAAGCGCTGGCAAACATCTCAAGCGCGCTGCAGAACAATTGTGCCGATGACACAATGGTGCAGGCGATCATCGACTTGATCAACCATCGGCCTGTGCCGCAGTTGCCCTTCACGGTGGAGATGATCATCCCGGTACTCGTGAACTACGATCAGAAGTACGAACTGCCTCAGGTACTAGTTAACACCGAGGTTGGTATCGAACGTAAGGATCATTATTTGCGAATTCCCGTAGGTACGCATGTCGTTCCGCTCGAGGTAGTGAATTTCGGATCGACAACGCGTCAGGGTAGGGACCAGGAGGCGGCGTTGTACAAAGCCGGTCGGCGTTGCGCAAGCGCGGAGGACTTTAATGGGTTTGAAAAGGCGACACGGGAGATGCCATTGCTGTTCTCCATCTCTGCGGATGGCACTTCTTTTAACCATCCACACAAAGAAGGACACGGAGGAGGCGGGCGCTTCGTCTTGTCCCTGATCAAGGATGACGGGTCGCGGCGTGTGTTTGCGGCCTGGCCCGAGCTGAGTAGTATGCCGGGATGGCGCATGCTTGTCGCGCCGCTGGAGTTGCCGGACTACAAAGCCAAGTAGGCCAAATGCGTGGATTTCCGCTTTCGCGGGAATGACAACAAAAAGGAGAGAACAAACGGCGCCTGTCGAAAGGGGGCGCCGTGTTTTTTAATCAAGAAAAGTGTAATTCAATGTGTTGTCAGTTTATCACGATCGCGCTAAACTGACAACAAAGGAAAAATGAAAAAAACGGCACACCTGCCTGCTCGCCTCGCTGACGCTCCGGCGAAGCGGGCCGGCAGGCAGGTAAAGTGTCGCGCTACGAGTTTGTCATAACTCACCCCACCCTCTCTTATCTCCGACGCCCTGTGGGGTCGGAGTCCGACTGAAGCGTCGGACTTAAGAGAGGGAGACGCCGGCTAAAGACCGGCGGCTACATACTACCCCACTACTTACTACATACTACCCTCGCTCCTGTTTTACCCAAATCTTTATCGGCGTGCCTTCGAAGTCAAAAAATTCGCGCAGGCGGTTTTCAAGATAACGCAAATAAGTTTCGTGCAAAGATTGTTTTGGGCCAATGATAATGACAAAGGTTGGCGGTTCGGTTCCGGTTTGAACAATCGCGCGGATAATGGGATGGCGGCTGCCGGCTTTGGAGCGCGCCGGACGATGGCGCAAAATAAGTTTTGGCAAAATGCGTTCCAGTTCTTCATCGGGGATGACGCGTTTGCGATTTTCATGGGCTTCAAGAGCCAGAGGCAAAAGTTTTTGCACGCCGTGCCCGGTGTTTGCCGAGATAAAGACCACCGGCGCGAAGGTAAGTCCGGGAAGGCCAAAGTGAATGGTTTTCATTAAGAGGTCGCCTTCGTGGGTGGTGCGCTTGGATATGGTAGTCGCAACCTTTAGGTTGCGCGCAGGCTGAAGACCTGCGGCTACAGGTTCTTGGCCTAGCAAGTCCCATTTATTAACTGCAATCACAACCCCCACCCCTTTTTCCTCAATCATATCGGCCAGTTGTTTATCTTGGCTATCCAAAAGTTCATTGGCGTCCAGCACAAAAATTACCACATCAGAGCGGCCGATTGCGGCTAAGGTTTTGTAAACGCCCATTTGCTCAAGTCCGGGTTTTCTTCTGGCTTTTTTGCGAATGCCGGCAGTGTCAACAAGGAGAATATTCTTCTCAATTCCACTTAAAGAATAAGTGAATAGTGTGTCTTGCGGTTCGCGAGTAGTGTGGGGGATAGGAGAAACAATAACGCGCTCTTCACCTAGAATTTTATTAAGCAAAGAAGATTTGCCAACATTTGGTTTGCCAATGATCGCGACGCGAAGGTCAGGTTTTGTTGTTCGAAGCTGAGCTTTTTCACGCTCAAAGCTCAGCTTCAGTGTTTTGAAGATTTCATCTAGCAAATCACCAACGCCTTGGCCGGTAATGGCGGAAATGGGAAATGGCGTGCCCAGACGCAGTCGTTTCCATGTAGGATCTTGCGCGGCCTCGCGCAACTTTGGCGTTTCAGCTTTGTTGGCAACAAGGAGAACAGATGGAATCCGAAGCTGAGCTTTTTCACGCTCAAAGCTCAGCTTCAATTCCCTGGCTAACTTTTGCTCGGCAGGCAAAACACCCACTCGCGCGTCCACCATAAATAAAATAAGATCTGCTTGCTTAATAGCGAACTTTGCTTGCTTGCGCACTTCGCGATCAATAGTATTTTCCTCGCCAACATCCAGCCCGCCAGTATCTACAATGCGCAGATCAACTCCGCGCCAGCGGCAAATTCCTTCAGTGCGATCGCGGGTGGTTCCGGGAATTTCAGAAACAATCGCTTTTTGTTCCTCAATCAAGCGATTAAACAGGGCGGATTTGCCAACATTGCGTCGGCCGATGATGACTATTGTTGGGAGGGTGGACATAGTTATTATGTTATTAAGTTATGTGTTATGAGTATTGCAATTAACCCTTAATCCATCAACTCTTAATTCTTGCCTCATAACTCAATAACCCATCACTCACTTAACTGAATTTGCCCCTAAGATGACGAGGAAATCCAGTTTACCCTGACTTAAAAGATGAAGTGGCTCGCCTTCGCCATCGCGCGCTTTGAGAATTTCCCGCAGTTTTGCAAATTCTTCTTTCTTTTGTCCGCCAGTTAGGTCATAGACAATGGTCTCATCCACATCGCGCAGTGTCGCATTGCCGATGCTAGCCGGATTAAATCCTTGCGCCTCAAGAATAGTCGCGATTTTTGAGGCAAGCCCAAGCGTAAAAGTGCCGTTTTGGATTTCCACAATAGGCGCGGATGCTTTTTGTGTTCCCTCACCTGCTCCGACCGCGGTCGGAGCACCCTCTCCCTTAGGGAGAGGGGATTTTAGCGTCACCCCCTCGCCCCCTTGGGGAGAGGGTTGGGGTGAGGGGGTTGCGGGTGAAAATACATTCGCGGCAATCGCGCGAATTTCATCCCAATTTCCGCCTTTTGGCTCCAATACAAACGCGCCGTTGTAGTTTCGCTCTTGAAGTACTCCTTCATCAGATGCGTCAAGAACGCGGCTTACAATTTTGCTTCCATCAATATGGCGCAGAAGTTTTGCAAGCCGCATTCCTTCCCAAAACGCGATATCGGTTTGGATATGATCTTGCAAAGACTCAAGAATGCTCTGAATTCGTTTTGGACGAAGCAATACGTCAAAAGAGAGCAGTCGTTCTTTTAGCGCAAAAAGGACTTGCTGTTGACGTCGCGCGCGTGCAAAATCGTTGCCCTCTCCGTTTGTGCCATGGCGGCTGCGTACAAATTGGAGCGCGCGTTTACCGTTCATAGTTTGAGGCCCGGCTTCAAAGGAGACGGGTTCATAACCGAAGTTTTCGTCAGGATAGAATGGATCATAGAACGCGCGCCCTACATTCACCTCGATTCCATCAATGGTATCAACAATTTCTTTGAATGCTTCAAAATCAACGCGCAAATAATAATGAATTGGTTGAGTTAAGATATTAGATACAAGATTTGCCGTTGCCATCCCGCCGCTTCCACTATTTTCAAGTTCCGCATAGGAGTTAACGCTGTTTATCCTGCGATATCCATAACTGGGAATTTCAACCTGCAGATCCCGTGGAATAGAAAGCATGGCGACGGTGCCATCAGATGGCCGCAGGCTTGTAAAGATCATTGTATCAGTCAGGAGTGCTCCATCATGACCAACTCCTCCCATGCCCAGAAGGAGGATATTTACCCGATCGTCTTTTTCACCTTTGAGCATTTTCTCTTTTGAAAGAGTAAGTGAACGCAATTTCGCAAAAATCTTTGCAGGAGTAAAACCCGCTGAGGACGCAAAAAGCATTCCTCCAATTGAGGCACTGACGATAAGAAAAATCAGTGCTCCAAGGAGAAGAAAAATTACACGCCGATTTTCTTTCGGTTCTGGTGAGGATTCTTTTAAAAAATTGGATGAGAGTTGATCCATATTATGAAAGCTGGTGGACGATGGAGGACTCGAACCTCCGACCTTACGGATGTGAACCGTACGCTCTAACCAGCTGAGCTAATCGTCCGCATTTTAGATACACTGAGAGCCGACGCTTCGGTCGGCTCCCCGACCGCGAAGCGCGTCGGGGCTAATCGCCCAAAATTTAGGCGGGCTAATCGTCCGAAACGTTTCTTATACTATCATCTTTTGATTTGAGTTGCAAGGATCTTGATTATATGTTAGAATGTGGATAGAATTTTTATTTATGCCATCACAAAATATTCAAGATATTCAAGGATTGCGCAAATTGCTGCGGGATGGGCTAGCCTACGTCGGAGAACTCATACGCGTGATTGTTATTTCACTGGCAATCATTCTCCCGATTCGCTATTTTTTGGTGCAGCCTTTTTATGTGAAAGGCGCATCCATGGAACCAAATTTCTATGATCATGAATATTTGATTATTGATGAGGCAAGTTTCAGATTTCGCGATCCTAAGCGCGGCGAGATTGTAGTATTTAGATATCCAAACGATCCATCGCAATTTTTTATTAAGCGCGTGATTGGTTTGCCCGGTGAGACATTGCGCATTCAAAGCAGCCGTGTGCTGATAAAGTCCAAGGATTCCAAAACATGGGCCACCCTTGAAGAGCCATATTTGAGCCGGTCAGCTGTGACGATTGGAGACAAAGAAGTCAGTCTTGGAGCAGAAGAATATTTTGTGATAGGAGACAATCGCACCTCTTCGCTTGATTCTCGAGTATTCGGACCAGTATTGCGCGACTACATCGTTGGCCGTGCCTGGATTCGCGGCTGGCCGCTTGATCGCGTTACAAGATTTTTAACACCGAACTATGAGATTAATACGGGCGAATTATGAATTAAGAATTATGAATTATGAATGAGAATCGAGTATGCCGAAAAAGAAAATAACAAAAAAGAAAATTATCAAGACAAAGAAAATGGGCGCGCGCGCGAAGACGGTCAAACAGGCAGTTCTGCCGCTTGCTCCGGCAATTCCACCCAAGCCTCCGGAGGTTCCGCAAGCGCCCCGCGGCATGCGTGATATATTGCCGGCCGACGAGCATTTGTGGCATGCAGTAAAAAAAGAAGCCGAGGAGCTTTCAAATGGGTTTGGGTATGGATTTATTGAAACTCCTATTTTGGAGCATAAAGCGCTTTTTGCGCGCGCTGTTGGCACAGTGACGGATATTGTGCAAAAAGAAATGTATTGTTTTAAGGATCAAGGAGGAGATGAATTGTGCTTGCGGCCAGAAGCCACTGCCGCAGTAGCGCGGGCCTATGTAAATCATGGGATGCTCAATCTTCCTCAGCCGGTTAAACTCTGGTATCTTGGACCGTTTTTCCGTCGCGAGCGGCCGCAAGCCGGACGATTCAGACAATTTCATCAGTGGGGGCTTGAGGCGCTTGGCGACAGTCACCCAGTTTTAGACGCGGAAACGATTTCAATCGCGCTGGCGTTTTTTCGCGATCTTGAATTGCCGGTGAAACTGGAAATAAACAGTATCGGCTGCAGCCAGTGCCGCGCCTCTTATAAAAATGAGCTTGTAAAATTTTACACTCCTAAACAAGAATTGTTATGTGATGCCTGCAAGATGCGACTGCAAATCAATCCGCTTCGACTTTTGGATTGCAAAGAAGCGCAGTGTGAACTTTTGCGCGAGGGCGCGCCGCAAATTACTGATTTTCTCTGCGAGGCCTGCCGCGATCACTTTATGCATGTGCTTGAATATCTTGATGAAGCTGGAGTCTCGTACAATTTGAATCCTTATATTGTGCGCGGACTTGATTATTATAATCGCACGGTGTTTGAGATATTTCCAGTTGCCTCAGATGACGGAAAACAGAAAACAGAAGACAGAACTGAAGGAGAGCATGGGGGAGAGAAAAAAGAAGCAGAGCTGAATGAGGATGAGGAAAATCCGTCTCCCGTCCTCAATCTTCTGTCTTCCGGAGCGCAAAGCGCGCTGGGAGGAGGGGGAAGGTATGACGGTCTGATTGAGCAATTGGGCGGACGGTCAACGCCTGCGGTAGGATTTTCTCTAGGACTGGAGCGAATTATTTCATATATGCGCTCCCGCGGGTTTTCACCTGTTTCCGGGCGTCTGCCGCGCATATTTATTGCCCAGCTTGGAGATGCCGCGCGCCGCAAAGCCTTATTGCTTTGGCATGAGTTGCGTAAAGAAGTACCTGCTGTTGCCTCGCTTTCTAAAGATGGACTGAAGGCGCAACTTGAAATCGCAAATCGTCTGCAAGTGCGTTACGCCATCATTATTGGGCAAAAAGAAATCCTTGATAAAACCGCGATTATTCGGGATATGGAAGCGGGGATACAAGAGGTTGTGGATTACAATAAGATTGTCGGCGAGATTAAGAAAAAACTTGCCGGTGATGCTTAAATGCGGTATTATAACTATAATATTATAGAAAGGAGTGTGGAATATGGTAGAAGTAAAACGAAGACGCGGAGAATCATTTGAAAGCATGCTTAGGCGTTTTAGCCGTCGGCTTCAGCTTTCCGGAAAAATCCGTCATGCCAAGAAAATTCGGTTTCATGCCGGAAAGAAAAACGAGACTGAACTTAAAAAATCAGCGCTTAGGCGCGTGGAACTTCAGCGCGAGTACGATAAATTAAAAAAGCTTGGAAAATTGCCGGAGGAGACGATGAAGAGAGGGCGGAGGTAAGGTGTTGGCGTCGGCATACGGCATTTCACGATATGCGACCACCTCGGGCAGCCCGCACGAAAACTCGCGTCGGCGCTACCGCAAGGTTGGGCAAAATTATTTCCGCCGCGCTCCGGCTCGCCTCGCAACACCACTTAAACAGAAATCAATAATGCAATGCTCGGCTACGCCAGGGTTTTCTTTGCGGGCATGCCCTTCGGTGGTCTGAATTCGGTGTTAGTAATATGCCCGCGCCTTCGTGAGGGAAAATAAAAATATGGGATTGATGCAAACAATAGACGAAGATTACAAGAAGGCTTTTCGGGGTGGAGATAAAATTACGATTGAGGTTTTGCGTGGGGTAAAGACCGCGGTGCAAAATGCGGAAATTGAAAAGCGCGCGAAAACCAGTAATCGCGAGGCAAAACTGACTGATGATGAGGCGCTGGCCATTGTAAAAAGACAAGTGAAACAAACTGAAGAAGCAGGAGAATTGTTTAAGCAAGGTGGACGGGAGGATCTAGTCGCGCAAAATCAGGCCGAGCTTGTGGTGTTGAAAAAATATCTGCCGGCGCAAATGGAAGAGGGAAAAGTGCGCGAAATAGCCAAGGGCGTGATTGCCAAAATGGGAAAGGTGGCGCCGTCTGACTTCGGCAAAGTAATGGGCGCGGTCATGAAAGAAACCAAAGGCCAAGCCGATGGGACGGTAGTGAGCAAGATCGTAAAAGAGCTATTGGGCTAGTTATATAAAAGTGGTAAAGACAAAATCACCCTAAAAGGGTGGTTTTTTTTGCAAGCACTCTTGAAACCCACAACCAAGGTGGTGTATGATAGATGCAGTAACCCTTCCCCATGCGAAGCTTAGCTAAAAAAAGGTATTTTTTCATCATATTGGGACTTGCCATATTTTTGGTTGTCCCAATTTTTGTTTTTGCACAACAGATTGCCCCTCCGCCGCCGCCTCCTGCCCCGCAAGCTCTTCCTGCGCCGGGCGCAGTTCCGATAACACAAATTGCCGAGGTTCCAGGCCTTGCCGGGCTGGCCTTGCCTACAACTGATCCGCGCATTATTGTGGCAAAAATTATTCGCGTTGCCTTAGGATTTTTAGGCATGGTGGCGCTTGTGCTTATTCTATACGGCGGATATCTTTGGATGACTTCCGCGGGAAATGAAGAAACCATTGCCAAAGCCAAAAAAGTACTTATTAATGCCACGATTGGTTTGGCGATTATTCTTTCTGCTTTTGCCATTACTCAATTCATAATAAATAAACTTTTGGCTGATCAGGGAGTGCCACCGCTTCCTTCTCCTTCCGCGGCTCCGCCGCGGCTGGGCGGAGGAGCGTTGGGCTCTGGAATAATTGAAAGTCATTACCCGCCTCGCGGCGCTGAAAATGTCGCGCGCAACACGCGTATCATTATTACATTCAAAGAAAAGATTGATCCGGAAAGTTTGGCAGAACTTGTGCCAGAGGCGACGGAGGGAACCGAAATTTTTACGCAAAGCGAAGATGGCGCTTATCATTTTCCCACTCTGGATATCGGCGGAATCCCAGTGTCGGCTCTGCGCCTTAAACGAGAAGGAAACGACGGAATACCCAGCGCGATTCAGATTATCAAATCCACGGACATGAATGCCAGCACTGTGCGCGCAAGCGATGGGACAAAATATCTGGGAAGCAACGCCAGCAATATAGATGTGCTGGTTAGCTTTACTCAAGATTTGCGCACGTTTGTACTAGCTCCGGTTGAACGGGCAAATCGGACGCATCGCGCGCTGTTTGGCGATCCCAAAGACGATGTTTTATATCAAGTATATCTTTGCGGCACCTTTCCAAGCCGCGGCAATTGCGCAAGTAATGGCATTAAGCTTTTATCCACTCAGACCTCCGCGTTTCAAGGGCGCTTTAAGGATTATCAGTGGCCATTTACCACCGGAACATTTTTAGATGTAACGCCGCCACGCATTCAAAGCGTGATTCCAACTCCGGGCGCGGAAAACCGTCCGCGCAATTCCATGTTGCAAGTGAATTTTAATGAGGGCGTGCTTCCGACCGTGGCCTCCGGTAGCACCACGGTGGTTTCAGGAACGCGGCCCACCGCAGGGCTGAGCATTCAGCCTGGTTCCTATAGGGTGATGCAGGTCTTTAGCGCGGACACCTCCGAATTTCTTGCCGGCGCTTGGCGGTTGGGCAATCAATATCGCACCTCTGAGTTTATAAGTGCTGATCTTTGCGGACAAAATTCTTGCGGAGAAGACGTATTTTGTTTGCCGGCAAGCAGTAGGATTGAAACGCGAGTGCTGGCCGCTACTTTGGCTCAACCGGGCGGGAACGACCCCGCGTCCGCTGGACGGTTTGATGGCATTGAAGATATTGCCGGCAATTCTTTAGATGGAAATAGCAATGGGACAGCGCAAGGGCCGGCCGCATATTATGACATGAATATTGTATATGCTCCCGCAGTAGTGCCGCCCGGCGATAACGCGCGTTTTGCGTTTTCTACCAGCAATACGATTCTTTTGGGTTCAGCGATTATTGAGCAAACCGCCCCAGTTACTACTTATTCCGACGCGACCTCCGGCGCCTCGCTTGTCAATCCCATTGAAATGACTTTTGACCGTTTCATGGCCATGACAACTTTTTCAAGCGCGAATATCTTGCTTTCCGGCACTGATGAGATAACCGGCGGATTTTGGGACAGTTGGTGGACACTCCAAGGTGAAAATCTGCAAGCAGATGCGGCTCATCCGCATCCGGATGGCTGGACTTTAGCGCGAATTGTCCATGGCGGGCTTTGGGAAAAAACCGCTTACGCAAATGAAGCAACTTCCAGAGTGCGGGACTTATATCAAAATTGTTATTATCCAGCCGGCGCGGATGGAATAGTGTCGGGAAGCGCTACAGTTTCCTGCGCAACTACAGTTGCGCTTCCATATTGTTGCAATGGCGTGGCGCAAGGGGCAGCGTGTGGATTCTAGAGATATTGTTAAATTGTTATACTGTTATATTGTTATATGGAAGGTACGGAAACAATATAGCAATATAGCAATATAGCAATGGCAAAACTCATGAAAAAATTGAGAGGTTGGATAATAAGCGCAGCTACACTACTGGGCTTGCTTTTAGCATATACAAGTTTTGCTCAGGTTTCTGCCGAAGTGGAGGGGCTGGCTTTGACGGCGGCTGACCCGCGTCTGATTGCGGCGCGGATTATTCGAGTGGCGCTCGGTTTTCTTGGCATTGTCGTGCTAACGCTAATTATCTACGGTGGATTTTTGTGGATGACCGCGGCTGGCAATGAAGAAACAATTGAAAAAGCAAAAAAAGTTCTGCGCAATGCCATTATCGGGTTGATTATTATCTTAACCTCATTTGCCATTACACAATTTGTTATCAATAAACTGATTGAAGCAACGCGCGGTCCGAGGGAAGTCATAATTGCTACTCCTTGTCTTGGCCCGGATTGTCCCGAAGGTTTGCCAAAAGACGCTTTTATTGTCAAAGGAATTACGCCGCGCGGCGCAAGCACGATACGCAATATTGTAGTGCGCGTAACTTTGAGCAAAAAACCAACTGGCGACCTTGAAAATATACGTTCAACTATAGAAGTGCGCCGCAAAGCAAGTGATGGAGATGAAGGAGTGCTGGTGGAAACGGATCCAATTGTAAATGACTATACTATTGAACTGCGGCCGCGCACGGCATGTCCGGCGCCAAACACTGATCGCAAGTGTTTTGACGCCGAAACTGACTTTACTGTAGAAGCCAAAGAAAAACTGTTAAGCGCTGACGGCAAAAAACTGATTTGCGGCGGGCTCGCGCCCTCATGCACTGGCGCTTTTCATAGCGGATCTTTGGTTGATGTAGCGCCACCAACTGTAACCCTGGAATATCCGGATGAAGGCGAGCCAGTGGCAGTTGGTACGTGTGTGCGAGTGCAGGCAAAAGTGACTGATGATGGCGGAGTTTCGTTGGTCAAATTTTACATGGATGGACAATTGATAACGGGTGGGAGCATCATGCCTTCCAATGACACAACCCCTACTGATACTGTGCTGGAAATTCCTTGCTGGTATCCGCCGCCTCCAGCTCCCAAAGCGCGTCGGCTCACGGCCAGGGCGTATGATGTGGATGATAATAATACGCTGTCAGCACCAGTGGCGGTAATGGTGCGGCCTTTGCACTGTTTCAATGATATTAAAGATGATGATGAAGATCAGGTGGATTGCGACAGTCAAGTGAATGGTCCTTCAGGATGCGGGCTTTGCAATGGAGCGTCCTGCACTCAAAATATTCAGTGCTCCGGCGGAGCTTGCATCAATGGCATATGCGCTGAACCCACCAAAATTACCGGCGTGTCCCCGGGTGATGGACGGCCAGGCACATTTGTGGCGCTGGCCGGATATAGTTTTGGATCCCAAGCCGGAACCGTGGTATTTAAAGGCACTTCCGCGCCGGAAGATGATAAGGTGGCTTCTGCTCCACAGGCCTGCGCTGGAGAAAATACCTGGACAGATAATTCTGTGCTGGTTGGCTTGCCTGGCTTGCCTGAGAGCGCGGTAACCGGGCCAATTACTCTTGCCACTGCCGGGTGCGCGGCAAACGATTCACTTTGCCGCGACTCCACAGATGACACGCGCGGACCTGTGGTGCCGCTTCATCCGCCTCCGCAAGGATCAATTGTCGCAGACGGCTCGTTTGAGGTAAATAATACGGCGCGTCCGGGTCTGTGTTCAGTAAAATCTCCTCCGGCGGATCAAGCCAGGGGCGGATGGGGAACTGCGGTTGCCCTTAGAGGCGCGCAGTTTGGGGCAACTCCTGGTGCAGTTTTGTTTGGCGGACTTGGCGGAGCAGGGGTTGCCAACTGGACTGATACTAGCGCGCAAACCGCGGTTATCCCGATTGACTATGAAACTTTTGGAGTGCAGGTGTTGAACACGGAAGGCATTGCTTCAAACGCCCTGCCTTATGAAGTTCTTTCCCCGCTTAAAGGAACACTTCCGGAAATTTTAAGCATTACCCCGCCTTCCGGAGGAGTAGGTACGGGAATCTCAATTTTAGGAAATAATTTTGGTGATCTTTGCGCGCCAAACGGTGCCCCGTGCGGCAGTGTTTATTTTGTGCATCCCACCAGTGGAGTTGCAGTATTGGCCGATGTTAATTTTCCGTCTCAATGCGGCACGACCTGGTGGACGCCGCATGTTATTACTGTCAAAGTGCCGCAAGGACTTAGCATTGGTACAATATATAATGTACAAGTTTATCGTTATGACCAGCAATCCGCTGGAAAGGACTTTGAAGTTACCAATACCACGCCCGGGCCGTTTTTGGCTTGCATTCGTCCCACAGGCGGACCGCTTACGAGTCGTGTAAGCGTATATGGCGAGAATTTTGGAAATAGCGTTATAGCGGATCGCGGGCTATTCTTTACGCGCAAAGATTCACCAGATCCTCCTGTGGCATTTGATCCAGTAACTGGAGCACGCAGTGCATCTTGGGTTTCCGCTCGCGCCACTCCGACCAACATTGGCGGGGTTCCGAATGATACTTGTCCCTTAAGCGGCTGGTCCGGAAATAAAGCTTGCGCCGCTTTGCCTAATGATCCAAGCGCAACCCCGCCAAATGTGGCGCGCACCGGAGCGGTGATAGTGGAGCAGGATATTGACGACGTTACGCGCTATTCCAATCCGCTCTTATTTACCGTGGGCTCTTGCCGCGCGCCGGTTGGCCCCTTGTATCTTAATTGCGGCTCTTCGCTGATATGCTGTTTAGATGGCAGTTGCAACAGCCCGTGTCCAACTTTTGTAACGCCTGTTTCGGCCTATGGCTGGCAATTTTCCACTTCTCCCAAGCCGCTTGTGCCGGAAGTTATTGCGCAGTGCGATACATTTGAAGACGGAGGCATAGATCATCCGGAATTTCCGCCTTCGCCCAGCCCGGCCGCGCAGTCCGGACGCAATAAAGATGTTAATGTCTGCGTCAACGCCGCAGTGGCAGTAACCTTTAACACGCCGGTTTTGCCGGCCACGCTTAACGCTACCAATATCAAATTGCAAAAGTGCACTGGTACGCAAGAACTGCTTACGGGCAATGATTCTTCGTTTGCCGGGACAACGGCAAAATGGGCGCATCCGCCGCATCCGACTGATGTTGTCGCGCAATTGGAAAATCAAGTGCTTGACGCAGTGCTCGCGCCAGGGGAAGGACGCAATCCAAATGATACTGACACGTATGCTTTGCATCTGACCAAGCTTGATGATGATACCGGACCGGGCTGGGCAAATGAGACTGGTATTCAACAAAATTATGAGCACTGGTTTGGATATCAAGCCAATGCAATTGAAAACACCAATGGCAAAACCTATACTGCCACGGCTTGGGTGCGCGCGGGAAACGCGGCCGCATTTGGCAAGCGCGCCGGAATTTTGATTCAGCGGGACGGTTCTGCACTTGCGGCAAATACGCCAAATGCGTGGCAAAAAGCGTCGCAAGAAACCATGCTTACAGAAAGTTGGCGACAGGTTTCTGTATCGCTTACCTTTGACGCGCATACCGCCCCCGGATTTGTGCGCGTATTTATGGAAGGCGCGCCGTATGATCTGCGCGAAGGAACTAAGACGCAAGCCAATGACGCGGCTACCATTGCGCAATATTCTGATCCAGCGCAATTGTTTGCTATGTATGTTGATGATGTGCAAGTCACTGGTGATCCTTGCACCGCGGTTGAAGCCAATACGGTAGATGCGAATCTTATTGATGAATATCCCGGCGACATCGGCTTCCGCTATTATTCATCTTCTGATTTCGATCCCAATACCTGGTATCGCGTAACATTGATTGGCGGAGCAAGCGGCATTAAAGCGCAAGATATTGGAGTCCGTCAAGGGCAAGGCATGGAAGTGTTAAAAGACGCGCCAGCGCGTTGTGGGGATGCCAGCGCGGCCTACTGTTTCAGGTTCAAAACTAAAAATGAGCCAAATGCGCAAGACAATCTTTGCAAAGTGGGTGGCATTGCGGTTGTGCCGAAAAAATATACCGCGCGCGCGGAAAATGAAATGATTGAGTACTCGGCAGTACCGGTTGCCGCCGGAGATCCTTGCGTTATTCCAAAACCCGGAAGTTATGCTTGGGCCTGGCAAAGCACTGATACTGCCAAGGCCACCGTGAGTTATAATCCGGGAGCAAGTCCGCCTCATATTGGACATGCTTGTGCAACTGACGCGGACTGCTCAATTGGCGCGCTTCCGGCTTGCGTTTCCGGATATTGCACGCAAATGGGCTGGACCACCACCGCAACCGCGATTGCGGAAACTGAGCTAGATCAGCAAACCGGAAAACCAATCCCGGTTCATATCCAAGCCACGACTGAAAATAAAACCGGACAAGGCGATTTGACTGTTGAATTTGAGCCGCCGCGCGTTATTTCATACTGGCCAAGTTGCGCGGACGGAGTTTGTACAAACGCCGGCATGGGCGCGCAATTTAGCAAAGCCATGGTAAACAATAGCGGCAATACCGCGGCCGTTACCAATAAGGCCAATGTGCAAGTTTGGTCCGTGCCTTGCGGCAATGGCGCCCTTGACCCGGGCGAAGATTGTGATGATGGAAATATAATAAGCGGCGATGGCTGTTCAAGCGCATGTGTGCATGAAGGATCAAACTTTGCATTGCGCTGTGGTGATGGGAATATTGATTTGTTTGAAGATTGTGATGATAACAATCTTACAAATGGAGATGGCTGTTCAGACAAGTGTTTAAATGAGGGGACAAATACTCCTATATGCGGTAACAGCACAGTAGGGATTGGCGAAGACTGTGATGATGGCAATCGGCAAGATGGGGACGGCTGTTCTTCCAAATGCTTGCATGAAGGTACGCGCTCGGATATTCCGATTTGCGGAAATAAACGGTTGGATCGCGGAGAAGAATGTGAAAAGCAAGCCGATGAAACTTTCGCGCCGTGGTGCAGCTCCACAACTTGCTTGCGTCAAGGGCCTCAACCAGCCGCGCTTTGCGGAAACGGCCGGGTTGATGCCGGGGAAGAATGCGATGACAATATGCCGCTTTTGGACAGCGTGGCAAAAAAAGCGCTTTGCGCTGACGCGGGCACGCAATATCCTTGCCAGTGGACTGGCACGCTTCGGCCGGCCTCCCCGGTTGGGCAAGGGTGCGGCAATCGTAAAATTGAAATTGGCGAAGATTGTGATGATGGAAATCTTCAGCCGGGGGACGGCTGTGATGGAGCATGCCGCAATGAAGGATCATCACCCGGTACGATTCCGGCCTGTGGCAATGGCGGCACGGCTGACGCCGGCGAGGACTGTGACGATGGCAACACAGTTTCCGGCGACGGCTGTTCCAGCAAATGTTTAAATGAAGGCCGGCCCAGCGCAACCTGTGGCAATGGCGGAAAGCCGGAAATCGGGGAGGATTGCGATGACCGCAACACGACCAATAATGATGGTTGTTCATCAATATGCGCAAATGAAGGCACTGCGGCGCCTGTTTGCGGCAATGGCGCGCTGGACAATGGCGAAGATTGTGATGATAAAAATGTTGCAAATGGCGACGGTTGTTCCAACGTATGCAAAAATGAAGGCCGCCCGGCGGAGTCGGTTAATAGCAATGATCTGATATTAACTTGGGATACAAATACCAACGCAGTGTCTATAGATGCAGGCATGCTTAACCCCAATACTAATTATCGCGTACTTTTGCGCGGCGCGGACAATCCGGCAACAACTGTACAAGTGGAAGGCCTGCATGGCCTGGCCAGCGGCGGCGCGCTTGGAAAAACTTTAAGCAATTTGAATTTTATATATAACTGGGAAGTGTCAGGCGCTCCGCACGAAGAGGGTGTACGATGCAGTCTTTTGCCAAGCGCTCCGGTAGACGAGCGGTGCAATACCTTTTCCTGGACTTTCAAAACTAAAGATTTGCCTTGCGGCGTTGACCGCGTTGAAGTAAATCCGGCGCAGGCCTCTTTATATGTGATTGGCGCGCGTCAGCCGTACAGTTCCCAGCCCTATGGCCCGCCGGATTCTTGCTCTCCGCAAGGACAAAAATTAAATCAGTTTATTTATAATTGGAGCTGGGACACGCAAGATCAGGTTATTGCCACAATTGTAAACCAGCCCGGAGTCAATACTATTCCTTCTTGCGGTGATGGAATTTCCGAGCAAGGAGAAGATTGCGATGATGGAAATACCTTTGCCGACGATGGTTGTGACGAGTTTTGTCTCAATGAAGGGTCAGATTTTGAGTTTGCCTGTGGAGAAGGTGACGATCCTGATGTTGTAGAGGAATGTGAAAAAACCTCCCTCGAGTATGAAACGCCTTGGTGTTCTAACAATTGTTTGCATCGCGGCAGTACGCCATGTCCGCTTGGAGCAACAACTAATTGTTGCGGCAATGAAATTGTGGAATCCGGCGAAGATTGTGATGATGGCAATAATCTCGCCAGTGATGGATGTTCTCCGATTTGTTTAAATGAAGGCACAAGCCGCGCAACTGGGCAGTGCGGAAATGGCACAGTTGATCATCCGCAAAATAATCCGGAACTTGGCGGAGAAGAATGCGATCCAAACGAAACAACCGGCATACGCAAATATTTTTGCAATCCGGAAACTTGTCTTTTGCGCGGGACTTTACCGCAACCGAAATGCGGGAATGGAATTATTGAAACCGGCGAGGAATGTGATGAGGCCAGCAAAGATTGCGGAGGTCATCCTGTAAGACAACCATGCGCAATAGGAAATGTTGGCGACGGCTGTTCCGCAGACTGTTTGCATGAAGGATCGCCCCGCACTTGCGGCAATGGAAAACTTGACAAGGGAGAAGACTGCGATGATGGCAATGCCGCATCTGGCGATAGCTGTTCCAGCGCGTGTTTGAATGAAGGAACGAAAGCAGAAGCCGGACCAGTGTCGCCGGCAACCTTACCTGAAACTCCGCCGCGCCGCGATCCATTTCAGCAAGCGCGCGCGGAAGGAATTAAAAAATTCTGCCGCTCCGATACCACGCCGGATTTTCAAGAAACTGTGGGAGGTCAATTGGTATCATGCACTTCAAATACTAACTGCACCACCGCAGGTTTTGGCATTTGCGCGCCAACCAATCCCTGGTCCACCACTGATGTGCAAGCAACCGCGGGTGGAAAAACCGGCGCTTCTCCGCTTACGGTTTATTGCGTGGCAAAAACTGATAAAGATTGTCCAGTGCCAAATGGCTCTGCCAGTCCAACAATCGGTCGCGGAAGCGACAATTGCTGTTACAATCGTCCGACGGTTACCGCGCGCACGCCGACCATTGGCGAAGTGTGCCGCAACGCGCTTATTCGCGCCACTTTTAGCCAGCCCATGGATCAAGAAAGCTTATCAGGTAATTTCATTTTAGCGCGGCAATATGAGGATAAATGTCCGGCAGGCACGGCTGAAGTTCGCGACAACGGGCAAATTATCTCTCCAAACATTTTGCGCAATAGTAGTTTTGAGCAAGAAACGCCTCTGGCGTGGACACTGGAGAAAGACCAAACTGCCAATGCCGCCGATAATATTTCTCGCCGTGAACTGTCTTCTGCTGATCAAATTGCCGGCACTTACGCAATAAGTGCAGAAATGGTGGAAACCGACGTGCTCGCCATTGAACAGGATAAAGCGCCTCCTGACGGCCCATCAGTAACTGCCACGCAAACCGTAACTCTTCCGGCCAATACCTCCTACACTCTTTCCGCAAAAGTGCGCGTAATCAGCATGGGAACAGTTACGGAAAGCCCGATTGGAATTGGATTATATAAAGAAAGAACCGGCGCGGATCCCTACTTGAGATTTGCGCGCGGACCTTTGACACAAACATCCGGCTGGGTAAATGTCAGCGGAACTTTTACCACAGTTGAGGCCGGAGAATACGTGGTTTTTGTCGCCATTGTTGGCGGAGAAACCGAAGCGCTTTTTGATCAGGTGGAATTGCGCAAAGTTGTTATCACGCAAGCAAAGTCAACCCATATTTTCGCGCGCGCTTGGCGCTGGATTGTGGAATTATTCAAGCGTTTAACGCCATCTGCGCGCGCGCAAAATCCGGTTTGGTGTGTTGAATCTGACATTGAGCTTACGACTACGGCGGCGCAAAACGGACAAGCGGTTATTTTACAGCCCTCAAAAATGCTTGGCGATAAAGACGACCCTGTAACATATCGCGTTGGCATTGCCGGCGATAAATTTACCGCAACCGGGGAAGTGGTAAAAGGCGGCCTGCGCTCCCAAGCTGGGGTCGGATTTAATGGCGGGGCCTTTGGTCTGGACATGAGCTGGGAATTTACAACCGGCAAGGATATTTGCACCCTTGATGAGGTGGAGGTAATCGTGGTACCGCCGGATACTGCGGCCCTTACCGCAACAGCGCAGACCGCGGATGTTGAGGCAACTGCTTATACTTCTGCCACAAGGACTGCTACACAAAGTCACGAACGACAACCGATTTATCCGGTGCCGGGTTATAGCTGGGCTTGGTCTTGGGGATCCTCTGAGCTGGAAACCGTAACCGCAACAAATAGAACTGAACAGAGGTGTGGAGGAAAACCGTATGGGGCCACAACTGGTTGTTCCGCAACAAATCCTCTTAGTCCAGTAACGCTTCCTGAACAAACCGTAACAGCCGGCACTAAAGACGGCACAGCGCAAGTTAATGCCACCGCCACGATTACCGAAGATTTTGTGCGTCCAGAATCCATTATTCAACCGGGGATTTGCCGTGAAATTTCAGGCGCGCTGAAGTGCGCCAACAATAGCAGTCGTACCTGCGTAACTGATCAGGATTGCGGCGAACAAGCCGGACAAACGCGCGTGGGTTTTGCGGAATTTAGTTTATTCCGCTGTGACAACCCGTGGCCGGCTGATGCGACAACCACGTATTATTTGATTGATAATGAGGAGTATGGTACAGCACCCGTCATAGACGCGCATATTTTAGGGACTGAGCGGCCGTTGAATTTTAGAACGCACTATTGCCGCGATGGCGCAACGCTTTTGCCTGAGCTTTCTTATCCGCCGCCAGTGCTCATCCCGCTTATTACCGGACTTTTCCCAAAACCAAAAAATGCTTATTATATTGCAAGCTCGCATGATAATCCAGCGCCGCAGACGCTTAAGGAAATCTTGCTTACTGCCAAATCATTTACTCAAGGTGTTTCTGTGCCCAATGGCGTGCGTCAACCAGCTAATGACATAAGAGAGAACAATGGTTCGTTTCCTGACTATACATTTAATTTCCCTGAGCCGGGCGATTATGAAATCGCGGTTGAAACTTCCAATTACGATCATAATAATGATCCTAAAGATGATGATCTTTCCAATCTTGCCGCGGTGCTGGAGGCAAAGAATATTCCTGATGCTGTGCGAGCCGCGCTTCGCAATCGGTCCGATGATGTTAAAGAACTGACTGGCGCATACTATCACCGTATTCAAATTAGCCTCGATGGCGCTGTTAAAGGTTTTGTTGTTAATCAAGCCGGATCTGAAACCAAGCGTAACGACGGTCGTTTAATTTTGCGCGGCGTTTCCAAAGGCGATCACGCCGTCAAACTTACTTGGACCAATGAAGATGAAACTTGGACTAATGAAGATAAATTACCAAGCGCTCAGCTTATCGTTGACGGGACAACTTATGCTGAAGGTTCTATTTGGGATCCGAATCTGAAAATTCATAAAGTAACTTTGCGCCGCGGACGGGTTAAAGATGATGCCATTGGTATACGCGTGCTTTCCAATCCGGAGCGTTTGCCCTTAGCTGCTTGGTACAACCGCATGGGTTTTGGCGGTACGCCTTCGCCAACGCCGGCGCCCATTGACGGCTATCAAGCGCTTCAGGAAGGCAATACTATTTACATTGCCGCGACAAATGCCACAACTGATACAACAACAAGCCCTCCGACAAAGAAGGTATTTGATAATGTGTATTTGATCTCTCTTTCTGAAGGCGCGCCAGCAAATCTTAAAGTAGTGTTTGATGAGTTGATTGAAAATCTTAAATTCAACGTAAATCTTGAAAATCTGAAAACCTGCGAGAAAAATTTCTGCGCCAATAATCCAACTCAGGATTGCGAGGACAATAATGATGATGATTGCGAAACAGATGGTGTGGATGGTTTATGCGTGCAAAAATCATGCGTTAAGGATCTTGATTGCGCAACCGGTGAAACCGTAGTGTGCCGCTCCGACAGAGAAAAACTTGCCCGCGATATTATCCGCATACAACAGGTAACCGCAATGCAGGCCGCCCTTGCCGGATATAAGGCGCGCACCGGCCGCTATCCCACTTTAGAAGCCGGCACCTTTATCCGTTCGCTTTCCACTTCAAAATGGCCTTCTTGGAATGCTACGTTTGGCTCCGCTCTTGGTGCGCCTTTGCCGCAAGATCCGATAGATCGGTTTGGCGCGCCATGTGTTTCAGGCCCGACAGAGAAAGGAACATATAACCCGGCAACTTGCTGGAATGAGCAAATGCAAAAGTATATTTGTCCAAAAGGAAGCCATATTTATCAATATCAATCCTTGGGCGGGGTTGGCTATAAATTATCCTCCGCGTTTGAGCTTGTGGAAAAGGTGGAGAATGAAACTATGGCTTGGGATGTTTATGGTTGGGATCCTTCAACAGGCGAGCAAGAAGTTGATACCAGCGGCGGATGCGAAGTTGAGGCCGCGGGAACTACTTGGAGCAATGCGACTGCGGTATGCGGAAATCGTATTATTGAACTTCCAGAAAGCGGAAATCTTATTATTGAACCTCCAGAGATTTGTGAATTAGGAACTGAAAATACTGCGGTGGTAAATTTTGCTCCTGGAGGCGAAAAACGCTGTACCGGCAATCCATCTGTAACTTGCCCAACACTTGCGGAAAATACACCTTGCCCGCTTGACGGCGATGGTAACTCGCAAGGCCTTTGTCAAAAATTAACTTCTTGCACGGCGCGGCGAGAGTGCAAGAGTGATTGTTCTAATTGGAATGATTGGCCTGGCGGTACGGTTGATGCGGCGGATTGCTCTCCAGGCGGTACTTTTTGCGGCAATGGCCTTCGTGAAGATATTGATTTGAATAATGACGGTGATACTAATGATTCAGGAGAACATGAAGTCTGCGACGATGGATTATTGAACGGAAATTATGGAAAGTGCAACGCGACCTGTACAGGCCTTGCCGCGCACTGCGGAGATGGCATTAAAACCGGAGCAGAGGTTTGTGATCGGCAAACTTATAACTTTGCAACCGAAACCTTTTCAACTGCCGGAACAGCGGCTGCACCATCAACTGCCTGCGTAAATGGAGATTATGGCTGTTGCAAATTTGATTGCGGCGGCCCTGCGCAACACTGCGGAGATACTTTCGTGAACGGCACTGAGCAGTGCGAACTAGGCAATACTGGCCGCTCAGCAGGCAGGTGTAGAATTGTTTCCAGCGGAGCTCTTACTGCAACGCCCTGCACAAGCAATGCGCAGTGCGACCCCGGACAAACCTGCGCAATTTGCGGACCTGCAGGCACGCTTGGAGGATTAACTACAACTTTGACGATTCAACAAAAACAACCAGAAGAGGATGTGGCCTTGGATACTTTTGAAATATTTTTGGATGGATCCAGTATTGGTATTGGCACTGCCGGGTATCAAGATGAACCCAAAACATTCACTCTGCCACTCGGAACTCACTCCGTAATAATAAAATATAAAAACGGATATAATCAAGGTCATTATCAGCTTGTTTGGGGATCAGGAGTAAGTTTCAGAAGGACGCCAATCATACACACTTCTGCCGGAGCAACAGGTGGCAGCTCTCTATATGGTCCTGCTGCTGGTACTGCAGATGATTACACAGTTGGCCGTTTGCATATGCCCCAAGCGCTTCCGGTGGGAACGATACTTTTTGGACATTGTTCTATAAGTACAACGCTCTGTGCACGCGATGCGGATTGTCCTTTAGCAGGAGAAACATGCACAGGACGCAGCGCTACAAATGGTTGCCAATTGCCTAATGGTGATAATGGTACAACTGCATGGTGCGCGCGGACTCATTCCACAGACCCCGGCTACATTCAATATGATATTTCAGTAAGCACAACCTCGGCACCAACCTTTATCGGAGGATATAGCACAGCGTTTGAACGTACTTGTACAAGCGGATGCACTTGGGGAGCTTCGGGAGGTTGGTCTTCCTCGTGTGTGCAAACCGGCGAGCGCTGTGGCGACGGAACAACAAATGGCACGGAGCAGTGTGATGATGGGCAGCAAAATACCGCGGATGCGAATAATAACAGCACTCCGGACGGCGACGAAGACGGATGTCTTAACAATTGCACGCGCGCGCAGTGTGGTGATGGCAAGAATCAAATCAAAGTTTGTACCACGGGAACTGACGCGCAAAAAGGCAGACCATGCACGACTAACGAACAATGCGGAACCGGTGGAGTTTGCCAAGATCCTGAAGATTGTGATTTAGGCGCGCAAAACGGCGTTCCTTGCACACCGCAATATGGAGGAAACTGTACCTATTGCGACAACCAATGCAATGCTATTACGCGCACCGGCGGTTTTTGCGGCAACACAATTTATGAACCGCCCTCTGAACAGTGCGAAGGCACGCAAGGGTTGAGTTATACCGCTGGCATTGTCGGCGCGCCCAAATATGTATGCAAAGGAACAGTTGGCACAAATGAGTATTTTGGGAATTTTGCTACCGTTGCTGATGTTGATGCATGGGTAGAGGGCAATGCAGTTGCTGTACGCCATACTCCAGGATACAACAGTACTTACACAATGCGAATTGATCCATCTGCAAATGCAGGCGAAGTTCGATATCGATTTCCTGATACTGATGGAAAAACGTATGTCGCATCTGCTTGGGTCAATACTGATCAAACTACCGGATCGCAAGGGGTGAGATTAATTATGGATCGGGAAGGCGCTCCAAATGATACGGAATATAAATATCCGCCAGACTCCTCGCCAAACTCCTATTTCCAATTAGACCACGATCCCAATACTTGGCAATATATTGAGCTTACCGCGGCTTATGATGCTGGTCCTAATCGTGCTTATGATGGGTGGTTGCGTATTCGTGTGGAAAACTATGATGATGATATTCATGTAGACCAAGTTCGCCTGCGGCCGGGGCCGCCGACTTGTACCGCCAATAATTGTACGCAAGCATGCCGCGGCGGATCGTTTTGCCAAAATAAATTAAAGCAGTGTAGTGGCGGTAATAATCCTACAGCAAATTGCACGGAACCCAGTACGGTTTGTACTGGAGGCACTTGTACGGAAAATAATTTTGATAGGGAAAATATCTTACAAGGCTCTGTTAGTTATAAATCACAACCAACATCTGCAGTCACTAATCTTTCAAGTGGGCAATACGCAGGGGATCGTGTTTCTGATACCTGTGACAATGATCAAGACAATGACAACTATCCTGCTTCAACGGATTGCAATGATAACAATGCCAAGGTAAATCCTGATGCAACTGAGCTATGCAACAATGCGGTTGATGAAGATTGTAATTCGGCAACTGACTGTGTGGCGGTAACTTTACAGGTAAGTGACTATAGTGATTCAAATGATACCTTCTGTGTATATCTTGATGATCAGCTAATTGATTTTGCATATGGCGGAAATGCAAAACAGACCAGTGTTACTTCTTTATTACCTGGACAGTATGATCTTGAAATTCTTTTCCATCATAGTGATGGTTTTATTCATACGCATACTACCACGCTTGCAGGAGGATTGGTTGTTTCTATACCTCACCAGCATTCCCCCAATGGTGATCATTCAGGAACATATAGATTTCAAAAAAGTTCAAATATAAGTTTTGTTTCACCTAATTGGATTTTACACCGTTCCTCTGGTAGTTCTTTATCAACACAAACTGGAACAGCAGCAAATAATGTACATACTGGAACTTTACATGACGAGGCACGAAAAGCCGATGCAGTTGAAACCGGTTCTAAAACAGCTGTGTGCTCTGATTCCAATGGAACAATTTATAAGGGACTAGATGATGCCGGCTCAGTAACGTATAAGATTAATGTAACTCCTTAATGATGTCAAAATTATTTTGTCAATTAAAATAGGCCGCGGTTTCTTTTTCTTCCCTTTTTAAATAAGTGACTCGCTTACCATTACCCCGCACTTTGGTTGCGGTCAATTCTATACGATCGTAGGTTTTTGACCGTAGTATTGTTTGCGCGGTATGCGGTAATTCCCGCATCTAGGCGGGTAGTGAGTTTTGTAATTTGTTTCTATAAATTTGCGCCGCTTCAGTAACTAGGAAAAAATCACTTTAGCTGCGTTATTAATCAACTGCGGTCAAAAGTATACGATCGTATACTTTTGACCGCATAGATATTATAGCACAAAACGAGGAATCAAGCACAAGCTTGCTTGTATTTGTTCCGAGTTGAAGTGCTTCACGAGCGTGGCGAGTATAATACGTCAAGTTTTGCAATGCTAGATGAGGGTGAAAATAAGAGCGGGTTCATCCGTGGCAATTAAAAGAGGCCGGGCCTGCGCGGGGCAGACTCGGCCGTTGTATTTTCTTCTAATTTACGGAGTGCACTCAATGGTGCATAGAGGTGCACTTGAAAAGGATAGATCAAAGCCGCCATCGCACTCCGAACTCGCGCCAAGCGGGTACCCGATCTCACCGGCGGGACAACTCGCCTCCGGGTCCCACTTGGGATTGCAGAGGTAAAGCCCGTCACCAAAGTAATCGCAAGTATAGCAGGCGGCGCCTCCGGGACAGTCAGAAACTGTAGCGCAGGTCCAGACGCAGTAGGGGCACCCGGGCTCCGGGACGCACCAACCGCCATAAGGACACGCGGATGGCGGCATGATACACGCATCACCGCATCCCTCGTCTACTTCTCCATCACAATCGTTGTCTACACTATTGTTGCACCATTCGATTGTATTTCCGGTTTGGTCATCACAGAAACTCACACCATCTTCGCACTGCCAAAACCCTTCCTCACACTCATCGCCGTCTTCCCCATCGCAAGCAATTTCTGGAAGACCATTGTCTACTTCTCCATCACAGTCATTGTCCTCCCCGTCGCAGACTTCTTCCGGAAGAGGCCCGCACTGCCCACACGCGTTCAACAGGCCTTCATCAGTTGTTCCATCGCAATCATTGTCCTCCCCGTCGCAGACTTCTTCCGGAAGCGGCCCGCATTCGTTGCAATCGTTGATGAGAAACTCATCCACTTCTCCATCGCAGTCGTTGTCCAACCCATCACAGACTTCGGTGGCCGGGCCGACATCATCGCACTGCGACCACTCGCCGTCTGCGCAGGTCTGCTCCCCGGCAACGCACTCGCCGGTGTCGGAGCCGCAGGAACGGCTGAAGCTGTCCACCTCTCCATCGCAGTCGTTGTCCAGCCCGTCGCAGAACTCCGGAGCGCCGGGGTAGATCTCGCTGGCATCATCGTAGCAGTCGTCGCCGCCAACCGAGGTGCAGATTTGGGGCGAATGGCCGTCCTCGTCACTGTCCAGCGGCAAGTATGCGCAGGTCGCCGTGGCTGTGTTGCAGGATTCCTGCAAACAAGCGCCATCGCGATCCGGACAGTCGCTCGCCACGGCGCAGGGAGGCGGGCTGACACAGCCGCCTTCCGCAGGATCGCAGATCATGCCGAGATCGCAACGGCCGTGGAGAGGTTGGAATGCGCAGGCACACACCTTTTCGTCAAGGGTATCATCTGTGCAGTCCACGCCGTCGTCGCAGGATTCAGGTTCGCACTCGGATTCGGACTCAGACTCAGCCTCGGCCTCTTCGCCTTCCGCTTCGGCTTCTGCTTCGGACTCGCCTTCGTTACCGTTGCCGCCCCCGCTTCCGCAGGAGAACATGGTCAGGCCAAGCGTGAATGCCAGCACTAGCGTGAAAAGGAACGTCTTCATCTCTTCCTCCTTGTTGACCCTCACCCTACCCCCTCCCTAAGGGAGAGGAAAGCCATTAGGCTGGTGGGGGATTTGGTTTCCGAACCACTTTTACACCATAGCGCCGATTTTACATTGTGTCAATATCAATAAATATGGTATACTTTGTTATACACATGGCTAATAACCAATAACTCATAACTCATAACCTTTATGCCAATGTTTGAAGAACAAACGCCTCCTAATTTACCCACAGGCCCTGCGCCAGAAGATATTTTTGAAAAAGTGGAGCCAGCTCCCTCACCCGCTCCTCCTGCGGGCGGAGCACCCTCTCCCAAAGGGCGCGGGGAGGGTGAGGGAACACCGGCAGAAGTAAAACAGCCGCTTATTGCTTCGCGCAAAACAATTTTAATTGGCGGTATTGTGCTTGGCATACTTGTTGTTGCCGGAATAGCAGTGGCAGTGCTTCGTTTTGCGCGCCGCAGTGCTGCGCCGCCAGCGCCGCCTCAAGCAGAAGTATCACAGCCAGTTCCTCCGGAAATTCCTACTTTGCCCGAAGCTACTACTGCGCCAACTGAAGAAACTATTGTGGAAGAAGTACCGCCTGCTCCGCCGGCAGATTCGGATAATGACGGGCTTTCAGATGAAGATGAAACTTCACGCGGAACTGACCCGCAAAATCCGGATTCAGACAATGATGGTCTTTTGGATGGGGAAGAGGTAAATACCTATCAGACGGATCCTTTAGACGCAGATACTGATGGAGATAATTTTCTTGACGGGCAAGAAGTAAGAAATGGATATAATCCGAAAGGAGAAGGGAAGCTCTTTACTGTCCCTGCGGGACAGTAAAGAAATCCGAAATCTGAATGACTAATGACGAGTTATTTTGGTATTTAGTCATTGGAAATTCATTCGTTATTCTGGTTTAGTCATTCGTCATTATGCCGGATACTATCATCCACACTATTCCCGATGCCTACTATGGCGGGGCAGTGCCAAAGAAGGTGCCCCACAAAGAGGCGCCTGAGATTGGTTTGATTCCGGGAAAACCAACAAAAACGCCGCGCAAAATATCGCCGAAAGTGCTTTTTATAAGCGCGGTTAGTATTTTATTTGTGGCAGTGGTTGGCGGATCGGTCTGGTATTTTACGCGCGGCCTGCGGGAAGCGCCCGCTGTGCCTACTCCTGCCCCAGAAGTAACTCCCACGCCTCCTGCGGTTGAAGTGCCACCGCCCGCTCCTGAAATTCCTGAACTTCCTCCGGCTTTGCCCCCTGTTGCACCGCCAACCCTGCCCGCGCAACCAACTGCTACGCAAGATACTGACAGCGATGGCCTTTCGGATTTAGAAGAAAATTTGTACGGAAGCCAATCCTCAGTTCCGGATACTGACAACGATGGTTTTTTGGACGGCCATGAAGTGTTTAACCTGTATAATCCGTCAGGCATTGCGCCGGAGCGTCTAGAAGCCGCTGGGTTTGCTGTGCGATTTATAAGTTCAACGTACCGTTATGAAATTCTGTATCCAAAACCCTGGACAATCGCAGGCGATATAGCTTCCCGTGAAGTTATCTTTCAAAGCGCCACGGGCGAATCTATTTTGGTAAGCGTTATTGACAATCCGGAAAATACCACTGCTCGCGCTTATGCCGCTTCCAATTTTCAAAGCGCGGAAATTTCCGATTGGACAACCAATAAAGCCGGACTGCCGGGTATTTTCGCAAAAGAGGGCGCGACGCTAAGAGGTGTGTTTGCGGGACAAGGCTTTATCTACGTAGTTTTATATGGAACAGCAGTGGAGGGCGCGTATAAGAGAACATTTGAAATGATGCTCAATAGTGTGAGAATTATGAATTAGGAATCATGAATCATGAAAATCATTGTTAGATATGAAGTATCAGCGGCAAGGCGATATGAAAGCGCGGTGAAACAGATTGTCAATCAAGCCGTAAAAATAATACAATGTCCGCGCAATGTAGCCATATCCATTAGTTTTATTGGCGATAAAAAAATGCGCGCAATAAATAAAAAGTATAGAGGAAAAGACAAGACGACGAATGTGTTGTCGTTTTCTACCCTCACCCCAACCCCTCTCCCTGGGGGAGAGGGCAGGGTGAGGGGGGATCTGGGTGATATATTTATTTCTTTCCCCGAGGCCAGACGCGAGGCAAAAAAATACGGCTGGATTATGCGCTACGAAATCGCGCGTCTTGTCTTGCACGGATTTTTGCATCTGCTAGGATATGATCATGAGGAGGAGAAGGAAGCGAAGCAGATGGAAAAGGTAGAAGAGAAAGTGCTTAGAAAATTCACCTAAATTACAATTCACCTAATTCACCTAATAAAATACCAAATGCCAAAGGAGGAAAGTAAAAAGCACTATGATTTAGAAGAAAGAACGGCTAAATTCGGTGAAGATGCGATTGTATTTTGCAGGCAATTGCCCAAAGATGAGATTACAAAACGTATTATCCCCCAGTTGATAGGATGTACGACGGCAATAGGTGCAAACTACTGTGAGGCGGATTGTGCAGAAAGCAATAAAGATTTCATCCACAAAATGGCTATTGCCAATAAAGAAGCAAAAGAATCAAAGCATTTTCTGCGCATGGTATCCAAAGCATGTCCGGAATTCACCTCTGAAGCGAGAAGACTCTGGAAAGAAGCACACGAGCTTAATCTTATATTTATGACTATCATTAAACGAGCGAAAGAAACGGAAAACAGGAAGGGTATTCAACAATAATTTATGAATTTTTCCTTTTAATTTTTATTAGGTGAATTAGGAATTAGATGAATTAGGTGAATTTATGTTAAGTCTACGTCGTCTATTTCAAAGTTTCCGTTATGCCGCCCGTGGTATTGTCATTGCCTGGAAATACGAGCAAAGTTTTCGCATTCAAGTTGCGGCGGCGCTTGTAATTGTCGCGTTGATATTTTGGTTTCAACTTCCTTTGTGGCAAGCGATTGCCCTTTTACTGCTGATAATTTTAGTGCTTACTTTGGAGTTGATAAATAGCATTTTAGAGCGGTTTGTGGATGTATTTAAACCGCGTATTCATCCTATGGTGCAGGAGATTAAAGACTTGATGGCCGGCGCGGTGCTCATCGCATCGCTTGGTGCGCTGATTGTGGGATTGCTTATCTTCGTGCCGTATTTTTTATGATACGAATCAGCGAATCAATGACGAATCAACAAATATGCGAATTAGTATATTCGTAGATTCGCAAATATTTGTAGATTCGTATCATGGTTGAACACAAATTGTGTTCAATATATCCACATTGACGCTTTGTCAAAGTGGTTTTTTTGTTTTATGATGGATGACTAAACCAAAAGTGAAAATTGTATGCCTCAAGAGCCTTTCGTTGTCGGACTTGATATCGGATCAACTGCAGTACGTCTTGCTGTGGGACAAATTGTTCCCACAGGAGCTGAGACGGAGCTGCAAATCGTCGGCGTCTCCGAAGTTCCGGCCTCGGGTATTTCAAAAGGGGTTATTTCTTCAATTGAAGATGCAACCGCGGCAGTGTCTTCCTGCGTGGAGAAGGCGGAGCGCATGCTGGGAGCGCCGCTTGAGCGGGCTTGGGTAGGCATTTCCGGACTCCATATTTTGACTGAGGAATCGCGGGGAGTTGTGGCAGTGGGAAAACCAAATGGAGAAATTACCGAGGAAGATGTGGAACGCGCCATTGAAGCCGCGCGCACGGTGGCCACTCCTTTGAACTACGAAATTTTGCATGTGATTCCAAAAAGTTTTACGGTTGACGGACAATCGGGAATTAAAGATCCTGTTGGTATGACCGGCATTCGTTTGGAGGTTGACGCGCAGATTATTCAAGGACTTTCCTCACAGATCAAGAATTTGACAAAGTGCATCTATCGCACAGGATTTGACATTGAAGATCTAGTACTTTCGGTTCTGGCAACCGCGGAGACGGTAACTTCCGCGCGCCAAAAAGAATTGGGAGTCGCGGTTGTAAATATTGGAGGTTCAACAACAGGTTACGCGGTATTTGAAGAAGGAGATCTGCTTACCACCGGCATTATTCCGATTGGAGGAGATCATGTAACCGCGGATATCGCGATTGGACTTAGAACCTCAATTGACGTGGCGGAGAGAGTGAAGATCGAGTATGGAACCGCGATTCCCAAAGAACTTAACAAGAAAGAAGAGATTAATCTTGAGGAAATCGGGGGCGAGCAGGAAACTGTGTCGCGAAAATACGTGGCAGAAATTATTCAGGCGCGGATGGAAGAGGTTTTTGAAAAACTTGACCGTGAGCTTAAAAAAATCGGACGCTCCGGAATGCTTCCCTCCGGCGTTGTATTTACCGGAGGCGGCGCGAAACTTTCCGGGCTTATTGAGCTGGCCAAAGAAAAATTGCGCTTGCCGGCTTCTTTGGGTTATCCGGGCGGAGTATCGTCAACTCTTGACCGTGTAAGCGACCTTTCTTTTGCAACCGCGGTAGGACTGACTGTTTGGGGAGCGGAAATGGAGCGCAAAGGCGGCGGTGGAAAACTTTCTCGAATGATCAATTTAAAAGGTCTTAGCCGCGTAACAGGAGGACTTAGAAAATTATTTAAGTCTTTAATTCCTTAATATGCCAGAAGTCAAACCAGAAATTGAGACGTTTGCAAAAATCAAAGTAGTTGGTGTTGGAGGATCAGGGGGGAGCGCGCTAAATCGCATGATTCAATCCAAAATTCGCGGCGTGGAATTTATTGCCATGAACACGGATTTGCAGGCCCTGCATTATTGCCTTGCCGCCACCAAGATGCAATTGGGCAAGACCGTAACGCGGGGACTGGGTGCCGGTATGGATCCGGAAATTGGGCGGCGCGCGGCTGAAGAATCGCAAAATGAAATTCGCGACGCTCTTAAAGGCGCGGATATGATTTTTATTACTTGCGGACTGGGGGGCGGCACAGGAAGCGGAGCGGCTCCGGTGGTTGCTGAGCTTGCCCGCGACGCCGGAGCGCTTACGGTTGCGGTTGTTACAAAACCGTTTACCTTTGAGGGTGCGGGGCGTCGTGAAATTGCCGAGCGCGCGCATGACGAACTTATTGATAAAGTGGATACTATTATTACAATTCCCAATGATCGAGTTTTGCAAATTGTTGATAAAAAAACATCTTTGCTGGAGGCATTTGATACGGTTGATGACGTGCTTCGCCAAGGCGTGCAGGGAATTTCCGAATTGATTACCATTCCCGGGCTGATTAATGTGGACTTTGCTGATGTAAAAGCCATTATGTCGCACTCCGGTTCAGCGCTGATGGGTATTGGGCGGGCGCAAGGCGAGAATCGTGCCTCCGAGGCCGCGAAAGCCGCGGTGGCCTCTCCGCTTCTTGATATATCAATTGACGGCGCGAAAGGCGTGCTCTTTACCGTCTCTGGCGGAACCTCAATGAGTATGCATGAAGTTAATGAGGCCGCAAAACTTATTACCGGCAATGCTGATCCGTCCGCAAAAGTGATTTTTGGCGCGGTCTTAGATGAAGGACTTAAGGATGAGATGAAGGTTACGGTTATAGCCACCGGATTTATGCCAAGCAATCAGCCCTCGCCATTTGTAGGCATGCGCTCGGTCTCCGCTGCCCCGCCACCTTCTCGCTATACGCCTCCCTCCCCAAAGCCGTTTCGTAAAGAAGAAAAACAAGCCGCAAAAACTTTTGAGGTAAAACCGCTCAAGCGCGAAGAAGCCAAAGCCGCGCCAGTTAAAGCCGCCGCGCCAACCGATGACGAAGACTTGGAAATTCCCGCCTTTATTCGCCGCAAACTCGGATCATAAAAAATATGGTAGAGTACACAGCATTTAATCCAGAGCAACTTTATAACGAAGTACGCGCAAGGGCCGAGGCCGAGGGCGCGTATGGTGAAGAAGCATGGGATGATTTGGTTGAACAAGTTCTGGAAGAGAAAAAGCCGTTTGGCGAGCTGCATGATGATGAGGATTGGGATTTACTTCGCGAAGAACTTCAAAATCGGTGGGATGAATTTAAGGATCAGATCCGTCCTGGAGTGTGAGAGTAGTTTTGCACATGACGTTATCCACAGCGCAGAAAATTTTTGCGACACTTTGTGAAAAATCCCCCGCATTTGCAGGGGATTTTTTGATATTTGACACACTATGGAGGGGGTGGCGTACAATGAGTAAACGAAGTACTAATTAACTCTCCAAGGGGGTGTATTTTTTTCACTTTATGTCGCCATCCGTTTCCGCGTCAGTTTCCAAACAAAACATTGTTAATTTAGTGCAAAATGCCAAGCCAGTAACCAAAGAGGAGATCTGGCGCGATGGGCGCGAGCTGGGTTTTACCGATAACGCCATTCGCGTTATTGAGAAACGTTATCTTGTACGCAATGAGCAGGGGGAAGTGGTGGAGACGCCAAAAGGCATGTTTTCTCGCATTGCCCGGGCGCTTGCGGAGGTGGAACGCGCTTACGGCGCGACAGAAGAAGAAGTGAAATTTTGGGAAAATGAATTTTACGGAGTACTTAGCCGATTTGAATTTACGCCAGCTGGACGCACAATTACCAATGCCGGCGGTCCAACGCGCGTGGTAGCTAATTGCATCGTGCTTCATTTTGACGACAGCATGGATGGAATTTTTTCAACGCTTCGCGATGCCTCGCTTTTACAACAAGCCGGATCAGGTCTGGGATTTGCTTGGCATTTGCTTCGTCCAGCCGGAACCATGACCGTGGCTTCCCGCGGGCAAGCCTCCGGACCAGTTTCATTTTTGCATGCCTACAATACCGCCTTTGGAGTGATTAAGCAACAAAATAGACACGGCGCGAATATGGGCGTTATGCGCGTTGATCATCCGGATATTTTGGAATTTATAGATTGCAAACGCAAAGAAGGCACGATTGTGAATTTTAATGTATCCGTGGGAATGACAGACGAATTTATGAAGCAGGTGCGCGCGGATTCCAAAGAGCCGTGGCTGTGCGAGTGGAAAGGAAAGAAAATGAAACCGCGACGTATTCAGAGAAATAGTCGGGGCGCTTATGCGGGGCATGAGGACGTAACGCTTACCGCGCGCGAGCTTATGGATAAAATAGTGGAATCAGCTTGGCAAAACGGCGAGCCGGGCGTGCTGTTTCCGGACGCGGCAAACCGCACTAATCCCGTGCCGCATTTGGGACGGCTGGAAGCGACAAATCCATGCGGTGAACAGTTTTTACATGATGGCGATGTGTGCAATTTAGGATCAATCAATCTTGCAAAATTTATAAAAGACGGAAAAATTGACGAGGAACATTTGCGCTACACGACCGCGATTGCCACGCGCATGCTGGACAATGTAATTGATATTTCTGACTTTCCGGTTGAAAAAGTCAATTCGCGTTTTCGCGACAATCGCCGGGTGGGTCTTGGTATTATGGGTTTTGCCGACCTGCTTTATCAGATGAATGTGCCCTACAATAGCGAAGCAGGATTGACAACCGCACAGCGTGTTATGAAGGTTGTTAATGACGCGGCGCATGATACTTCAGAGGATTTGGCGCGTACAAAAAGTGTGTTTCCCAATTGGGAAAAGAGTATTTTTGGACCGCAGGGTCAAAATAGACTTCAACGTAATGCCGCGCTCACGACCGTTGCTCCCACTGGTTCCATCTCTATGTTTTTTGAGTGTTCTTCAGGTGTTGAACCATTCTTTGCTCTGGCTTACAAAAAAGAAAATATCATGGGAGGGGATAGTTTGAATTATGTAAATCCTTATTTGGTTAATGCTTTGCGTGAGCGCGGAGTATACTCGGATGAGCTTGTTGAGGATGTGACAGCAACCGGCACCATTGCGCACCGCACTGAATTGCCAGAGGATTTGCGGAAAACTTTTGTGACCGCCATGGATATCTCGGCCCAAGATCATATTCTAATGCAAGCCGCGTTTCAAAAACATACGGACAATTCAATTTCAAAGACAATTAATTTTCCTAATAGCGCGACGCGTGAAGATGTGCGGGCCGGTTATATGTTGGCTTGGGAGCTTGGATGCAAAGGAGGCACAGTTTATCGTGACGGAAGCCGCGAGGAGCAGGTTTTGAATTTGAATAATAGAAAAGATCAGAAAACAGAAACTAATCGTGGCCAGGCCACGGTCAATAGTGGCCAGGCCACAGATGGCGCTACGGCCACGGCGCAGACGATAAATGTTTTGGAGCCGCGTCCGCGTCCGGAAATCCTGCGCGGTACGACCTATAAGCTCAAGACCGCCTATGGTAATCTTTATATTACGATAAATGAAGATGACCAAGGTCCTTTTGAAGTATTTTCGCAAATGGGCAAGGCCGGTGGATTTTTTGCCGCCAATCTTGAGGCAATCTGCCGCATGATTTCGCTTTCCTTGAGAAGCGGCGTGCATATTGATTCAGTAATTCGCCAGATTAAAGGCATTCGCGATCCACAGCCAATTTGGTACAAGGGCGAGATGATTCTGTCGTTGCCAGATGCCATTGCGCAGATTTTGGAAAAGCATATGAAATCCTCGCAAAGCAGATTGGATTTGCAATGGGGGGTTTCGGATGAAAAACTTGCCCAGCCGGTAAAACTTACACTGGAAAAAGGAACCGAGAGCATGCTGGATAATGGTTTTGCGCCGGCCTGCCCGGATTGCGGAGGCGTGCTGGCCTTTCAGGAGGGTTGCGCCAAATGCGGCGCCTGCGGGTTTTCAAGATGCGGGTAAACCCTTTCCAATTCCTCTCCCCATGGGAGAGGGTAGGGTGAGGGTACATGCGGGGCTTTACGCCCCGCTTAAAGTTCTGCCATATATGTTTGTGTATAAGTGCGATAGCTGTAAGAAGGAATTAGATCAGAATGCAAAAGAAAAGGCAGTGAGTATTGGTAGTGGAAAATGGGGATTACTCAAAGATTTGTTGCTATGTGAAAAGTGCGGTAGTGGTATTTTAAAGATTTTGAAGAGGAAACAATTTATCAAATAAATTCACTATTTTAGTTCCTCTCCCCGCGGGAGAGGATGGCCGAAGGATAGGTGAGGGGGTATATGGAAACCATCAAACGCGCTCGCACGCTTCGCCATAATGCGACGGATGCTGAAAATAAGTTATGGTATTTTATTCGCAATAGACAACTAGGCGGTTATAAGTTTAGGCGCCAGCATCCAGTAGGACCATATACTACGGATTTTTGTTGTGAAGAAATGTGTATGATTGTTGAGATCGATGGGAGTCAACATGGAGCCAGGGTTAAAAAAGATGCTACACGAACGCGATATTTAGAAAATCATGGGTATAGAGTCATCCGATTTGGTGCAGATACTGCGGTACGAGAAACGGAAGTTGTGCTCGAGACTATACTTACGGAACTTCGTAAATAGTAACCCTCACCCGCTCCGACCGCGGTCGGAGCACCCTCTCCCAGAGGTAGAGGGTATATAAATGGATTTTCCTGATTTTTCCTCTCCCCGCGGGAGAGGGTAGGGTGAGGGAGTAAATAAAAAAAGCGCCGTGGCGCGAATCTCGCTGGAGCGGAAGGCGAGGGATGCGCGCACGGACGCGGTGGAACGGAGTGCGGGGACTATCTCGCGCAGTCGCACTGCCTGCAAGTAGCCCCCGGCTCATCGCGTTCGCATAGGTTTTTTGCTTCCGCTTCAGCCGTCCACTGATTGCGAACCTCCTCGTAATGGGGTGTACGAGTAGAAGCAGATCATCTTTCGTCGTGAGGGAGCGTGTCGAGGTGACACGAGTCGAGGTGGCAGATGATTTTGCCAATGGTCAGTCCCAGGTAGCCCACGCATACTGCGCTGAGCATGAATCCCATGTAGATGAATGGCCAAGCCATATCATCCAGAGTTGCGGCGGCAGGTGCTCCGCGAGCGATTTTCCTGGCGGCATCGAATAGCGCCACCATCCCGATGAACATTCCGGCGTGGCTGCCGATCAAGGCCGTTACAGCTCCGACATAGTTCAGTTCGTGTTTCGTCGGCACGGAGTCCTCCTTTGGTGTGGAGTAGGTTGTTTGCGGCGGGAACCTAGGCCAGGATGAGAATCACCCCTGCGAATGCAAGTCCGCCGCTTTTGCTTTTTCCGAACACGGCGATACAGAACATGATGATCCCCAGCCATCCGCATAATTCGGCAAAATCATCATCAAATTTCATGCCGTCGTTGTCCATGGCGTAGCAGCCCTGAAGTAGCAGAGGAGCAATGCCGTAGAATGCCACAGTGAGATGTTTCATTTTCTCCTCCTCCTTGTTTGTTGTTGTCAAGGAGCAACTCTTTCTATAGAAAATCATACCCCGCATATATAAGTATTGTCAATAGTTTTCGTCATTTTTTTGACCAAATTTGACAACATATTTTTAGCATAGTATCATGTATATGTTTGGAAACTTGGACACTCACTATGCTTAAGCACTCCACAAAATTAGGACTAGAGCGGGATTTGCTTCAGTTTGGCTTTGATAAAAAGCGCGCGGCGGTATATGTCGCACTTTTGCAAATGGGAAAAGCGCCGGTGCAGATGGTTGCCAAAGCGGCAAGGATCAAGCGCACTACGGTGTACAGTGTGCTACAAGGCCTGGAAGCGGACGGACTGGTGAGTCGCGCTATTGAAGGTAAAAAGCAAATTTTTATTGCGGAAAATCCCTCTACGATAATGTCTCAACTGGAAAGCAAGAAAACCGCGCTGGAATTATTGCTTCCGGAATTGAATTTATTATATAGTGCAACACCGGCCAAGCCCCGCGTTCGTTTTTATGAAGGAGTGGAAGGGATCAAAACAATTTTTGAAGACACACTGACAAGTCGTCCTAAAGAAATTTTAGATTTTACTTCTCTTGATGATTTAGTAAATGTGTTTGGAGATTATATGAAAAGCTATACTAAACGCCGGGCAGAACTGGGGATTCCACTGCGCGGTATCACTGCTGATACGCCGCTTGCTCGTAAATTTAACGCGCGATATTATACCGGAGCTAACCCAGTGGCCATTCCGCAAACGCGATTTTTACCCCCGGATGAATTCATTTTTAAAACGGAGATCAATATATACGGTAATAAGGTGGCCATTATGTCCTTAAAAGAAGAAGAATTGGTTGGTGTTATTATTGAAAGCGCGGTAATTGCGGATACGCATCGGAGTATTTTTGAATTAGCATGGAAAGCTGCCGGTATGGAATTATGAATATCAATATACAAAAAGGTTTGGTGATGATTTATTGGGGATATGGGAAGGGGAAAAGCACCGCCGCGGTGGGACTGGCGGTGCGCGCCTTGGGGCAAGGCAAGCGCGTGCTGTTTATGCAATTTATGAAAGGCGGGAAAGACGCGGGATGGGAAACCGGGGAGGGAAAGATGTTTAAGTGGTTGGAGCAGTTGCCCTCACCCGGCCTACGGCCACCCTCTCCCTTAGGGAGAGGGGAGGGTGAGGGGAAATTGGAATTTCACATCGTTGGAAAAGGATGGGTGCGTATCATGGGAGACAAAAAGCCAATTGAAGAGCATGAAGAAGCCGCGCGCGAAGGATTGGAATTTGTGATGAAAATATTGCGAAGCACTGGGTCGCCCAGTGCTTCGCAATGGGAATTTGATGTAGTGATTTTAGATGAAATTTTATCAGCGGTAGATAGCGCGCTTTTGAGTGTGGAAGATATCAAAGCGTTGATCCGTGCTAAACCGCCCGAGGTATATTTAATCATGACCGGACATAAAGAATACCCGGAGCTTGCCGAACTGGCTGACCTTGTAACAAAAATGCAAAAAGTAAAACACCCGTATGATAAAGGGATAAAGGCGCAAAAAGGGATTGACTTTTAGAGTAGTAAATAATGTGATAAAATATCAGACCCGGTGGGTCGGGCCGTTGTGTCTGGTGACCAGGAATCGTTGTCAGCGATTCCAGAGGGGTTCAATTCCCCTACGGTCCACCACCGGTTAGGTGTGGATAAGAACACTTGACAATATCTTGAGAATATGTTATATTTAAAATGCTGACAACGATTTCTAAGTCATCGGGACTAGGATCCCGCATGGAAGCCCCTTTATGGGGCTTTTGTGATTAAAAAAGTGCCGTAGGTCCGAGGTGGACATACAGCGTTGGAAGTTCTGGTGTAGGCATTTCCTCCGCCTGACGCACAATGGTACGAGCCATTTCTCGTATGCGATCCACACCCCATTGAAATCCCTTGCCATCGCGTGGTAAAATAATTTACTAACCCCTAAAACCTAAAACCTAATCCCTACCCCATGTCCGAATTCAGAAAAACCATTATTATTTCAGTTGCCATTAGTCTTGTGGTAGGTGGCGCTTCAGGACTTGCCGGCGGTATTGTGGTGACCCAGATTGCCGCGGGGAATTTGGGACAGAGTTTGCGTACGTCATTGCCGTCGTCGTTACAATGGATCGTGCCGCGTAACTTCCCCTTACCCCAACCCTCTCCCACACGGGGAGAGGGAGTAAAAGTAGATTCCTCTCCCTTAGGGAGAGGGGAGGGTGAGGGTAAAAATGCGATAGTTGAGCTTAGCACTGAAGAAGTAGTGCGGCGAGTATCTCCCGCGGTGGTTTCCATTGTCATCTCCAAAGAAATCTCTGCGCGCTCAACCGGCCCTATTTTCCCCGAGGATCTTTTTCGGGAGTTTGGATTTGAAATTGAAATGCCGGAGCAGCAGCAACCGCAAAGCCCGCCGCAAAGGAGGCAGGTTGGTGGAGGCACAGGATTTATTATTGCCTCCGACGGTCTTATTGCTACGAACAAGCACGTTATATTTGATGATCAGGCAAGCTATACTGTGGTGACCGCAGATGGCAAACGCTACGAGGCAAAGGTTCTTGCTCGCGATCCCTTCATTGATTTAGGATTTCTTAAGATTGAGGCAAAGAATCTTCCAACAGCAAAGCTTGGCAATTCAGATAAGCTGCAAATCGGCGAAACAGTCATTGCAATCGGAAACGCTCTTTCAGAATTTTCCAACACTATTACCAAAGGTGTTGTTTCTGGCATTAAGCGCAGAGTTACTGCCGGTGGTCCGGGCATTGGCTCTGAAGTTATAGAGGAGGCGATACAGACCGACGCGGCAATTAATCCGGGAAATTCTGGGGGGCCGTTGGTGAATTTGCGCGGGGAAGTAGTTGGCATTAATACCGCCGTATCTTCAGCAGGACAGAACGTTGGCTTTGCGATTCCTATAAATCCAGCCAAACTGGCTATTGAGAGTATAAGAAGCGTAGGAAGGATTGTACGACCATGGCTTGGCGTGCGCTATATTATTATCAACCCAGAGCTTGCGCAGGAAAATAAATTGCCAGTGGACTACGGCGCGCTTATTGTGCGCGGAGATCGCCGAACGGATCTTGCAGTTGTACCCGGCTCTCCTGCGGACAAAGCCAGTCTGCGTGAAAATGATATTATTTTAGAGATTGACAAGGTCAAGATTACCGAGGAAACATCGCTTGCATCACAGATTCAAAAGCATAAAGTTGGAGATACGCTGGTGCTCAAAGTGTTAAGCCAAGGAAAGGAAAAAGAAATAAAAGTGGTGTTGGAGGAGTTAAAATAATAATCGCAACGCCGATCTACGGATTCATGCTGATCTACGGATAATTCATCCGCGACATCTGTAGATCCGCATGGTAATCCGCGTCATCCGCATTGCATATCTATGAAACGAACCAAAATTGTCTGCACAATAGGTCCTGCATCAGAAAAACCAGCCACGCTTGAGAAAATGATAAGCGCAGGGATGAATGTGGCGCGGTTGAATATGTCGCATGGAGATTATAATTGGAATAGCCGCGTTATTTCCAATTTGCGCGCCATAGAGAAAAAAACCGGCAAGCCAATTGCAATAATAGTTGATTTGCAAGGATCAAAGGCGAGGATTGGAGAGTTAGGAGTTAGGAGTTATGAGTTAAGAGTAGGACAAAAGATTATTTTTACAACAGGCAACTCAATACTCATAACCCATAACTCAATAACTCATAACTTCAAAATTCCTATTGCCGTGCCTAATTTTCATAAATATGTGAAAAAAGGCGCACACTTGCTAATTGCGGACGGCACAATTGAGTGCGTGGTTGAACGTGTTACAGGAAAGGATATTCATGCGCGGGTAATACTTGGCGGAGAGCTTAAGTCGCACAAAGGCATCGCGATTGCCGGCGGTTCGCTTCCGTTGCCGTCCATAACATCAAAAGACAGGAAAGACATTGCCTGGAGTAAAACCCAAGACATTGATTTTGTGGCGTTGTCGTTTGTGAAAAAAGCTGAGGATGTGCTGGCATTACGAAAATTGATGTTGAGGAAGCTCAGCTTCCGTACGGAAGCTGAGCTTCCGGGTATTAAAATTATCGTCAAAATAGAAACCCGCGAGGCCGTACATAATTTTGAAGAAATTTTGCGCGTCTGTGACGGAGTGATGATTGCCCGCGGTGATTTGGCGCTTGCCACCAGCCCTGAAGAAGTGCCTCTTATTCAAAAAGAACTGATTGAAAAATGCCGCCGGAGGGCTGTGCCGGTTATTGTGGCAACTGAAATGCTGGCTTCTATGGAGCGCGCGCCGCGGCCAACCCGCGCCGAGGCCTCAGATGTGGCCAACGCGGTGATTGATCATACAGACGCGGTCATGCTTTCCGGAGAAAGCGCAACCGGCGCGTATCCTATTGAGACAGTGCGCATCATGTCCGCCATTATTCAGAAAACAGAAAAATCCCGCTTTGATGATCTTTCCATTGGCGGAGAAATCCATCATGGAAATCCCGAAGAAGAGACGGCGCTTTTGGCCGCCATGCAGGCGCGCACTGAAGAGGCCAAGGCCATTGTGGCCGGCACGGTTACCGGGCACACCGCGCGCTTGCTTTCCCGCTATCGCAGTGAGGTGGAATTGATTATTGGAACGCCTTTCACGCGAGTTTTGCGCCAAATAAATCTTTCCTGGGGAGTACGGCCATTTTTGCTTCCTGAAGTTGCGACACGCAAAGAATTGGAAGAAAAACTGATTGCTCAAGCGCACGCCAGTGGGTTTAAAAAGGGAAGTAAAATCGTGATAGTCAGTAGTGATCACCCTGCCCCGCACGCGCAAAGTTTTGCCGTGGTAAAAACGCTTTAGTGGTAGGATTTGACACATCAGATCGTTATGGTATAGTGAAACTACCCACACTTGTAAATCACTATGGAGATGGTGCTCTCAATAAATTCCGTGCCGATTCGGCTTACCAGTGAGCGGTGGGTGCATATTGTTGAAAACCACGATGATCTGGCAGGACAATTTCACGAGGTACTCGAAGCAGTGGCTGAACCGGATTATATTGTGCAAGGAGAGGAAGGTGAATTGCTTGCCGTGCGCGAACTTATACCGCTTGCACTTGTCGTGGTCTATCGAGAAATGCCGCCAAAGAATGGATTTATTATTACCGCCTTTCAAACTTCAAAATCTGACCAACTTACCAAACATCGTTCAACTATATGGCGCAAATCGCAATCCAAGAAACATTAAAAGCAGTTCCCATTTTTTTGCGCATGCAATATCCTCATGCGTGGTTTGATTATGATAAAGAAGCAGATGTCCTGTATGTTTCGTTTGAGCGTCCGCAACAGGCCACCGATAGTGAACTGCTTGAAAATAATATACTCGTGCGTCGGCGTGGCGAGCGCATCGTGGGTCTTACCATCATGCACGCGAGCCGGCTTCCCAGTTAGGGATCATATTTGTTCATTGCGTAACCCCGCCCACCCATTGAGCCGGGTGCTGGCTCTCATTTGTAAACTGAGCGCTGAATACGATTCTCTTTGCCCTTTAGGGGTTGACAAAGTCGCAACTTCGTGATATTATGTAGCATCGTGGTTTCAAGGATGCTTTTTGTTTTTAAAAGGCAAGCTTGAGACCGCGCATGTCGCGCGGTCATCACCCTTGAAAGGGGGTTCTTACCATGCGAGAGATCATCGGACAGCTGTTCGTCGCGGGGTTGATCCTCACGCTCGTGTCCATCGTGGTGCGCGAGTACATGCGCCAGCAGGGCTGGCGCGAGCTTGGCTGGCGCGGCCGACAACTCGCCCGGTTCACCATCGAGCCGCGCTGTCTGATCGCCCGCCTGCGCCGCATCCGCTCGCCCCGCCACGTCGTGGTGGTGCGCTGATGTTGCGGGTGATGGTTGGCGGTCCGCTGGCTGTTGCCATGGGATTCACGCTAACGGGCATGGCCTATGGCTACTGCCAGGGCGTGAAGATCCCGATGCACGCTGTGGCGGCCGCGCTCACGATGTTCGTCCTTTCCGGCGTGGTTGCCTGCCACGCCATCATCAAGGACATCGACTCCTGATGTCCCTCCCCGCCCGTTTCCGTTCCTCGGCGCCTTGGTTCAACCTCGGCGCCGTCTTCTTATTTAAAATATGCTATACTAGTGTTACACGCTACACGTTTCACGTTACACTTATCTATGTCCACCCTTGCCACTAATTCTAGAGCAAAATTTGATTATGATATCCTTAAAATCTATGAGGCCGGCATTGTGCTTTCCGGACAAGAGGTGAAATCCGTGCGTGGCGGTAATGTTTCGCTTAAAGGCGCTTATGCCACGCTCAAAGCCGGCGAGGTCTGGCTGTTAAACGCGCATATCAGCCCGTATAAAAAGGCCGGAGCGCTTCCCAGTTATGATCCGACCCGTAGCCGCAAGCTTTTATTGCGCGCCCGGGAAATTAAAGAGCTTATGGGTAAGCTTGAGGCCGAGCGCTTGACACTTGTACCGTTATCCGTGTATACTAGGGGACGCCGTTTGAAAGTTGAACTTGGGCTTGGTCGCGGCCGCAAAAAATACGAAAAACGCGAGGTAATTAAGAAACGCGCGGTTGATCGAGAAATCCGAGAGAAGTTAAAACGGAAAGCTTGAAAATTTGGGGATGAACGGCTTTGATGGAGAAGATTCTCAAGGTGTGCAAGGAGAGCACGCGCGTACGCTCTAAAATCTTCGCGCAAAGAGATACATGCCAAAAACGTATTCTCAACAGTAGCGAGCGCGTTTCGCGCTCCTGCTTTTGCCCGCGCCTAATAACGCTGGGCACATCAGTCCTTGACTCCTCTAAAGGGTTGCTGGTGTAATAAGAGGATAGGTATCACATTATGTGCCACGATGTGATTTCCGAATCTTGGCAGGTACTCGGCAGAATATTGTTTGTACACTTCGATTTCTGCTTAAAACCAAAAGAGTACTAACCTTGTAGTGCATCAAGAGTTCACTATTTCCAGACAGGGGTTCGATACCCCTCATCTCCACCACTAAAAATGCGAATATCACGACACAGACCAAAGCCAGTTCAAGCCACGCTCGTTCGCTACAACGAGTGGATTCGCGTACCGCAAGTACGCGTGATTGACGAGCATGGCGAACACCTGGATGTTATGGATACTTCCAAGGCGCTTGCGCTTGCGCGCGAGCGAGGAATGGATTTGGTGGAATTAAATCCCGGAGCCAATCCGCCGGTTGCAAAGATTATCGGCTATGGCCAGTTTAAATATCAAAAGGAGAAGGAGATTCGCAAGCAAAAAGTACACGCCAAGACCGTGGAGGTAAAAGGAATCCGTCTTTCACTGCGTATTGGTGAGCATGATCTTCAGGTGCGGCGCGATCAGGCGGAGCGTTTTATGTCAGAGGGGAATCGAGTGCGTGTTGAAATTATTCTCAAGGGCCGTGAGCGTGAGCACGCAGATCTCGCGCGCAAGATTCTTGAGAATTTTGTTGCCTCCTTGCCAAATATAAGGATAGATCAACCATTTGAGCGTCAAGGAGGAATACTCTCTATGGTAGTAGCTAAGAAATAATTCGTATACGAACCAACGAACTATAACGAAATCACGAAATTTAATTGTTCGTAGTTTTGTCCCCTTTCGTAGGTTCGTACACATGTATGAAATTAAAAACTCCAAAATCACTCTCCAAGAGATTTAAAGTTACCAAAAAGGGAAAGGTTTTGATCCGCAAAGGTGGGCAAGATCACTTTAACGCGCGGGAATCAGGAAATGTAACGCGCACCAAACGGCGCGATATTACGTTTTCTGAGCACCATGCTCCTAATGTTAAGAAATTAATGCCATGGAATTAAAGGAATTAAGTTAAGAGTTGATGAGTTAAGAGTGTATTATACTCATAACCCGTAACTCATAACCCAGACACTATGCCACGAGTCAAACGAGGAACACACCGCGTAAAGCGGCGCAAAAAATATTTACAAGCTACCAAAGGGTACATGTGGGGACGCAAGTCCAAGATTACCCTGATGATTCCGGCTGTGCTCAAAGCCGGCGCGCACGCCTATGTTGATCGTCGCCGCAAAAAGCGTGAATTTCGCGCGCTTTGGAATATCCGGGTCAATGCCGCGGCGCGTGAAGAAGGGATGAAGTACTCCACTCTAATTGCGGCACTTCATAAAAAAGGCATTGCCCTTGATCGCAAAGTGCTGTCCACCCTGGCCATTGAATACCCTCAGGTCTTTTCAAAGATTGTGATGAGTGTTAAATAAATCTGTAATGAAAAATCCCCGCTTAAGCGGGGATTTTTATTTTTTTCTGGCGGGCGCTAGTGAACGAAGTGGGAACGTGGTTTAGGGAGAATCGCGCCTATATTTCAGCGTAATATCAAATATCCGATACTATCTTTGCTTCTTTATTGCCAAGGCAAACTTGATGCTGCATATCCCACAGAAGATATCGCAGTGTTGCACTTTCCTCCGGCCTCGTCTCGCTTGAAATCAAGCGGTTGATATTTCGGCGAAAAGCCTTTTGAGAACGCTTATATGCATCTCCCGCTGTATGACCTTTGATTAAGGTAGTACCTATTAAATTTGATGGCCCAGAGAAAAGCTTGGCGAGAGAGTCATCCTGAGGATGGGTACGAAAATTATTCAAACGCATAAATGTAAAATCAGCGTCATAACCAATATATGCTCGAGCACCGGCCTTTACACATGCAGGACCAAGTATCGCCCCAGAAGCGCATGCAAGCGCATACACGATAGTTTTGGCAAGCATACTCTCATTGTTCCGCACCCGCATGATAATCTCATTTTCATGACCCATGATCAAATCAGGGCCCCCATGGCCATTGAATAAAACAAGATTCGGTTGCTTATGTTGCAAAAAACTCTCTACATTTTTACGCTTCGCCCTCTTTCCCTCTAAATCGAACACATCCATCCGCTTTTCTTTTGCACGCTCAATTATTTCATCATTCCATGTTGCAAGATATCGAGTTGGATAATCATGCCGGGGACGCGTAAAAAGAACACTACTCCCCATATGTTTCGTAAAGTTTTCCCTCTTTAAGGCTGCGCAAAAAATTCATTTCAATCTCAACCATTTTTTTCCCAACTTCATCCCCTTCTTCGACATGTTGAATGATCTGATCTCTCGAATATTCCCCATCGGCTCCCACCGAAACAGAAATATCGTCAGGCAATGTTTGTAGGCGAGCGATAACAAGTTCTTTGATTTCGTCTTCCATACAGGTTCAGATAATCTTTAATTCTTGTAATTTTTGTAGTATAAGTTCCCCGAGCTTAGTATCATTATTAATTTCAGTGTATGCCACATTCCATGTAATGGGGCCCCTGTCAGACAAAACTAAAACAATCTCAGAGCGGAGATTGAGGGGTAGATTCGCGTAGATTTTGAAAAATTGATCTTTCATATCACCCTATATTCGCTATACATTGAAAGAGTTCTCACCACAAATACAGTATACCATAGCGACACAGGGTGTAAAACCATACTTTTAATCACGCCTACCCTGACTTGTCGCAATGCTTACAAGTCAAGCATTGAGGGTTAATTACTGAGGGTGTTCTAGATCGCTCTCCAACGCTTGGGCCGCGCTCCCCACACTTCCCCCATACAATTTCTCGGCTAACTCCTTCAGCCGCTCGTTCAATGTCTCGGGGTTGCTCTGTGACCACCGATACAACACCGGGAAAACCAATGACATAAGAAAATATCAATATATTCTGATTTAGTTTTTTTGCCATAGTTTCACCTCCCCAGCTTTGAACGCTCCATTGAGAAAGATATCCTAAAGTACTGGCTACTATCATTGCGGCGCCAATAGTTTCTATCAAATTATTTTAATCATATTCTTTCGCTTGGACGATATGATTTGCTAAAATAAGTAGAAAAAGTAGTAGAAAACTGCTACCCTGATACCTTAAAACTTTCCTAACTCCTACTCGATCTTCTTTTGTCATATTATTCAAACTGACTACAGTCATCCTGTCCTTATTATGCCAAACCTTGACGGGAATGTAAAGAAGAAGGCAAAAACTAAAACCACCCTTGCGGGTGGTCTATCTTGCTTAAGTGGATGGCGGGGCATCGTGGAGGAAGTTAGAACTATCATTCAACGCACAAGTACCTATATTTACATCCCAGACCTTGCTCAACAGTGGCAGATTTAGTTTATTGATTCTATTACCCCACTCTGCTACTCACTATTGCTTGGAAGGATAGGGGGTCGCAAAAATAAATGGGGAGGAGGGTATGGATTCCTTTAGATACGAACGTAGCCCAATGCTCTCAC
>MGDU01000017.1 GCA_001790815.1 Candidatus Uhrbacteria bacterium RIFCSPHIGHO2_02_FULL_46_47 | reverse complement strand
GACAAGCTCGTATTCGGACCTAAACAGATTATAGGCAGAATTAACCAAGACTCCGAGATTAGCCAGCAGATTTCGCTTTGGAGTCAAGGTGGGTCGCAAGTAATTCAAGGCCCGCTTTTGGTTATCCCGATTGAAGAATCTCTTTTGTATGTGCGCCCGCTTTATCTCAAGGCTCAAGCCGGAAAAATTCCTGAATTAAAGCGAGTGGTCGTGGCGTATGAAAATAAAATTGCCATGGAAGGGACATTGGAGGAGGGGTTAACGAGAATCTTTGGCGGCGCCGTGCCTGACCTGTCTGCGCAGGCAGGCGGCAGGCAGGGAACAGGGGTAAAACCAGGGAAAATCCAGACGACAAGACCGCAAGTAGCGCCTTCTCAAGATATAGAGGAGCGCATACGAAGAGCGTTGGGGGCGTATGAAGAGGCGCTTCGCGCGCAAAGGGATGGCGATTGGACGCGCTACGGCGAGGCAATAAGGCGACTGGGGGAGATCCTCAAGTAGCGATAACCTTAATCTAATGGAACTTTATGAATCGTCTCAAATCCTTTGGTGCCGAGGGGGAGATTTGAACTCCCATAGTCTTGCGACTGCTGGGTCCTAAACCCAGTGCGTCTGCCAATTCCGCCACCTCGGCGAATTGCAATGAGTATAGCTGATTATTTAAAATTTTTCAAGGGATTGCTCATTTAGCAACAGTCTATGTTCTTTTCGCATAAATAATCCATATAGTCAGCATTGAAAAAGGACGCAAATGATTCGTACGTGCGATATGCTTGCGTACGGGGTGCATACGGCATATGATTGTAGACTTACCTTTTTACTTATAGCGCTGGCACTAGACGCAACATTATTATATCCTATTTTATGGCTACTATTTGATCCGTAGCAAGCAATTGAAACATTTGCGCAAACTCTTTGCGTGATCGCGTGTGCGCTTGCATGCCATAGAATCCCTCCGGTAAAAGTGGCTGAGGGAGAAATGGATCATCCGCGACAATGGAGAGATATTCAAAAAATAGTTCTTCTTTGGTTTTTTTGCCCTGTTCAAGCGCGCCCAATAATTTTACATAGCGCAGATCAAGTTCATTGAGTTTCCATACTTGCGTAGCCAGTTCTCGAGAGCGTTTTTTGCCAAGCTCTTGTGATGTAGCCGGGAGCACATAGGCCTCGGTTTTTATAGATGCGACATGATCCATAACATCGCCCAGGAGAGGATGGGGGCTAATCCAAAGACTGTCGTGCAGTTTACCAAAGCCCAGTTTTTTTAGCACCGCGCGCAATGCATCGCGCTTGGCATTAAGTGTGCGTGGAATGTCAAAGCTGATAAGGTGCCATACGCCGCCCCAGCGTTTAGGGTAATTGCTTGGCTGGGGAAAAAGTGCCTTAAGCCGCTGTTGCCCCTCACGGCTGATATTCAGATCTCTCTTAATCCATCCTTTCTCCCGTCCGAGTTTCAGTGATCGTGTGATTGAATCATAAGTAATGCCTTCGGCCCAGGATGCCGCTTGATGCACGCCTTTTGTTGAATATCCGGATTCAGCAAGACGAAGACCAAATGCTACTGTGAAAAGTGTGAAGTCAAGGGTAGTGGTAAGAATATTTTTGGTGAAAGCTTTAACTTGCCAAGGTGATGCCGGCATAGTATGGATAGTTTATTAAAAAAGCAGGGTATATATGGGGACGATTATGATACATGGACGCAAAACATTCGTACGTACGGCGCCTTTGTGTACCTAAGAATAGTATAGCATGTGTGGGTTATATAGGGGAGTGACTGTAAAGAAGGATGGTTATCCACAGGGAGATAGTGGTACATTCGCGGCCGTGGCCTTGTTTAAGAGGATGAGGGATGTTATTATAGTGAACAGTATGCCTCCTGAAATTATTAGAGAACCGGTCACGCGAGAAAAACTGGTGGAACATGCGCGCGCGATATACGGCGATATGGCAAAAGTGGTGGTGGATGTGCATCGCCGTGTTATGGCAATTGGAGGGGAAATGCATGCAGACGGAGAGGCATTGCTTCTTGCCGATGGATCAAAACAAGAAGATCTTTGGGGAGCGAATGTGTATCTTGAGCCATTGCCCAATGGCGAAAGGATAGCATACACCTCACTGATTAATATCCGTCCTCGTCAAGGGAATCGCGCAATGGAGATTCAAGATTTCACAATTCGAGCACGTGTAAAAGAAGTGATTGATGCGCTTGTTCCATAATATGCAACTGGTGCACCATAAAACACTGACGGTAGAGAAATGGGCTATACTTTCGCTTACTACTCAACTTTTGAATGTTGGGAGCGAACTTTCTCGCGCAAGAGAGATGCGCGTCGCGGGGAGCCGCATCCAAGAAGAGCGCGCGTATGAACGCGCACTTGAACTTTTGGACATTACTCTTGCCGGCAAGCATAGTCTTGCAGAACTTCGTGAACTGACGCGTTTGCGAGAAGCAATCTGTTCTTTAATGGTAAAAAGTGAGCTGGCTGTTTCTCTTGATGAACTCTACGAATATATTTTGCAATTTAGCGTGCTCAAATAAATTTTAAGATATGGCAAGGAGGGTTGTTTTGTATGCGGCGATGATTGGAGGATTTTTTGTTTTTGGGCAAGGTGCGCAGGCAAGTCATGGGACGTATTTGGTGATTTCGGAGGTACAAGTTGCCGGTAGTGTGGTAGATGATGAATTTATTGAACTGTATAATTCCACAGGGTCAGCGGTTGATATCTCCGGCTTTTCAATTCAATACAAGAGCGCAACAGGTGCGACTTTTCAGAAGAAAAATTTTGATAGCGGCGCAAACATTCCTGCACACGGATTTTATCTTATCGCGCGCAGTGCTTTTGATGGCGGAGTAACAGCAGACATGACCCAGGGAACTTTTTCCCTTGCTGGGACTGGGGGAAATATTTTTTTAGTTTCCAATCAAACCTTGCTCACTTCCGCGGCAGATGCGTCAATTGTTGACAAAGCGGCTTATGGCACAGGAGATTCTCCTGAAAATACCGCAGTCACAGCACCGCCTGCTAACCAAAGTATTGAACGCAAGCCCGGAGGAAGCGAGGGCAATGGCACGGACACCGATAACAATGCCAATGATTTTTCATTGCAGTCCACGCCCAATCCGCAAAACTCCTCCAGTACGCCAGTGCCGGCAATTTCTCCGCCACCGCCGGCCGGGCCGGTGTGCGGCAATAGCACTTGTGAAACCGGAGAGGATTATACTTCGTGTTCTGCTGACTGCGCCGCGCCTCCGCCAGCAACGCCAACCTATACAGTTGGCAGTGTTGTGATTAATGAACTTATACCTAATCCAACGAACAGCATTGAGTGGGTGGAACTTTATAATAAAACTCCAAGCGCGGTAGATATTGCGGGGTGGAAATTATTTGATGGTACGGATAATTCAATCAAATCGCTTTCCGGAACAATTTCCGCAACTGGATTTTTGTCATTTGATCTTTCTTCCGCGCGACTTAATAATAGTGGTGATATAGTTGTGTTAAAAGCGCCGGATAGTACAGTTATTGATGTAATTAGTTATGGCGATTGGGATGATGGCAATGTGGCGGATAATGCTCCCACTCCAGCGAACGCCGGACAATCAGTGGCGCGCAAAAGCAATGGTGCTGATACGGGCGTGGATAGCAGTGATTTTATGCTTTCGGACGCGCCAAGCAAGGGCGCGACTAATGTGATTGTGGTAAATACCACGGAAACAGTTTATCAAGGGAGCAACACTCCTCAAACATATACCACGCCTGTGCCCAAAATTGTTATCAATGAATTTGTGGCAGATCCGGAAGACGGGCCGGAGTGGGCGGAGCTTTATAATACCGGCGAGGTATCGGTTGAGCTTGAAGGGTGGATAATTGAAGAAGGTGCCGGACGCAAAACCAAACTTTCCGGAACTTTTATTCCCGGGCAATATAAAGTGATAGAAGAGATTGCCGGGAATTTGAACAACAAGGGTGATATTATACGATTGAAAAATGATAAAGGCGAAGTGGTGGATGCTGTGGCATATGGCACATGGGAAGATGGCGATCCCAAAGATAACGCGTCGGCTTCTGGAGATCCCAATTCTGTGGCGCGCGCAAAAGATGGGGCGGATACCAATGTTGATCAGGATGATTTTGCGGTGACTAAAATTGTAACCAAGGGGAAGGCGAATGTGATAGAAGCAGTGGCAGAGGTTGTAGAGGTGGCAAAGCCCGCCCAAATTTCTGCTGCGCAGAAATTTCAGTCGGGTGAATCCAAAAAAGTGTCAGAGGCAGTGAAAGTGTCTCCTCGGTTGGATGTAATCGGAAAACTTTTTATTTCTGAAATTTTGCCGGATCCCGAAGGGTCGGATGAGGCGGAGTTTGTTGAGCTATATTGGAATGGAAGTGAGCCGCTTCAACTTAAAGGGTTTCAAGTAGATGATGACGAAGGCGGAAGTCGTCCTTTTACACTGTCCGACATTTTAATTAAAGCGCAGGATTATCTTGTTTTGCCGCGCACGCTTACCAAGCTCGCTCTTAATAACAATGGTGATTCTGTGCGCTTGCTTGATCCGGCCGGCAATCTTATTAATGAAGTGCAATATGAAGATTCTGCCAGCGGACGTTCTTTTGCGCGCCGTGAGGATGGCAAATGGCTTTGGACTGCTCCCACTCCAGGCGGGGTAAATGTGTTTGATACGGAGGCAGTGGAAGAAGTGGTTGATGCGGAAAAAGCGGCCAAAGAGGCAGAGGTAAATGAGATTGCGTTGAAAGATGTGCGGGAGTTAGAGGTTGGCGATCAGGTGCGCGTGAGCGGTGTAGTTGCCGTGCTACCAGGAGTGCTTGGGTCGCAGATTTTCTATTTGGCTGGATCTGGTATACAGGTTTATATGTACAAAAAAGATTTTCCAAAACTTGCGGTGGGGGATTTAATATCTGTTGAAGGCCAGCTTTCGCAATCCGGAGGCGAGATGCGCATTAAAGTAAAAGAGCGCGTAGACATTGCAGTGGAAAAACATGGTGCGCCGCCGGCGCCGCACGAAGTTGCAGCCGCGGATATTGGGGAGGAGTTGGAAGGAAGTTTGGTAAAAGTTGCGGGCACGATTATTGATGTGACCAAAACCGGTATTATGCTGGATGATGGAGATGGTGAAATTTTGGTGGTCATTAAACCCACCACTGATATTGATGCCAAAGAACTAACACCCGGCACAAAGGTTACAGTGACCGGCATTGTGAGTCAAACCAAATCCGGCTATCGCGTACTCCCGCGGTTTCAAGAGGATATTGAAGTAACTGGTCGCGATGAGGTAGCCGCCGGTCTTCAGCCGGCGTCGGGTAAAGATGAGTCGTCGCCCTATGCTAAAGCAACTGCTTATGCCGGCGGCGGCGCGGCTCTTTTCGGCTTGGGCATTCGTCGCCGGAAAATGTTTGTAACAGGCGCCCGCGCGGTGTGGTTTTTAATTAGGAAAAACAGCAAAAAAGGCCTTATTTAAGCAACTATTGCCAATCTTTTGGCTTTGTGGTAGGATAGAAATGTAGCTTAATTAAAGTAAAAATTGGACGGAAATGGGGTCACGTAACACATATCACGTAACACATATCACAAAGGGTCATAACCCCCTTGTATTCCCCCTTATCTTAAGTGGGAAAGATTTTTGTGGCGTTTCAATACCATTACGTCCGGCACAGTTCTATGACATCAATTTCAATCATCGTAGCGCTGATCGCTCTCACGATTGGAGCACTCATCGGTTGGTTTCTTCGAAAACAAACCGCTGCTAAGTTAGCTTCCGGCATTGAAGCCAAAGCGGAAAAATTACTTAAGGAGGCAAAAGCAAAAGAGCAGGAAATACTTCTTCAGGCGCGCGAAAAAGCCATCACGCTTTTGGACAAAGCTAAGGATGAGGAGGAAACTCTTAAGAAGGAATTGCGTGTTGAAAAACAGCGTCTTACCGAGCGTGAAGCGATTTTTGATAAAAAGCTTCTTGAATTAGAAGATAAGCAGAGCAAACTTCAAGAAAAACTCGGTCAAGTGGAGGGAGTAAAAAAAGAGATTGAAAATATTCGCGCGCAGCAGATTGAAAAACTGCAAGGGATTGCGGGACTCACACGCGCACAGGCAACCGAAGAGCTTATGAGAAAAGTGGAAGTTGAATCGCAAGATCAGCTTATGGCGCGGGTGCGCAAGCTGGAGGAAATAAATCAGGAGGAACTTGAGCGCAAGGCACGCACTATCGTTTCAACCGCGGTTCAGCGCATTGCCACAAGCCATGCTGCCGATATCAATACCTCGGTTGTGCCACTTCCTTCAGATGAAATGAAAGGGCGTATTATTGGAAAAGAAGGCCGCAATATCAAAACTATTGAGCGGCTAACCGGCGTGGATGTTATTATTGATGAAACTCCAAACGCATTGACCATTTCCGGATTTTCTCCCATTCGCCGCCAAGTTGCCAAACGCGCCATTGAAAAACTTATCGCGGATGGCCGCATTCATCCGGCGCGCATTGAAGAAACCGTGGAGCTTGCTAAACATGATTTGGCCGTGGATATTCGCAAAGCCGGAGAGGACGCGATGTATGAAATGGGAATTCCGGTTGCCAGTGTTGATCCCAAAATGGTTTCAGTGCTTGGCCGCTTAAAATATCGCACGAGTTACGGACAAAATGTGCTTGTACACGCCCAAGAAGTTGGTTGGGTGGCGGCTCTTTTGGCTGAAGAGCTTGGGGCGGATGTGGCGATTTGCAAAAAAGGCGGATTGTTTCATGATATTGGAAAAGCCATTGATCAGGATATTAAAGGAGCGCATCCGCAGTTGGGCTATGAACTGATGAAAAAGTTCAATTTTCCGGAAGAGGTGGCGTACATGTCCATTGCGCACCACGAGGACAATCCCAAAACACTGGAGGGGATTATTGTAAAAGCAGCGGACGCGATTTCCGGATCGCGGCCGGGTGCGCGGCGCGAATCAGCCGAGCAATATATTAAGCGTTTGGAAGATTTGGAAAAAATCGCCACTTCGCATGATGGGGTGGAAAAGGCCTACGCGATTCAGGCCGGACGCGAGTTGCGAGTGTTTGTTACGCCGGAAAAAATGGATGACTTGGGGGCGTATGAGCTGGCTAAAAATATTGCCCGGCGCGTTGAGGCGGAATTGCAATATCCTGGGGAAGTGAAGGTGAATGTGATAAGAGAGACAAGGGTGGTGGAATACGCGAGATAGGGCGTTCGGCGTAGGCCTGTCGTAACCCTGCTTCGGATACGCTCGGTCATGGGAGGTGATAAAGCAAGTAATATCCCATCCTCGCTCCGTCCTCGGCCCGCATAACCCTACTCTTAATAGAAATTCAATACAGGCGGGCCTGCGGGTCTCCTCAGCAGGGTATCCGTCAATCCTACGCCTCGCTGGGAAAAAGAAAAATATGAAGGTAATATTTATTGGAGATATTTTTGGCAAGATTGGGAGAAAGGCAGTGGCGGAGATTTTGCCGAAATGGAGGAAAAAATACAAGCCGGATTTTGTCATTGGCAATAATGAGAACTTGGCGCATGGCAGCGGCATCACCGAGAAAACTTTAAAGGAAGTGCTGGATGTCGGGTTTGACGCTTTAACCGGCGGGAATCATACTTTCAAGGGTGAAGGCATGAAACTGCTTGGCGATTCAAAGCTTCCGATTTTGCGGCCGGCAAATTATCCACCCGGAGTTCCGGGGCGCGGAGATTTGGTTGTGGAAAGCCAAGATGGCAAATATCGTTTGTTTGTGATAAATTTAATAGGGAGGGTATTTTTCAAAGAGAACTTTGAAGACCCTTTCCGCGCGCTGGATGAGATACTGAAGAAGCACAAAAATGAGCAGTTTTCCGGAATTTTAGTGGATTTTCACAGCGAGGCCACTTCGGAGGCAAACGCGCTTGGCCACTACAGCGATGGACGCGTTTCGTCGCTCTTGGGCACACATACTCATGTTGGCACAGTGGACGCGCGCGTGCTTCCCGGGGGAACTGCCTATGTCACGGATGTGGGCGGGGTACTTGCGGTAGATTCGGTAATTGGCGAGAAAAAAGAAAATATTATTGAATCCATGCTAACCCAGCAACCCTTTAAGCATGAGCCGGTAGAGAGCGGGCTTTGCAATATCGGCGCGGTACTTATTGACATTGACGAAAAAACCCAAAAAGCAAGGTCGATTAAAAGAATAGACGAACAAATTTTAATAAAGTAGGTAGTATGTGGTATGTAGTATGTAGAGATTGGGCAACCTTCACCAAAACCTACCCACTACTTACTACGTTCTACGTACTAATCAAATATGAATAAACAAGAACTTGCGGATAAATTAAGTGAAAAATTTCCAGAACTTCCCAAAGCAAAAATGGTGGAGCTTTTGGAAGAAATGACTAAGGTCATTACGGAAACAATTAAAGGCGGCGGAGAAGTGGTGCTTGCCGGATTTGGAGCGTTTTTGGCAAAACAACGCAAAGGGCGGATGGGAATAAATCCCCAGACCAAAGCGGCTATTGAAATCCCGGCGGTAACAGTGCCGAAATTTAAGGCAGGGAAAACTTTGAAAGATGCCTTGAGAGCCCAGACGAGTGCACAATAATAATTTAATTTATTTTATATGCCAGAACATGGAGAAGGTTATCGCAGTGTTGAAGAAGTAGCTGCAGCGATAAAAGTAGAATTTCAAATTAATCCCGAGGAGCTTAAGAGTAATCGCGGGGCCGTCATGGCGAAGGCTATAAAATTATTAAATGGTATGGCACAGAAATCACATGACTACAGTAAAATTGAGCGTCTCACACAGCTCCTTAATATATACGACAGGATGAGTGGTGGAGCTGAAGGAACATTAAAGAAAGCTGCATAAAAAGATTAGTAAAGTGTTTTGAAAAAGTGTTTAACAAAAATCCCGCCGTGATGGCGGGATTTTGATTTATAGGTTTTGATTATAGCACAGGCATTTTATAGTAATGCAACAAATTCGTCCACCGAAATATTCGCATCGCGAATTAATTTGCGGAGCAATCCTTTGCCGATAATTTTATGATTCGGAACAGTGAGCGACTTTTTGTTGGAAGCATTAGTCGGCCATAAACGAATATGGCTACCGCGCTGACGAACAGCATAATAGCCAATTTTCTCAAATGCCTTTACTGCATTTCTTCCGGAGATTTGCGGTAACCTCCCCATATTGGGCTATACGGTTACCAGATGAAAGCTTAACTCTTTCGGCTTGTACTCTTCGTAAAGGAGGCGATTTTTATCTTCTTCAAGGCAGAGTTCAATAACTTCATGGATATTCTTTAAGGCCTCATCAAGGGTCGCGCCTTGAGAGTAGCACCCTTCAAACGCCGGGCATTCCACCACATATATTCCATCCTCGTCTCGTTCCATAAGAATTGGTAACTGTTTGTGTTCCATATGGCCATATTCTACCACATCCTTGACAAAATTGTCAAAATGAGGTAGGGTTGGGGTAAGGAGAAACCAACCAAGAAAGAGAGGAAACGATGCGTGCAATGATGCTGTTCGTGCTGTTCATGGCGTGCGCGACGAGCAAGGCAACCCGATTGTCCATGTCTTGAGGCGCGAAGGAACGCGCCTTGCGGGTGTGCCACAAACACCTGATACTTTTTAAGGACATCAACAATCGTCATTCCCGTGCCTGTCCGCCTTGGGCGTGAAAACGGGAATCTAGAATCTAGATCCCCGATCGCGGTCGGGGATGACAAGAGGTGGTGTTTTGAAAAAGCGTAAACAAAAATCCTCCGATTATACTCGGAGGATTTTTGGTGGGCGCGGTAGGAATCGGACCTACGACCCCATTCTTATCAGGAATGTGCTCTGCCACTGAGCTACGCGCCCATATTATAAATAACGTACAGATAGGATATCATAATGCCCTAGACATTTCAAGAGGGGTACGGTAGTATAGGGTCAATGCAAACGGGGTGTGGCCCAGTAGCCTAAGGCATCTGCTTTGGGAGCAGAGGATCGTGGGTGCGAATCCCACCACCCCGATGCGGGTATCGTATAATGGCTATTATTCCAGTTTTCCAAACTGGTAATGGGGGTTCGATTCCCCCTACCCGCTCCAGTTTATACGTGTGTTTAAATTGCTATGTTTTTTGTTTACATCCTTAAAAGTCTTAAGGATCAAAGAACTTATACAGGCTATGCAGGGAATGTAGTTGGTCGACTGCGGGAACACAATCAAGGTAAAGTAGATGCGACAAAAAATAGGCGTCCGTTTATTGTTTTATACACAGAATGCTATACAACGGAACAGGAAGCAAAAAAACGAGAGCATTATTGGAAAAGTGGTTCTGGACGCAGGAAACTTAAAAAATATTTTAATGAGGGGTTCCCGCCTCGTCCGCCCATGTAATGGGCAGACGGGCGAGGCTCGCTCCAACAACGTTGGAGCGGCGATTCCCCCTACCCGCTTTGAAAAATCCGTCCACAGGACGTTTTTGCATTTTGTGCTATACTATATGCAACGTATGCGAAAGGAGGTGGTAGTATGCATGAAGGAATGATGGGTGCGATGTGCAAATGTCCGCACCATAAAGTAGTTCCGGGACTGGTGGTGCTTTTTGGTCTTTTGTTTCTTTTGGGCGCTCTTGGAATGGTAAGTCAGCAAACAGTAAGCATAGGATGGCCCATTCTCGTTATTTTGGCAGGACTTATGCACTGGAGTAAAGGAATGTGCAAGTGCGATCGGATGCCAATGAAATAATTTAATTTGATGCTTGTAGCCCTCTGATATACAGATCAGGGGGCTTTGTGGTATAATATAAACTACGAACCTACAAATCCGCTACCAATCCTACAAATTAATATGATAAATAATATTTTGGGCGCCAGCGAGTTAAATTTGATTTTGCGTTTATTGTTAGCCGCGGTATTTGGCTGGCTTATTGGACTGGAGCGCGAAACGCTTGGAAAAACTGCCGGAACCAGAACTTTTGCGCTAGTTGCGCTTGGTTCAGCTTTGTTTGCATTGGCAAGCGATGGTGGTGTTCAACCGGTTGCGGCGGGCATTGGATTTTTAGGCGCGGGTTTAATTATTTTTCGCGAAGGCCGTGTTGAAGGATTAACTACAGCGGCGGCACTTTGGGCCGCGGCTGGAATGGGGTTTATTATCGGTCAAGGACAATTTATGCTCGGTACTGTTGCAACTGTTATTATGCTTTTAGTTTTATATATGATGCGCGTATTTAATCCGGAGCAGTGGGGGAGGAAAAAATGATTGACACGTGCAGGGTATGATGATAATATAGTGCCGACCATTTGGTCGGTTTTTCTTTTTCCAAGGGGGAAAGATAATGCCTAGCGTGTTCATGATTGATGGAAAGTTCGTTCCTGAAGAAGATGCAAGGGCCAGTTTTCTTGGCTCTGCTTCCATGTTCGGTTACGGCGCCCTTGATCGCCTACGGTGAGCTCCTCTGGTTCAAGAATCGCGCCCGCGCGCGTATGCCGCAGTACGCGTTTGCGCCTCGGCGGGCAACTTTTTAAAATTATTCCCGATAATACTGCGCCGCGTCTTCCGGGGAGACGGGGTTGATAATAAGGCCGCTTCCGATTTCCACCCCGGCCCATATTGAGCCGCGAGGTGTGATTTTCATATACAGATGTTGATCTTCGTCATGGATGACCTGATGGAAATAGTAATTGTAAGGCAGGCCCAGGCCGTCAATTTTTTTCAGCACATGTTTTAGAATTTTTGCCCACGATAGGCGCTCGGTATCATTTAATAATGTGATATTATCAAGATGGTGCTTTGGTAAAATCCAAATTTCATAGTTATGCATTGAAGCATAAGGGGTAAAGGCAAGCACTTGCTTATCTTCAAAAACTAATCGCGGGCCTTTGCGCTCGCGAGTTACCACATCGCAGTACACGCATCGGCCAGTGCGCAATTTATAGGCTTGGACTTTTTGGGATTTATCAAAAAGATGTGGAGGCAGGAAATGAGTGGCGAAAATTTGGGAATGAGCATGTTGGATTGAAGCGCCAGCCGGACCGCCAGAATTTTTGAAAATGAGAACATATTCTATTTTTTTACTTTGCGAAATCGCTTCGGTGCGCGCGGCATAGATCTCAAGAAGCTTGGCGACATGACCGTCCGGCAATTCTTCCAAGTGTTTGCCGTGCTCCGGCGTTTCCACTACTACTTCTTGCACGCCATAGGCCTTGGGATTTTCAAGTGAGACCGCGGGAAATTTATTGGGGACGACTTTAATTTGCCAATTTGTTAAGGGCTTAGCCCTTACTGGTACAGGGCTAAGCCCTGTTTCTAGGACATATTTTTCCTGATCCAATTTTTCCGGACAAAATCGGCATGGCGGCGGCACCATTTTTTGTGGCGAAGGTGGCGCAACTTCCTGCGGCCTTACACCGCGTCTTGGTGCGATAATTACGTATTTGTCTTGGATGTAATCTTTACGGATTTCAGATGAGAGCATAATTGCAATGCAAATATACAAATTTTATTCAAATCTACGAATTGCGAATGGTGGAATTAATTACTCGATGTGGCTGTAAAAATCTTGTTCTGAAGTTTATCAGTATGCCCAACTTTTTATTGAGCGCATGAAGATAGCGTTGTGTTTGATAGTATTCTTCCTTTCCAATAAAGCGCTTGCATTTCAGCTCCAGAATAATTTTGTCGTCGATAAGGAAGTCAATCCGATGGCGACCGGGGTGTTCTGCGGGAAAATATTGATCCAGTACTTTCTCACGTTCGTACGATATTCCACCTCCCTTTAATTTATTTTCAATGAGATCGCCGTATTGTTTTTCATTCGCATATCGTCCCAACTCATTATGAGTTGCATATAATATGCCTACAATGTTATAAGAAAGTTCTTTGTGCAATACCTTTTCTATTGGCATATTTGTATTTGTAGATTTGCATTACATTTGTAGATTGGCATTATAGTCTAGCTCCTGCCAAGGCAATGGCTAAAGCGTCAGCAGCGTCGTCAGGTTTTGGTATTGCTTTGAGTTTCAGAATTAATTGTACCATTTTCTGCATTTGCTGTTTATCAGCGCTTCCATAGCCGGTTAGCGCTTGCTTTACTTCTTTGGGCGAGATTTCAAAAACCGGAACTTTGAGCTCGGCGCAGGTCATAAGTATAACTCCGCGCGCTTCGCCAACTTGAAGCGCGGTCTTTACGTTTTTGGAAAAAAACAATTTTTCCACTGCCACTCGCTCTGGCTTGTGCAATTTAATAAGCCGCGCCAGTTCTTGATGCACTTTAGCAAGACGCTCGGCTTGCGCTAAATCTTTGGAAGTTTCAAAACAGCCATAGGCCAAGGCCCGCGGTTTCTGTTTTGTTTCTTCCACCACCCCAAACCCCATGCGCGCAATTCCCGGATCAATGCCTAGAATTATCATAGCTTGACAAGATTTAGAGGTATGATATACTTTATTTAGAACAGTGAGTTAAGAAGGCGCATAAGTCGTGCTGTGTACCCCGATGTTTCCCCAAGCAGGTTGGGGTTTAAATCGGCGGATATTATACGGCACGCAGCGCCTTCTTTGTTTTTATAGCACAGCAGCGCCGTTTATCTCCGATTTAATGTGACCCTGAAATAGCGTATACCAATGAATGTTTCCTCGAGTGTACTTTAATGCCGTATCGTGTGCAATAAAATCAGCGATCTGAATTCCGAAATCTTCTTGTGAGTCTTTGAAATTTGGGTCGTGATTCTGAAAGCTACCTGATTCATCAATAAAAATATGCATACTGAATGTATGCATATTTTACTCTTCCCTTGACATTTTGGCAAAAAGTAGTAATGTAAAAAGTGTTCTTTGACAGGAAAGCGCAGGGGATACACAAAGGAGTACCAGCATGTCAATGTACGCGGGTGGTACAACATACAGGGTCGGTGGTGGCGGACCAAGGCCACCGGATAGTCCTATACAAACGCTTATTGGTATTATCATCTGCATCTTCTGGATATCGCTGTGTGTGCAGTATTTTAAGAAAGATGAAACGGATAGAACGGATAGCAATAAACCGCCGTCAACCCCCGTCTCTTTGGCGACTGACTCGGTTTCCAATACTGATGAGCAATTGGTCGATTGGGTAGATGCGTTTGATCTCAACAAGATCGAGCGGCGCGTTTTTGAGGTTGAGGTCGACCCAACCAAGACCATAAAAGAGATCATTATGGCTGGAGACTACGGCTATATGTACCCTAAACACATGACTGCTGTCCTCGGCGTTCACCGTGTAGTCACTGGTACGGAGCCGGTCAAGGCTAAGGTCGTGGTTTTCCGCATCGGGCGTAATGCCTCGTGTGAGCAGATCATTAGACTCCGTGCGAAGATCAACCTCGGCCCGGCCTGTACCCAGCACTTGCTCACCCTCGGTGCCAAAGCCAAACGCAGTCAACTCTTGGGTGGTCTTTTGTATAACAAGATTGTCAACCCAGACGATGTGATTCTTGTAGATGGCATCCAGGCGGTGTTGTATCTTGGCGGTGATTTTCGCGGTAGAGGCCTCGGCCTATCTGACGCTGATGCCGAGTGGAAACCCTTCACCTGGTTTCTCGGCCTTGAAAGCGAGTAGTAGTCGTTCCTCAACTTCCCCGCACGGGTCAGTATGACCGTGCGGGGCGCTTTTTTTATAATAATCCTTCGACTATGCTCAGGATATAAATGTAAAAGCGGCACATAAAGTGCCGCGCTACATTGTGCGCCGGCTAAAGACCGGCGGCTACCATTAATGCAATTCGGTCGCATTTGTATAATACTCACTCACATCTTCTAACTCATCCAGCGCGTTTTCAAGGTTTTCAAGTTTGGCGCGCGCGTCTTCCGGTATAGTAAGTTTTTCTTTTGGCACCCATTCCAGGCCGGCGTATTCCGGGGTAAGTCCGGAAGCGCGGATTTTTTCCTCAACAGATTTAAGATCCTCGGGTTTAGTATAAATTGTGATACCTTCATCCTCCGTGGCAATATCTTCAGCGCCGGCATCAATCAATTTCAATTCAATATCTTCCCTCACCCTACCCTCTCCCGTAGGGAGAGGGACAAACGGAGATTCCTCTCCCCGTGTGGGAGAGGATGGCCGTAAGGCCAGGTGAGGGGCGGCAATTCGTATCACGCCCTTATGCTCAAACATCCATGCCACTGACCCCGAACTGCCAAGATTTCCACCGTGTTCAGAAAAAGTTTGGCGCAGTTCTTGGTAAGCGCGATTTTTATTATCTGTGACAATTTCCACCATAAAAGCAACTCCACCCGGGCCAAACCCTTCATATGTTTCTTCAATAATTTGCGCGCCTTCTTTATCTGCTCCGGTTCCTTTGGCAATGGCGCGTTCAATGGTGTCTTTAGGCATGGCTGCGGATTTGGCAGTATCAATAACTAACCGCAATTTAAAATTTGATGTTGGATCGCCTCCGGCGCGCGCCGCAACAGTAATGGCGCGCGAGAGTTTGGTAAAGATCGCGCCTTTTTTCTGATCAGCTGAACCTTTTTGATTTTTGATTTTACTCCATTTGCTGTGCCGGCTCATAATCGTGTAACGTGTAGCTTATAACGTGTAACGCAAGTATAATACAACAAAAGGCGGGAGTCCACCCCAGTACCAGAGCAAAGCTCGGTACGGGGCAAGAGCCCCCGCGCTACATTTTGTGCGCCGGCTAAAGACCGGCGGCTACCTACTACCTACTACTTACTCGCTTTGAATCCCGTTCCTGCCGGAATTAGCCGTCCGATAATGACGTTTTCTTTAAGTCCATCGAGCCGATCAATCTTTCCGGTTACCGCGGCATTGATGAGCACGCGGGCTGTTTCTTGGAAAGATGCGGCAGAGAGGAAACTGCGGGTTGAAAGTGAAACTTTGGTAACGCCCAAAAGCAATTCTTCGCCTTCTGCCAGTTTACCTTTTTTACCAACAGCATCATTTTCTTCATCAAATTCGGCTTTCTCAACGGTTTCACCTGGCAAAAGATCAGTATCGCCCGGATCTTTGATAAGCACGCGGGAAAAGAGCTGACGCACAATCACTTCAATATGCTTGTCATTCAGTTTTTGTCCTTGTGAAGAGTAAATGCCTTGCACCTCATGCAAAAGATATTTTTCTACAGCTTCTTTTCCACGCAGTAAAAATAATTCATGCGGATCAAGCGCGCCTTCCGTAAGTTGTGCCCCAACTTCTACGGTATCGCCGCCCTTTACCCAAAGCACATAGCCAGGGGGAATAATATATTCTTTAATAGCGCCGTCATCAGCCGTGATTTTAATGATTTTTTGTCCGGTTTGTCCGACAATTTTGCGCCCAGTCGGCGTTTCAATAATGCGTTCGCCAGTTTCAATGGAAGCCGTACCAGCTACGTCGGTCATAAAAGCTTTTTTCTTAGGCGTGCGCACCTCAAAAAGTTCTTCCACGCGCGGAAGACCTTGAGTAATGTCCAGTCCGGCAACTCCCCCGGTATGGAAAGTACGCATGGTGAGCTGTGTTCCAGGCTCACCAATGGATTGCGCGGCAATGATGCCAACAGCCACGCCTTGGACAACCGGTTTGTTGTGCCCAAGATCATAGCCATAGCAGCGTACGCAAAGTCCTTTGCGTGTTTTGCAGCGCAGGGTTGAGCGCATGCGTACGCCTTGAAGCCCGGCGGCATCAATCTGTTTGGCAATAGTATCAGTCATAATCTCATCGCGCTTTACAATTGTTTTACGGCCAATCTTTACGTCCTCTAAAGTAAACCGGCCGATAAGGCGCGAGGCGAAGGATTCCCCAATTTCATCTGACTCAGCTTTGGTAATCATAGCGCCTTCGGTATCTCCGCAATCTTCCTGCCGTATTACCACATCTTGGGATACGTCAACAAGACGGCGGGTAAGATATCCGGCGTTGGCGGTACGCAGCGCAGTATCGGATAAACCTTTTCGAGAGCCGTGAGTTGAGATGAAGTATTCTAATACTTTAAACCCTTCTTTAAAGGATGCTTTAACCGGCAGTTCAATAATATCGCCAGCAGGGTTCGCCACCAAGCCCTTCATACCTACCATCTGGGTAAGCTGTCCCCATGAGCCGCGCGCGCCGGACTCCACCATAGAATAGACTGATCCGGCTTTGTCTACTCCCTGCTTGGATTCTTTAACAATCGCGTCTTTAATTTCAGTCCAAATTTCAATAATTTTGGTATGGCGCTCAGAATCGGTAAGGAGTCCCGAGGCATATTGCTCTTCCACTTCATCCACGCGGCTCTGTCCGTCGTTAAGAAATTCTTGTTTTTTTGGAAGGGTGGGAAGGTCTTCCATTGACCAGGAAAATCCTGAGCGAGAAATTGATTTAAAGCCAAGCTCTTTAATTTCATCAAGAAGCTCCGCGGTCTTGGCCACGCCGTAGATTTCCATGGCCAGGCGCGTCATATCTCCCAAGCGCTTTACATCCATTGGCTGGTTGTAGTATGGAAGTTTTGGAAAAAGAATGCGATTGAAAAGAATACGGCCAACGGTTGTCTCAAGAAGCTCATCTTCATGAGTCTTAATTCCGCGCGCCATGATTTTTTCCTGCAGACCAAGATGCCGCATTTCATAGGCCAGCACGGCTTCCTCCGGAGACCCAAAGTATTTAATTCGCTGCGGTTCTTGGGGCGAGGGCGAGGTCATATAAAAGCATCCCCAGGCGATATCTTTGTTCGGTTGAGCAACAGGATTCCCATGCGCCGGTTTGAGCAAATTTTTTGAAGAGAGCATTATTTCGCGCGCCTCGGTCTTTGCCTCATCGGTAAGCGGCACATGTACAGCCATTTGGTCTCCATCAAAGTCCGCGTTGAACGCGGGACAAACCAGCGGATGAATCTGAATTGCTTTTCCTTCAATAAGAATTGGCTGGAAGGCCTGAATACCCAAACGGTGAAGCGTTGGCGCGCGGTTTAAAAGTACGGTTGCGTTTTTGGTAACTTCCTCAAGAATATCCCAAATTTCTGCTCGTCCGGATTCAATGAAGCGAGTCGCAGAGCGAATATTGTGCACCAGTTCCCGTTTGATAAGTTCCGCGATAATATAGGGTTTGAAAAGCTCAAGGGCCATGCGTTTTGGCAGGCCGCACTGATGCAGTTTCAACTTTGGACCCACGACAATGACTGAGCGTCCGGAATAATCCGTACGCTTTCCAAGAAGGTTTTGGCGAAAGCGTCCTTGCTTTCCTTTTAAGATGTCGGCCAAAGAGCGCAGCTGTCGGCGCTGTCCGGTTGAGGCGGTAACGGTTTTGGCATGGCGCGCGGAATTATCAATGAGGGCGTCAACCGCTTCTTGAAGCATGCGCTTTTCATTGCGCACAATAACGTCCGGCGCGTTGAGCTCAAGCAAACGCTTCAAGCGATTATTGCGATTGATAACCCGGCGATACAAATCATTTAAATCTGAGGTCGCGAAGCGTCCTCCGTCAAGAGCAACCATCGGGCGCAGATCCGGAGGTATCACGGGGATAACCGTCAGAATCATCCATTCCGGCTTGATGCCGTTAACGAGAAATGAGCGTAGCACTTTCATGCGGCGGATAAGTTTGTCGCGCTTTCCCTGAGGCGCATCTTTGAGTTCTTGCTCGCAGTCCGTGGCAGCGGATTTGAGATCAAGATTTTTCAAAAGATAATGAATTCCCTCAGCTCCGATCCCGGCGTCGAAGAAGTGTCCGTATTTAAGAGAAAATTCATGGTAAGAATGTTCGCTTAAGATTGTAAGCGGTTGGAGCTCTTTAATTTCATTTTCGGTTGCGGAGAATTCAGCGCTTAAAGCGGCAAGCTTCTTATTATGTTCATCTTCTTTTACGCGCAAAGTTCCGCCATCAGTATCCGGGTTGTATTTTGCCAGTTCTCGATCAAGATCGGCTTTAAGCATTTTTCGTTTTCCCTTGAATTCATCCCGAAGTTTTTCAAGCGTTTCATTTTTAAGATCTTCATTGACGCTTATGATTATATAGGCGGCAAAATAAATAACTTTTTCCAAATTTTGTAAAGAAAGATCAAGGACAAGCCCGATGCGTGATGGCACGCCGCGCAAAAACCAAATATGCGCCGCCGGTGCTTTGAGTTCAATATGTCCCATGCGCTCGCGACGCACAAGCGAAGTCGTTATTTCAACGCCGCACTTGTCGCAGACAATTCCCTTATAGCGGATTTTTTTATATTTTCCGCAGTAGCATTCCCAGTCTTTGGTTGGTCCGAAAATACGCTCGTCAAAAAGACCGTCTTTTTCAGGTTTTTGAGTGCGGTAATTAATTGTCTCGGGTTTTGAGATTTCTCCGTATGACCAGAGGCGCATGACTTCAGATGAAGCAAGGCGCAGGCGAATGGCATCAAAATCAAGCACTTCTGGTTCAGGTTTGGAAAAGCGCTCAGTTCGCGCTGGACGCTCGTAAGTTGCGGCTGTTTCCTTGGGATCAGACATATTTATTTATCGTTTGGGCTTAGGCGAAGATTTCATTTTTGAAGAGTCAGTTGGCGCAATTGGTTTGCCACCCTTGAGCAGTTCAACATCAAGACACAAACCTTTAAGCTCGCGAACGAGCACTTGGAATGCTTCGGGAATATGTTTTTTCTGCACGGACTCCCCTTTAATAATGGACTCGTACGCCCGCGATCGGCCAGTCACGTCATCAGATTTAATGGTAAGAATTTCTTGAAGCGTGTGTGCCGCGCCGTAGGCCTCAAGCGCCCAGACTTCCATTTCCCCAAAGCGTTGGCCTCCGAATTGCGCTTTTCCTCCCAGCGGCTGCTGAGTTATAAGCGAGTAGGGCCCGATTGAACGTTGGTGAATTTTATCCTCAACCATGTGCACAAGTTTCATCATATAAATATAGCCAACGGTGGTGCGATGATCATAGGCATCTCCAGTTTTTCCGTCATAGAGCTGTACTTTGCCATCGCGCTCAAATCCAGCGCGGATGAGCTCGGATTTAATCTGCTCTTCAAAGGTTCCATTTAAGGCCGGAGTAATGACGCGATAGCCCAGCGCATTTGCCGCCAGACCAAAATGCGTTTCAAGAATTTGCCCCAAGTTCATACGCGAGACAACGCCCAAAGGGGAGAGAATAACATCAATCGGAGTTCCATCTGGAAGAAAAGGCATATCCTCAACCGGCACTACTTTTGAAATAACGCCTTTGTTGCCGTGACGGCCGGCCATTTTGTCGCCGACTTGCAGTTTGCGCATATCCGCCACGGAAACCTGAATGGATTGTGTAACTCCCGGCGGAAGTTTATCGCCGACTTCTGCTGAAAAGATTTTTACATCAATGACTTTTCCATGCTCGCCGTGTTCAAGATAAAGCGATGAATCGCGAACATCGCGCGCTTTTTCGCCGAAAATCGCGCGAAGCAGACGCTCTTCAGCAGAAAGTTCTGTTTCGCCCTTGGGAGTAATTTTTCCCACCAGAATATCGCCGGAGACAACTGAGGCGCCGATGCGGACAATGCCGCGCTCATCAAGATTGGCAAGTTTTTCCTCAGCGATGTTGGGAATGTCAGAGGTTACAACTTCCGGGCCGAGTTTTGTTTCACGCACGTCAATTACATAGTGCTCAATATGAATAGAGGTATAGCGGTCCTTTTGCACTATTCGCTCGGAAATAATAACCGCGTCTTCATAATTGTATCCTTCCCAGCTCAAAAACGCGGCTAGCACATTTTGTCCAAGCGCCAGCTCTCCGTGATCCATACCCGGACCGTCCGCCAGCACATCTCCGATGCGCACTTTTTGCTCATGTTCAACAATCGGGATTTGATTTAAACAAGTGGAAGCGTTGGAGCGGACGAATTTATTTAAACGAAATTCATGTTCTTTTCCATCATGCGCTTTAATTATAATGCGACTGCCATCAACTTCCTTAACTGCGCCGTCGCAAGGAGAAAAGACTAGGTGTCCTGAATTATAGGCGGCGTGTCCCTCAACTCCTGTGCAGACAATCGGAGCTTCAGGCTTGACGCATGGCACTGCTTGGCGTTGCATGTTTGTTCCCATGAGCGCGCGAACCGCGTCATCATGTTCCAAAAAAGGAATAAGCGCGGTGGCAATAGAAATGATCTGCTTGGATGAAACATCCATGTAGTCAATTTCCTCAACCGGAGCAGTTGCGGGTTTGCCGTGTTTGCGTACGTCCGCGCGGGCGACCGTGATATAGTCACGCTTGTCAGTCGGAGTAGTAACGGCGGTAGTGGTTACTTTTTCTTCAGCAAAAGCGTTCAAATAGGCAATCTCGTTTGTAACGCGCATCTTGACGCTTCCGTCGGCTCCCGATTCTTTGATTACTTTTCGATACGGTGTTTCCAAAAATCCGTACTCGTTTACGCGGGCGTAGCTTGCAAGGTGTCCGACAAGTCCGATGTTTGGGCCTTCGGGAGTTGCAATCGGACAGATGCGGCCGTAGTGGGTTGGATGCACATCGCGCACATCAAATCCGGCGCGCTCGCGGGAGAGTCCGCCCGGTCCCATGGCGGAGAGCCGGCGTTTGTGTTCAAGTTCAGCCAAAGGATTAGTCTGATCCATGAATTGTGAAAGTTGGGAAGAGGTAAAGAATTCACGAATCGCACCCATAACTGGACGAGCGTTGATAAGTTTTGCTGGCGTGATAGCCGTAACATCCATAGTAGACATGCGGTCTTTGATAATGCGCTCCATGCGCGCCAGCCCCACCCTAAAGCGATTCTGCACCAGTTCACCTACCGCGCGCACGCGGCGATTACCAAGATGATCAATGTCATCCGGCTCTTCCTGCGTTACATTCAAGCGGATGATTTCGCGCACAATAGCGATAATGTCTTCTTTCTTCAGGATGCGCGCCTCGCGCGAATCAATCATAGTTTTCTTATCAACTTCAGCGCCGGGAGTTTTGAATTTTTGCAGGAATTTATAGCGGCCGACTTTTCCTAAATCGTAACGGTCATAGTTGAAAAACATGGCATAGATAAGAGATCGCGCATTGTCTACGGTTGCAAGATCTCCCGGGCGGATGCGTTTATAAACTTCGATCAGTCCTTCATCCATATTTTTTGCCGCATCCTTGGCAATCGTCGCGTCAATGTAGCGAAAATCGGTTTTGGTATCTACATCAGTGAAGAGTTTCTTGATTCCCTCATCTGACTCATAGCCAAACGCGCGTAAAAGCGAGGTTACTGCCACCTTGCGTTTACGATCAATCTTAACCCAAATTACTCCCGTTGCATCAGTTTCAAATTCAAGCCATGCGCCGCGGTTGGGAATTAGCTTTGCGCCATAATATCTTCGGCCGCGTAAAAATTCCGAGGTGAAAAAGACTCCGGCAGAGCGGATAAGCTGAGAAACGACCGTACGCTCAACACCATTGATCACAAACGTGCCACGCGGCGTCATGAGCGGCATATCTCCCAAATACACTTCTTGCGACTTAGTTTCTCCGCTGCGTTTGTTGACAATGCGCGCCTTGACGCGCAGAGGCGCTTCAAAAGTGACATTTTTAAGACGCGAGGTTACCTCCTCAAATTTTGGGTCGTCAAAATAGTACTCGTCAAACCAAAGTTCCAAGTCCCGTCCGGTAAAATCCTTGATCGGAGATACCTCATCAAAGAGTTCTTTCAGTCCGTCACTGAATAACCAGGCGTAGGAGTTCTTCTGGATTTCTGTCAAATCCGGCAAGGCCACTACTTCAGGAGCCGCACCAAAAAATTCTGGCTCACGATTGATTGATTGACGTCGAGCGAAAATTGGAGTAGGCATGCAAACACAAAGACCCCTTTCCGGATGCGGGAAAGAGGCAAATCTAAGTCTTAATTATTGTGGGAGGCTAAAAAAATACGCTTCACGGTAAAGCTGTGAGTTAGGGCGTACTTTAGGCAAACCAGAATTTCGCTCAATCAAGCCAAAATCGTGTGAAGCAGAGGTGTCAAGATGTGTAGTTATCCACAGTCTACCAGTTGCCCAAAAACCTGTCAAGTGCTTGTGCTGGACTTTTTAGCATATTTATGTTATGTTAAGGTCACGTTTCTTTGACAATTGGAGGCCAAAGTGCAAAACGCAATTGGCAAGATGGTAGTACGGCTTTACGGAAAGACGCGCACGGTGGAAGTACTCCCCATCCTGGCGCCCCGTATAATGGTCTTGGCGCGTGAGATTGTACTTACGGCCGGGCAGATGTATCGCGGCAAGCCGCTTGCGCAAGATTTCACGATTCCAGCCGGTCGCATTTTGCACTCGAAGTGGATCGGCGAGGGAGAAGACAAGCGTCGCATTTACCATGTATCCGCAAGCTTGTATGCAGTGGTGCGCTCTTACGCGCATGCTATACACTCTGAAGAAGCCGCTCAGCGCAAGCTCAAGCTTTCCAATGCAGAGCTTGTTTCCGCAAGCCGGATCATTGCCAAGAATTTGCCGTTGACGGTAGCACAGCGCAAAAGCGTGCAGGAAAAGTTGAACACACTGCAAATCCTTTTTGAAAACGCGCGCAAGGACGTGCTCAGGTCTGCCACGGCGCGCGTGGAAGCCGCTTTACCACTTCAAGATAGCTTGAAGCGATATAATCCAGGTGTGATTCTGGCACGGCTTGTTGCAGTAGGGCGAGAGTACTGCGTACGGTTTGAGGAGATTGAAGCAATTCTCCCCAACCTAGCGCGCCTTCATCGCGTCACCGCGCAGGAGTTGAGCGCGATCTGGCAGATCCTGAATGCATTTGAGTCCAACCTCTCTTCCATCGCACGCCAAGTTGCGCGCGGGGGTGAAGGATTGGACATGCTGACCATCTGGGCGCTGTGTGAAGCCCTGAAAAGCCAGCTTCCGCTCCTCAAGGTGGATCCGTTCAATCGCATGGCCACGCACATGGAGCAGGATTTGGCTTATGTATTTGCCACTCTTATTGATCACGATATTCCGCGGCTAGAGCGCGCTAAGGAAATTACCCTGATCATCGCGCGCATGCGCATGGGCATCAAGTTCAAGCGCGTTCAGCGAGAGCTCGAGCGCGCTCTCTATCGTTTTTCGCTTGCGCTGCGCAAGGGTACGCTCACACCGGCAAAGCAAATGCAGATCATCGCGGCCACGCGCGCGGTCATGACGCGACTGGGCACGCTTGATGAGAGTGGATTCAAGGTGAAGCGTCTGGCGAAAGGGCGCGCGCTTCTGTGGCAGGGAATTGATCTGATGAAGGCACGGAAGTTTCCGCGCGCCAAGGCGCAATTCAAGGCCGCTTCGGCCCTGCTTTAGGAGGAGGGGATGGCACAAAGGCGAAAAGAACTGACATGGGATGGGGTTTACCGCGAGATTTGCGAGATTGATGATTTGACTTTAGAAATCCTCGCGCGTTGGCAAAGGCGGATTGACGCCGCGTTGGAAGAAGTTTCGTGCTGTATTGAAATCGGGGAAGTTCTGCGCTCGTTTCGCATGCGGGCCTGGGAGATTGCAAAGCGCCAGCATCGGCAAGGACAACGGGCGCGGGCAACAGGCCAAATGAAGCTCTTTTGAAAGGGTCTGACCAGAAAGCAGGTCAGCCCTTTTTAAATACGGCCGTATGGATGTTCTAATATCCTAACAATTTTTCGGCTGGAGAAAGGCCGCCGAGAACTTTGTGCGGAAAATAATTCCAGGCATCGTTGACCAACTCGAGTACATTTTCCAGTTCCGTCGCATCCCCGCCACGATCAAACATAGCTATGACTTTCATCATGTCGTCGTTATCCTCTTCGTGAAAAATGACATCTTTAACATCCTGCAAAGTAAATTGCTCCTTGCCCCGTCGTAGCCTTGGCGAAGTCGGGTCGGTCTCCTTGAGCATATCCGTGAGTCCCTGCTCAATCTCTTTCCGCCGTTCCAGAATTTGTTGTTTTGATTCGGTTTCCATACAATTTAAAATGGGATGTTTTCCGGATCAATAGCTTCTTCCACTGTTTGTTTTTTTGCCTCTGGTTTATCCTCTTCTTCACTCCCGTCTTCACCTTCCGTGAATTCATGGCCAGCTTCTAAGGCGGCTATCGGCTGTATGGCCGTGCCAATCAAACCTTGTACGTCTCCGTACATTCCTGCCGTATTATTGACCACCTGCTCAATTTGCTTTTCTCTTTTTGC
>MGDU01000016.1 GCA_001790815.1 Candidatus Uhrbacteria bacterium RIFCSPHIGHO2_02_FULL_46_47 | reverse complement strand
GCGCTTTTGAAGTTAAATCCGCGCCTTCATTGCCTACTATTGCAATTTCCAGAGCGTGCATGGCTCCTCGTGGCCAGGCCACGGGTTGCGCCTGCGGCAGTGGCCTGGCCACTCCCGCCGCGTCCACAATTTCCACCACTTCCATCTCTCCGGTGGTGAGCGTTCCGGTTTTATCCGTGCAAATTATTGAAACACTCCCTAAAGTTTCGGCGGCAAGCAAGCGCTTCACAATGGCACTGCGCCGGGCAAGCGCGCGCATTCCAAGGGCAAGTATAACTGTGAGTGAAATAAGCAATCCTTCCGGAATCGCGGCAACCGCAACTGCCACTGCGATCAAAAATATCTCTACAATGCTTCGCCCTTGAAGGATCCCCACTCCAAAAATCCCAACTGCAATAAGTACTGTTACCATTCCCAAAATTTTCGCAAGTTTATGCAATTGGCTTTGAAGCGGCGTTATTGGCTCTACTACTTTTTGTACCAAAAGCGCAATTTCTCCAAAGGCGGTTTCTTTGCCGGTTGCCACAACAACCGCAATCGCTTTTCCACGTGTGACAGTTGTGCCCTGCCATACCATGTTTGCCCGCTCCACAAGCGTAACTGCTGATTGAAGAGTCCTTGTGTGTTTTGCAACCGGGAGCGATTCTCCGGTAAGCGCCGCCTCATTAACTTCAAAATCAAACACTTCCAAAAGCCGCGCGTCTGCGGAAATCCGATCGCCTGCGTGAAGCAAAAGTATATCGCCTGGTACAATTTCAGACGCATCCACTAACATTTCCCTCACCCTCCCCTCTCCCTGAGGGAGAGGATGGCCGGAGGCTAGGTGAGGGGATCCTTGCCGTATAACCCGCGCCTTGTGCTGTACCATTGCTTTAAGCGCGGCAAACGCCTCATCTGCTTTCCATTCTTGCCAAAATCCAATCGCGGCATTGACCACCACTGCTGCTAAAATCACACCCATATCTACAAATTCACGCAGGACTGCGGTAATGAGGGCCGCAATCAAAAGTACATAGACCATCGGACTGCGTAACTGGCGCCAAAAAATAGAAAATATCGAAGGCCGCTTGTCCTCCGGCAATACATTCGGACCGTATTTTTGAAGCCGTGCTTTTGCTTCTGCATTTGTCAGCCCCTCCTTTGTCGCGCCAAGTTGCTCAAAAACCTCGGTAAATTTCAAAGCGTGCCAATTGATCTTTGCCATACCCGCCTAAATTTTCCCGCTTCTGCCAAAGGCAGCGAACGAGATATTAATTATTTTGACTGCTACAGATAAGGGGAACCTCTGTCGCATGTGGAATCGCTCATTGTATGCTGGAAAATTTAGCGCGGGCATAGTTTGATTTCAATTAACCTTCAACCGCAAGACGGGCAAGTTGATAGGAAATAGTAGATTCGGCCCCTTGATTCAAATTGATATAGTTTCTGCCAATGCCATCATAACATCCACCTGTAGTTCTATCATAGACAACCTGTCCCAAAATATTATCGCCAAGAAACCAATAAAATGCTTGGTACATGAATGTTCTGTATTGCTTGTCCTTTGATATATCATACATCGCTTTTAGTCCTTGCACCATTGCGGATGCATCCTCAGATTGTTGATCAAAGTATTCCCGCCGGCTGCCTTTTTTAAACCAGCCATCTTGTCCTATAGCCATATACATTCCCTCTTCAAAAGTTTGCTGAATCAAAAAATCAAGTGTTTTTTTACCGACTTCCAGATAACGAGTCTCCGAAGTTGCGCGATAGGAAAGCAAAAGCGCTTCAGATAACACCGCGTTGGAATATGTCAGATATTCTTCAAACCATTGCCATTGCTCATCACTGCAAACAGAATAAAATTTAACAAGGCGATCGCAGTAAAAGCGCAATATGGTTCCCAATTCCGAATTCTTTTCTTTTTCACATATAAAGGCAAGACCTTTGCAATAAAACGCAATGGCGCGTGGAGAACCAAATTGCATTGCACAATTCACCCCTTTAAAAAATAATTCTCTCGCGCGCGCTCGTTCGGTCTTTGGGATCGCGGATATGCTTGAAATGCGCGCCAGCGCATAGAGCGCTCGCGCATTGGCATCTTCAAGATTTTCCTGGTTATTTTTCATTGTGTCAAACGAACGATCAGCATTGATATAATTTTCAAATAATCTTTTTGGCGCTTGCACAAGGGCATGCGCCAAAACATTCGGCCCTGCCGCGTATTCCAAAAAAGTTAAATATATTTTTATAAGGGCGAGAACGCCAGGTTTTTTCGTTTGTTCATAATATAATCCTGCCGCAATAAGCGCTCGCGCGTTATCATCAACCGTATAACCAAATTCCGGACTCGGTTTTGTCAGGTGCGCGAATTGAAACATTCCAAAATTATCAGTAAGCCGGAAAAAATGCGAAAATTTAATGGGGGGAAGTGCTTTTTGGGAAATTTGCAAACCCGGCACCATACGCGCAAAAAAACGAAGATAGGAAATGGCTACATTAGGCCAGATCATATTGCGTGTTCTAAAATAGGCATTTTTGCCAAATTGCTCGCGCAAGGAAGCATCCGTAAGCATTTTGAGCAAGCTATCGGCATATGCCGCGGGATTTTTAAAATCAACAAGCAATCCTACTTCTTCCGTGATATATTCCTTTGCCTGCGCAAACGCGGTAGAAACAACCGGCCGGCCAGTTCCCAGCGCGTAACTTAAGGTGCCGCTAACCGAGTGATCGGGATCCAGTGAGGTTGCCAAATATACATCCGTGGCTTGAAGGAATTGAAGCAAATCTTTAAGCGGCAAAAATTTATTGTAAAATCGCACATGGTTTTCAAGGCCCAGCGCATGCACTTTTTGCATCAAAAAATTTCTATATGCTTCCCCTTCTTTTGTCAGCACACTCGGATGAGTTTTTCCCAAAATAAGATAAAGCGCGTTGGGAATTTGTTTGATAACCTCCGGCAGTGCGTCAAGCACGTATTCAATACCCTTACCGCTGTTTAACAAGCCAAAAGTTGAAAGAATTGTTTTTTGAGATAAATTAAGCAATGACTTGGCTTCAGCGCTTTGGGTATAAGGAAGCGGATGAATGCCGTGCGGGATCACCTGAATCTTATCGCCTTCAATGCCGTAGATATTTACGAGCAACTCCTGCGAGCGGTTTGTCATAACAATAATCCCTTTCACTTGCGCGCTTATTTTTTTCATTACCTCCAGCATCAGCACAGACGGATTTGATGGCACGGTATGAAATGTAATGACTGCGGGTTTTTTCAATGCCGCAAGAAAATGAAGAAGATGCATGCCGTAGTCTCCACCGAAAATGCCAAATTCATGCTGAATGCTTACCACGCGCACGTGCGGCATTTCATTGAGACGCTCCGCAATATAGGTGTAATCCTCAGATTTGGCCTGCTGAATTAAAAACAGAACTTTGGAAGGATATCGAAAATGCGTTATCTCATCCGAGTTCATTGCAACCACACGCGTTTCCACTTGTGGCGCAAGCATTTCGTCTATTGCCTCGGCAAGATCAGCAGTAAACGTTCCTATGCCACACTCGCGCGGTGGAAATGTGGAAAGAAATACAATATATGATTTTTCGCGTTTTTCAATCATAAGGCGATGATTCTATTTGTGTTTTTTTAATTCGTAAAGAAGCTCCTCCAGTTCAACCGATTTCGCCGCGATAAGCGTATCAGCGGCCCCGTAATAGATATACAATTTTCCCTCGCGCACAATCGCGCCCGTTGGGAATACAACATTCTTTACCGCACCCATTTTTTCCCATGGCTCTTCCGGAGAAAATAACGGTTCGCGCAAACGGCCCAGCACTTTTTGCGGATTTTGAAGGTCAAGCAAGGCCGCGCTGGCGTGATATGTTTTTCCTCCCGGAATATCTTCCACGGCATGGTAGATCAGAAGCCACCCTTCTTTTGTTTTAATGGGCGGACAACCGCCGCCGATATTCCGATTCTCAAATAAAAACTTCGGATCAAGAAGAATAAATTTATCCAGGCTTTTTAAATATTCAATCCAATATTTTTTAGTAAGATCCTTAAAATCATTAAAATAAATAATCTGAATTCCGGGAAGAATACGATGCAAAAGCGCGAATTTATTGTTAATCTTTTCTGGAAACAAGCTGGCGTCTTTTTCCCAAAGCATAACATTTTTCCCCAATTTATCTTTGTAATAAGATTCAAACATGAGATAGCGTTCCGAAATTGGCAACTCGCGAAAATAATCTTCAGCCTCATCATAGCTCATGTCCGGAGAAATAAGGCCTTGTTTTTCAAAATGCGCAAGATCATGGCTCACCGCATAAGCAATGCGCGCGTTTCTGCCATCGTAGGCGGTATAAGTAAGAAAATATACGCCATCAATTTCAACAATGCGCGGATCTTCTACTCCCTGTTTTTCATAATCATATTCCGGAAAAAGCAAGGGCGCAGTCATACGCTCAAATACCTTAGTTGGATCTTTGAGCTTGCAATAACCGATTGAGGAAACATTCCCCTCCCCTACGGCCCGGTAATATAAATGAATAATACCGTTTTTTTCAATGCAGGCGGGATTCAATACCGCTTGATTTTCAAATTCAAGCGATGTTTTTTCCAAAATGATTCCTTCATTTTGCGCTTTGATCATAGCGGCATAATAATTAAAACCGTGTCAAACTTTGAACTACAACGAAGAAAATGTAGCACAAAATAAGAATGAGTGATTCATATCGGCTTAGTTGATTCTTGCTGCGAAAAAATATAATCAGAAGAAGCACTACTGCGCCAAGCATTACGGTGGAAAAAAATATATCCTGCCGCGTGAGTCCTGAAAGAGGAGCGAAAAAACCTAGAAGACCAATAATCAATATATTCGCAACTGCTGATCCAAGTATATTTCCGGCCGAAATATCTTTTGCGCGACGCGCGCGTATCATAACCGTAAGTTCAGGAAGGTTTGTACCAATGCTTAAAGCAAGAAGACCAAAAAGAAAAGAAGGAACGCCAAGCCGCACAAGCAATGTTTCAGAAACCATGACTACAATACGCGCCACTGCTCCTAATATAACAGCACCTGCAATAAATAATCCCACACTGCGAATAAGTGCTGGTTTTTCCTTTGCTTCTGGTTCAGCAATTTGCCGATTCTGCGGCTCATGTACATAATACCACACATAAAAACTATACAATGCTATAAGGAACACACCATCAATACGCGAAAGTTGTCCATCCAAAATAGCAAGCACAGGAGCAATAAGCAATATGCCTATTATCGCAAGATCATGAATCGCTAATTTTGGACACCAAGGAATTTTTGGGAAAAAACGGCAAAGCGTGTAGCGCGCAAATTTACCATCAATGGGAATTCCGCCGGCAAGCAAACCATTTAATCCCATAACCAATGTTAAAAGCACAATAATTCCTCCAATAAGATTGCCCAGTGACAAACTGGGAAACCCATCAGCAACCGCATATACTCCAATGAGCATTTCCGGAAGCGAAGTAACAAGTCCCAAAAGAATAAAGCTCAACGCGAATATTGAAACGCGGAAAAGTATACCCAAATTGACAAGGGCGCGCACCAACATATCTGCGGCTTTGCTCAAGGCAAAAAAAGAAGCAAAAAGAATACCCAGAAGTGCAAATGAAGGCAGATTGACAAACATATTATTCAGTATATCAAAAAAGCCCCGCTTGCGCGAGGCGCTTTGTGTTATCCTATGCGTTTCACTGCTAGTTGCAATTTCCTATGAAACCTCCACTCGTTGATGTAGTCGGCAAATACAACAGTAAGACCAGCAACAATGGATTCGGTTGAACCAATACCAGCCAGTACCCAGCCGTTGTGCATTAAACCTAAAAGCGAACCACCAATACCGGCAATAGGTGCAAGCGCGGCGCCCATAAGCAATCCCAGTCGCGCGGGATTGGTAAAATCTTGAATGATCGCAATGCGGTTGACACTCTGCCCAGTGGCAAGTACAACCTTCCCGTCGCGTATAAGTTTCCTTGCATTGCGCTTGTACATGAAAATGGATTGTACGGCGGTGGTAAGCGAAAGCGCTACTGCTGAAAGGCCAAACACCACCCCACCCCAAATTATATGGCCCTCATCCAACAATCCTTCTACCGAAAACGCGCCCCAGGTGGCAAGCGCAAAAACCGGCACAAGTATGCGCGAACGTTTTGCAAGCTCACGCCAGGTAAATCCGGATCCGCGAAGCGCCATAAGCTCTGCCGATTCTCCAAGAAGATCATCCGCGGATGCCGCAAATACTTTTCCAATGCCAGCGGCAAACTTTTCAAGTACATGGGCAATTGGTCCGACAATCAGAAGTGCCTTGATAATTGCTTGCGCGACTTTTGTCCGCTCCCGCGCGTTATCCGCAATAACGCGAAACACCGAATAATCAATGGCCAGTGGATAAATAATTTCAGAAAGCTCAGTCATGAACCGTTGCTCCTCTGGCTTTATACCAATATTTTCTTCATCAATAAGTACGAGTCGCTTGAAACGAAGGCGATCGCGCACAATGGTTTCCACTGCTTGGTCTAAATCTTCGCCATGCTCCTTTGCTCGCGCGCGATCTTCAGAAGTTATGTGCGGCAAATGTTTATCACGCAAAAGTTTTGGAAGCCAGGTAACAATGTAATTGCCTTGACTGTGCACGCTTATCGTATGCACGGCTTTTAAAATATTTTCCGGCGTGCGCTTTACGGTGCGCACCCCAATTGCTTTTCCCTGTTTCAAAATCGCACGGATTTTCTCTTTATACGCGGCATCACGCGCAAAAATATACCGGATTTCAAGCGGCAAATACTTTTCCCAATCGCATTCCTCCGGAAGTGATATTACCTCCAAACGATAAGTGCCAACCGGGGATTCCTTTGGCGGTCGTGTAAAACGTTCAAACATGGAAGGTATGGTGCGTCCAGCAGGGATCGAACCTGCGACCTTGGGATTAAGAGTCCCCTGCTCTACCAACTGAGCTATGGACGCATGATTGTGTTTTCCAATTTTATCTCTCCACTTTTGGGTCCGCTGGGGATCGCCCTGAACTGCGTCGAGTTCAGGGCGCCATGCACCTTACATGGTGCAAGGCGAACCCTAGATTATTTCACTGCGGCATTTTATCCCGCACCTTTGGGTCCGCTGGGGATCTCCTCCCAAGGCGGATGCGCCTCGGGCGCAGAACCCAGGACCTTATCCTTAAGAGGGATCTGCTCTACCAACTGAGCTAGCGGCCCTTGACAGTGTTCCGCTTTTATCTCGCCACTTTTGGGTCCGCTGGGGATCGAACCCAGGACCTTATCCTTAAAAGGGATCTGCTCTACCAACTGAGCTACGGACCCAAAAGTGGAAGGGTAAATGCTGCTAATCAAATCTTTCTGCTTGGCTTTTTGAAGATAACGATCGCAAGTAGTCTTTGATCTGTTGTCGTAGAAGCCGTTTGCCTTCTGTTGTTTTTAGAAAACGCTCGCGCCTTTGTGCATCACTTTTAAGTAGGTATGCCTCATAGTGTATCAGTTTTACCGGCCGTTTATTCCGTGTGGAATCAACATTTCCGCGTTCATGCTCTGCCAGGCGCTCTCGCAAATTTCCGGTGCTGCCAGTATATACATTTCCGTTGCTCAATTGCAAGAGATACACGTAATACATATAATACATCCTACTTAGGGTGGGATCGCCCTATCATTCGATAGGGCGCCCTGTCGCATGACAGGGCGAACCCAGGACCTTATCCTTAAAAGGGATCTGCTCTACCGCTGAGCTACGGACCCGATTATCATGCACGAAAGTGAACATAATATACTACACAATTTACTTCTTGGCAAGTCCTTGTACTGCTTCTGCCACTCGTTTTGTAGCATTTGGTTTAAAAAGTCCTTTTGCGTGTTTGTTTAGAATATCAAGCATCCCACGCTCCTCAAAAAGTCGGGAAATCGTAGCCACAAAATTTGTACTAGTAAGAGTGCTTTGATTCATTACCACTGCCGCGCCATGTTTTGCAAAATATTCCGCATTTTCTTCTTGATGGCTTCCGGGAATTGGCACAATAATCATGGGCTTACCCAGCGCGGCCAACTCAGAAAGCACGCCCATACCCGCGCGCGTTATTACAAGATCTGCCGCGGCCAACAAATCCCCCATTTCGCTTGTCACAAACTCGAAGGAACAATATCGTCCCTCACCCTCCCCTCTCCCTAAGGGAGAGGGTGATTGAGCGGATGCGAGATCGGGTGAGGGGGCTTTACCGCGTCCCGTCACATGAATCACTTGAAACTTTTTTGTTAATTCCAGTAGTGCCGCGACTACAATTTCATTTAATCGTTTTGCACCGGTTCCGCCGCCAAGTACCATGATGGTAGGCAGTTTTTCAGTAAATCCACATAAGCGCAATCCCCTTTCTCTGCTTCCTTTAAGCACAAATTCCCGTACAGGATTGCCAGTCCATACAGCTTTTTTTTGCCAACGTTTTGGCACAGTTCCGGGAAGCGCGTATGTGATTCGCCTCACAAATGGTGCCACAAGTTTATTTGCCAAACTCCAACGCACATCTTGATTATGCAAAAGTACTGGCCTGCGAAGCCACCATGCGGCCCAGACCACCGGCACTCCTACAAATCCGCCAGCTGTGACAATTACATCCGGCCGCAGACGTAATAATTTGAACCAGGCAATTTTCGTTGCGATATGCAAAGCCAGCGGCACGAAAACATTGCGTACATCAAAATACCGCCGCCATTTTGGCGCGTAAAGCCATGAAAACTTGATCCCCGCTTCCTCCACTAGTTTTCGCTCCGGCCCGCGCCGCGTGCCAATCCACACGAGATGTAGCGGATTAGTTGATTGGCGAATTAGCGAATTAGTTTTTTTATTCTTTGCTAATTCGCTAATCTCTAATTCGCTAATTCGCTTCAACTCCTCTGCCACAGCCAAAAGCGGCGTAACCGGACCAAGCGTGCCACCACCTGTAAATAAAATACGCATATCACTTTGCATGTCGTGAAATTGCGCCCACTAATCCCGCTGCCGAAAGTGATGCCGCAAGCGCGGTACCGCCATAAGAAATAAAAGGCAGAGGCAGACCAGTAAGCGGCAATACTCCAAGCATTGAGCTAATGTTAACAAAAGATTGTATTCCAAACCAACCAGCAATCCCGGCTACTGCGTATTTTGAGAAATAATCCGGCGCGTCACGCGCAATCCTAAACATCCGCCAAAGAATTGCTACAATAAGCAGCACCAGAGCCGCACTAAAAATAAATCCCAGTTCCTCGGCAATAATCGGAAAAATGGAATCGCCGGTAACTTCCGGCAAATAGCGAAATTTCTGACGCGAATGCCCAAACCCAACGCCCCAAAATCCACCAGAACCTACTGCCAGAAGCGCTTGGTTAATATGATATCCAACTCCCTGAGGATCAAGCTCCGGATGCACAAATGCCGTAAGCCGCGCAGTACGATATGGCGCCACTTTTATGAGAAGCATAAGGAGAAGCGCGCCACAAGCCACCGCCCCAAGTAAATATGGCAAACGTATCCCTACGACAAACGCAAGAAATAATACTATAGCGCCTACAATAAAAAGTGTTCCCACATCCGGCTGAAGCACAATCAGAAGTCCAAGTGAGGCGGCAATTGTGATAAACGGCAAAAATCCTTTTTTAAAATCTGAGAGCATCTGACGCCGACTCTCGCACCACGCGGCTAAATAAATTATTAAGCTTAACTTTGCAAATTCAGACGGCTGGAGTGAAAAGGAGCCAATAGTAAACCAACTGCGCGCTCCACTAAATTTCTGCCCTATTCCCGGTATGAGTACGAATATGAGTATAAGAAGCGCGAGTGCAAATAAGGGAAAGGCAAATTTACGCCAAATACCATACGGCATCTTGAGAAAAAAGAAAAATAAAAAAATCCCCGGCAAAAGTCCTATAAGGATCTGGTGGCGAACAATATAAAAACTTGATCCAAATTTTTCATAAGAAAAAACTGATGATGCGGATGAGAGAACAATTAATCCAAAGAGTACCAAGATTCCAACCAAAATCAAGAATACATAATCAGGTGGATTCTTTACTTTAGACATATGCAAACTAAATTCCAATACCTACTCCCTTATCTAAGAGCATGAGAATCACTCCCAGAAGTGCGCCAAGCCCAGCGATAAGCCAAAGCCGAAGCACAACATTTGGCTCAGGCCATCCTTTTGCTTCCAGATGATGATGAATTGGCGAGGACAAAAATATTTTCTTGCCGCCGCGCAGTTTCTTGGAAGCGATTTGCAAAAGCGTGGAAGCGGATTCCACAACCAGAACAACCGCGATTATCGGTAAAAGCAGAGCATAGTTGGTAAGCATCGCCACTACTCCCAACGTTACTCCCAGCGACATTGATCCAGTATCACCCATAAAAAATTTCGCAGGATATATATTATACCAAAGAAAAACTGTAAGCGCCCCGATTATTACCGCAAGAAGCGCAGCCAGATCATATCGTCCAAGAACAAACGCAATCGCCCCATACGCGGCAAACGCGCAAAGTAATACTCCTCCAGCAAGACCATCCAGCCCGTCTGTTTGATTTACGGAAAATCCTGTGGCGACAATGATGAAAATAAATACCGGAATATACCATAGCCCTAGCGCATAGGTGCCCACATACGGAATATGTAAAACATCCCAATCAAGTTTAAAATAAAACCAAAGCGCGCCGATAAGAGCAATAAAACCATAAAGAAGGAGCCGGTGTCGCATACGAAGTCCTCCGCCGTTTGGACCAATCCGGCGAATATTAAAAAGATCGTCTACAAGTCCAACAAGTGCGGAGGCAGCAAGCGCGCCAAGCGGCAAATAAGTTTGCGGCCGCGACAAAAAATTTAGCGCGTCAAAAAATGGCCCATCCAGCCATGAAAAAAACCATGAAAAAAATGTGACAATAAGTACCGTTCCCCAAATCAAAATTCCACCCATTGTTGGCGTGCCGCTTTTGCCCCTGTGCAGTTTCGCGAAAATCGGCGCGCTTGCCTCATCGCGAATCTGCTTGCCGAATTTATGCGCCGTGAGAAATCGCAAAAGCAAGGGAGCAATCAAAAATGCTACGCCAAAAGAGATTGTCGCAAGAAAAAAAATACGGATTACTTCATTGAATGATAACATATGCCCTCACTCACGCATTTAATCTCACGATTAAGATAACATAGACAAGTAACAGGGCAGAAATCAGCGCGTTACCAATTGTTAGAAAATATGCAAGCAACTGATCCTTGCCTCTTATGCGAAAGGCAAGCGTGATGTTTACAACTGTAAAAAGCAAGCTTGCAAACGGAGTCAGAAACATAAGATACCACATGCCGACAAAATCAACTCCCAAATAGCTCGTGTAATGCAAAAAAATCGGCTCGCCCGCTGGCTTGATTTTCACGATAAGTATGATAACTTGTGCAGCAGTAAAAAGTATCGCTCCTGCCACAGAATACTTTACAATAGCGTTTTTAAAAAAGAAACGAAATTCTCGAAGCATAACACCCCCACCATATCATGAATACTTGACAGCAGTCAACCGCCATGATATCCTAATTCATGATCTTGCCTGTCGGCAGACAGGTTCCTAATTCCTGATTCCCACAATTATGGCTCATAAAAAAGCAGGGGGTTCAACAGCGCTTGGCCGCGACAGCCATGGACAGCGCTTAGGTGTCAAACTCGCCGACGGCACGCTGGCACACACCGGCCAGATTATTGTGCGTCAGCGCGGCACCCCGATTCGCGCGGGAAAAAATGTCGGGCAAGGCAAAGATGACACTCTTTTCGCGCTTGCCAACGGTATTGTCAAATTTCAAAAACGCAAAATCACGCGCTTTGACTCCAGCCGCGCCTGGCGCACGTATGTGCATGTGATGCCAAATGCGTAACAATTAAAAGCTGAGCTTTTCCCCAGCCAAAGCTCAGCTTTGGATGCATACCAGAAAGAACAGTCCCGCGACCGCGGGACTGTTCTTTAATTTTATGCTATACTATGGGGGTATGCTATCCACTTCAAAACTTCCCAAAATTCTGGAGGAAAATAAAATTTTAAGCGCGCCGGAATTGAAAGAACTGCAAACCTCCGCAGAATGCCAGGGAATCACGCTTGAGGAGTGTATTATAAAAAAACACCTTGTGCAGGAAGATCTTTTGTACAAGACTGCCGCAAAGTTTTATCACATTCCGTATGTAACGCTTCTTGGCCAGAGTATTTCTGCTGATATATTGCGCTTAATTCCAGAACCAATTGCGATACATCATCATATAATACCTTATGCAAAAGAGGGCAATACGCTTAAGGTTGCGCTTTTAAATCCTGATGATCATGAGACGCTTGAATTTATTGAAAAGAAAACCGGATTGAAAATAGAGCTGGCATTGACTGACCCTCAAAGTCTTAAAGATGCGATCTCACAGTATCGTCAAAGTTTAGAAGACGAATTCAAAACAATAATTAAAAAATATCCCGACGGGCGCGTAGAAGAACTTGCCCAGGAAGCGCCGATTATCCGCATAGTGGACGCGCTTTTAGAGCACGCTATTTTGCGCAGTGCCTCCGATATTCATATTGAGCCCGGTGAAAAAAATCTTATCGTGCGCTTTCGCGTGGATGGACTTTTACGCGAAGCGATGTCTTTGCCCAAGGATGTCAGCCCGGGAATTATCGCGCGCGTTAAAATTCTCGCGAATTTAAAAATTGATGAGCATCGTATTCCGCAAGATGGTAGATTCAAGGTGGAGATGCCAAACAATAAAGTTTCCATTCGTGTTTCAATATTTCCGATGTTGGATGGCGAAAAAGTCGTCATGCGCATTTTACACGAAGATATAAAACTAATGGATATCAAAGAGCTCGGATTTTTGCCCAAGGCGCTTGACATCGTCCTTAAAAATCTAAAAAAACCGCATGGCATTATTTTGATAACCGGCCCAACCGGTTCCGGAAAAACAACCACTCTTTACACATTTATTTCTCTTCTCAATCGGCCGGATGTAAATATCTCAACTATTGAAGATCCGGTTGAATACCGCATTCCGGGCATTAATCAAAGCCAAGTTAATCCAAAGGTTGGCTTTACATTTGCAATTGGCCTGCGCTCACTTTTGCGTCAGGATCCTAATATAATCTTGGTAGGAGAAATCCGCGACGCTGAGACCGCGGACATCGCAATCAATGCCGCGCTTACCGGACACTTAGTGCTCTCAACACTTCATACCAACGACGCGGTAACCGCTATCGCGCGCCTGCTTGATCTTGGCATGCCTCCATTTCTGCTTGCTCAAACGCTCACCCTTATTACCGCTCAACGGCTGGTACGCCGCATTTGTCCGGATTGTATCTTCAGTTACACACTAACAAAAGAACAAGCCGAAGAACTTCGCGCACAATTTGACATGCCGGCTATTTTGGAAAGTTTAGCAAAAGAGGGCGTTATCGGCGATTCCAAAGGACCGCTTGAAGGAACGCGTTTTTTTAAAGGCGCGGGCTGCACCACTTGCGGGAGTGAAGGTTACCGTGGCCGTCTTGCTATTCATGAAGTGCTGGAGGTTTCACAAGAACTCGCGGGCCTTGTATATGCCAAAGCATCCGGCACAGAGCTCCACGCCGGCGCCCGTAAAGGGGGCATGGTCTCATTAATTGAAGAAGCATTTATCAAAGCCAAGCAAGGCCTTACTACCATCTCTGAAATTATGCGCGTAACCCGCGAGTAACAAAATTTATGCAGATTTTAAAGCCGCGCGTGCCGCTTAAGGAAAAAATGTTCTTTGTGGAACATTTGTATGTAATGCTCAAGGCATCGATCTCGCTTGATCGAGCGCTTTTGACAATTGGCACACAAACGCGAAACAAAGCATTTGCAAAAATAATAGCATCAATTGAACAAACTGTGCGCTCAGGGGCGACGCTGTCTGAAGGATTGCTCCGTTATGAATCAGTTTTCGGCGCTTTTTTTATTAACATGGTAAAAGCTGGAGAATTTTCCGGCAAACTTGAAGAAGCGCTCCATCGCTTGCATATTCAGCTTAAAAAAGATTACGACTTGAAAAGCAAAGTAAAAGGGGCGCTGAGTTATCCCACATTCGTGGTCGTGGCCATGATTGTAATTGGAGCCGCAATGATGGCGTATGTGATGCCTAAGATCATTCCGTTGTTCCAGAGCTTTGGCGCGCAGCTTCCTTTAGCCACGCGTATTTTGATTGCGGTAAGCAATTTTGTTTCCGCCTATATTATCTGGATTGTCATTTTTGGAATTGTCGCGGTGGTGGGACTTATGCGCCTTTTGCGCGGGCCGGCGCGCGGGCCATGGCATGCCGCACTTCTTCATATTCCCGTAATCAAGCGCTTTGTTCAGGAAGTAAATCTTGCGCGTTTCGCGCGCACATTTTCTACGCTTCTTTCAACCGATATTCTCGTAACTGAGGCGCTGCAAATGACCTCCCGCGTTGTGGAAAACGAACAGTATCGCAGAGCGCTAAGCGCTGCGTCAAATAAAATTAAAACTGGGGTTCCTATTGCATCGGTATTTAAAGAATATTCTTCACTATTTCCTCCCACTGTGCACACCATGATCGCGGTTGGCGAAGAATCCGGAACACTTACAACTCTTCTTGACGAGGTTGCGGAGTTTTATGAAGAAAGCGTTGACGAGATGTCAAAAAGCCTTTCCTCTATACTTGAACCAATTCTAATCGTGATTTTAGGCGCGGCTGTTGGCGGCATTGCGATTGCGATTCTTATGCCAATGTACAGCTTAGTGGAGCAAATTTAGACTATGCGCAAAGCATTTACGGCGGTTGAAATTCTTGTGGTTATAGGAATCTCAACGCTTTTTGTAAGCGCAGGCGCATTTTCCCTGCGCGCATATCAACCGACCGCGGCCCTGCGCTCCGCAAGCCGCGAACTTGTTGTAAATCTTCGATTTACTTCCGCGCAAGCAGTGGCGACCCAGCTTACCCACACGCTACAATTGTACAATGCGCAGTCACGTTATGATATTGTGGGTGGAGATGGCCAGATTATCCGTACAATTTCTCTTCCCTCCGGTATAACTATCGCGCAGACATCACTTCCTCAAAATCAAGCAACATTTAATGTACTTGGCGCCGCGCAAGATCCGGGTACTATAACCTTGCAAAATATCAATAGCTTAACTTCCATAATTGATATCCGTCCTTCCGGTTATGTCAAAATTATTCAGTAAAAATCGTCCCGGTATTTCTATTTTAGAAGTGATCATCTCGCTTGCTTTAATTTCAATCATTGTTTTAAGCGTAGCGGAACTTTTTCCGCGCGGAATTATTACGGGAAAATATGGAGAAAATCTTACAATTGCAACAAATCTCGCGCAAGGAAAGATTGAAAGCCTTCTTGCGGATGAATACAATGCCATCGGTATTGGAACAGTCGAACCAAAATCTCCAGTCGCTACCGATTCGTCTGATCCTTTAAGCGCATTTGAACGTGAGACACGCATCGCATACGTTGACGATAATCTGAATGAGACAATGAGTGACACGGGACTTAAAAAAATCGTTGTTATCATATATATACCATCACAATTTGGAGAAAAATCAATGACATTTTCCACATTAATCGCGAAAAAATGAAAAAAGGGATTGCCCGACTGATCCCGACCGCGGTCGGGATGGGCGGGTTTACTATTATTGAAGTGTTTATTTCAGTTGCCGCCGCAACGCTTATATTTGCCGCGCTTCTTAATATTGTTCTTATCAGCCAAAAAACATTCACTCGCCTATCAGACCGCGCGGAAATTGTTCAAAACGGCCGGGTGGCACTTGAACGCATATCCCGCGAACTTAGGCAGGCAGATGCACTGGTGACAACTCTCCCCTCTTTTGAAATTAAATTTCAAGATGGCCATGAACCGCTTACACTCAATTACATCCGCTATTATCTGCAAGACGGCGCGCTCTATCGCGAATTGTCTTATTACTCATTTCCCAACGCGCCTTCTGTGCATGTGCGCGCAGCCGATACGGATCCCGACGGCAATCCCCCTCAAATAAATATATTGGACAACGAGATAATGGCCGAATATATAACGACCATGCAATTTTCCGAAACGCCGATTATCACTATTGAGCTGACGCTTATAAAGGGCGCCGTAACCAGTTCAATAGAAACCGCGATATACGCGCGCAATGTTCACGCATTATGAGCTGTCCAAATACTGCGTTAAAAATTTCCGGCGGCCAAAACCATGGCTTTGTGCTTGTCTCAACTTTGATTGTTTTGTCACTGCTCATGCTTTTGGGAAGTTATTTTATCACCTCTTCACTGACTGATTTGCGAATCGCGCGCTCATCAAGCGCGGTAACATATGCATACCACCTTGCGCAAGCGGCCGCGGAGGAAATGATTTCCAAATTAAAAAATGATCCCGTGTTTGAACAAAATTTTATAAATGGCACGCTAAGTGAGGCCAACGCGCGTATCACGCGCACCGCGATATTTGACAATGGTTCCTATGAGGTAGCCGCGCAAAGTACTGATCCGGGGGTAGCCGATATTGTCGCTACCGGCCGAAAAAGCATTGAAAACAATACTGCCAAGCGGGTGATTAAAGAAACCGTAGGCCGAGCAACCGGTACTCCGCCAAGCTGGGCGCTTCCACTTGCCGCCGGCGGACGCGGAACAAAAGAAAACGGAAACATTACAATTTCTTTGCCCATGCAAATTTCCGGCGGCGATATTCGCGCAAACCAAAACTTTAAAATAAAAGGGAATCAAACAATCGTCACGGTGCAAAATGGCAATGTGAAAGCCGCCAATAATATTATTGTGGAATCCGGGGCCGAGCTTATAATAACCGGAGGGAATGAACAGGAGGGCGTGCCGCCACTTGATATGCCCCAAGTTGATTTTGATTCCAATCTTTCAACTTCCTTTAAAAACCGCGCCACCCAGACTTTAACGCCTGCGCAATTCAAGGCCTTGCCGGATGGTAGCACGCTAAACGGCATTATTTTTGTTACTGGCGAGCTTGAGATAAAAAACCAAGCTCTTACCATAAACGGCATGCTGGCGGTGAATGACAATCTTGAAATTGACAATTACGGCAAATCATTTACCGTCAATGCGAACACGGGCGGATCCGGGATTCTTGCCAAAAATGATATTACAATCAAATCTGATGTGACTATTGCCGGCATTGTCTATGCCGCAGATACATTACACATAGAACTTGGCGCGCATCCCACTGAACGCGTTAACATCACTGGCGGAATGGTCGCCTGGAGTGCTATACTAGAGGGCAAGGGCGACAGTTTGGTCACAATTGCCTACGATCCTGCCCTGGTGTCAGTTCCGCTTGATCCTACCTATAACCAAAGCACCCCGCTTTTGCAAATCAATCATTGGGAAGAAGAATACTAAAACAAATATAAAAACATGGATTATTACACTGAACCGTATTTCGGACTTGACATTTGCGATGCATCGTTAAAAGTCCTGCAAATCAAACCAAAAAAACACCGGATGGAAATTGCCCATTGGCTGATCAAACCAATTCAGCCCGGTTTAATAATTTCCGGAGTTATTCAAGATCATGACAAAGTCGCACATTTGATTAGAGAAGCACTTAAAGAATCTCATGTAAAAACGGCGTATGTCGTTGCTAGTATTCCGGAGACGAAAACATTTTCAAAACTGCTCACAATTTCCAAACCATTTCTAAACGGACTTAAGACAAAGGTGCAAGAGGAGATGCTTAAACATGTCCCTTTTGATGCGAATGAAATTGAATGGGATTTCGGGCTTGTGCGTCAGGACGCAGCAGCTGAGGTATTTGTTGTCGCAGCGCCAAAGATACTCATTGACTCATATATTCAACTTCTTAAAAAAGCAAAACTGATTCCGCTTGCCCTTGCATCCGAGACAATGTCGCTTATGCGAGCGCTGATTCCCGTAAACACTCATCCATCTCTTGGTACTCTAATTGTTGACATAGGTGAGATGCGTACGACCATCCTCATATGGAATGGATACGCTATTGCTCATAGCGGTGATTCCGAAACTTCCGGATCACATCTTACAAGCGCGCTTAAGGAAGCTCTCAAAATGGACGATGGATCCGCAGAAGAGATGAAATATACCTACGGCCTTCAAAGCGGTCCAGAACCTTATAAAAAAATAATTGCCGCGTACACTGCGCGTCTTGCATCCCACATAACACGCGATATTGCGCACTATTTAGATCAATCCTCACATAATCCCGCGGTTACCGAAATAATTCTTACCGGAGGAGGCGCAGACCTCAAAGGACTTTCTTACGCGCTTGCGGATACCTTAAAAATTAGAGTGTCAATTGGAAATCCGTGGGTAAATTTCTTAGGAGATCCGCCGCGCGGCATTCCCAGTTCAGTGCATGCACGATTGGCAACGGTTATAGGCCTCGCGCTTTACCAATACGTATGATTCGCCTGAATCTTTTGTCAGCCAAAGAAAAAAAATATTTCACCATTTCGCGTTTCATGAATATTTGGCGGGAAATACTTTGGATTATCCTGATATTTATGCTGGTCAATTCCATTGTGCTTGTCGGCGGACGCAAACTTTTGCAAAATCAACTTGGACAATACGCCAATGATATTCCGGGGGCGCGTGAAATTGAAAAAGTCAACATTGATATACGGATGGCCAATGAGTGGATAGCTTTTCATCTGGGATGGCACCGCTACTATATTTCATGGCTGGTTCCGCTTTTGGAAATTGCGAAAATAACGCCTTCCTCCATAACCTTGGTATCCTTAAATATGTCCTCGGATGGAACGGTTGCCATTACCGGGACTGCCGATTTTCGCAACGATCTTATAGTTTTTCGCGACAATCTTAAAAATTCCGATTTTTTGACCGAGGTGGATCTGCCCTTGCAAAATCTGACAGCGAGCAAAAATATTATATTTTCCATGCGCGCTAAACTGAAACTGGACAATTTAAAATTAAAGCTATGAATGCCACAACTCGTTTTATCATCATAAACGTCTTGATTTTGTTGGCCGTTGCCGCGCTTTTGGTCATTATAATTTTGCCAAACATATATGGCATTATCTCGCTTTCCAACGGGCTTTCTTCAGTCAGCGCGCGGCTTATTGAAATCACCAAAAGCACCTCCGCCTTCAAGCAAACCGCGCAAAATCTTGCCGAAGTTCACCAAGCCATTGCGGAACACGAAATTTCCTCGAAAGATGACGGCAACGAAGTTGGATTGTTTGCTGCTCTTGACGGATTTGCTAAAGAAGCGCGTGTTGAGCAAACTATAAATCTCAAGGATGGCAAGAGAGTTGTTGGCGATATTTGGGAATATACGTTGGACATCAAAATTCGCGGAACATTTCCCGGACTTTTGGAATATCTTAAAAAAATTGACGAGTTCAACGCGCTGTTAACCTTTGATAATATCGCGATTTCCAGCATTAAATCCGATAATTCCGCCTTTACAATTGATGCGCTGCTTGGCGGAACTGTGCGTTTGATGCGCTAACCATGCTATGAAAACCAAAAATGTTTTACAATCATTGCGGAACTACCATTTCATTATTGTAATTTCACTGATGATTATTTTCGCCGGATTGGAAGTTATGTTTTTGTATAATTATGTTTATTTACAATTGGACGTTCCAAAAATCACAACTTCCGACACTAAAGCAGTCTCGGGACAAGTCAATGTGAGCGATTTTAAACTACTGGATATCCTGCATAACGCAAAACAAAAATCCCGCCCGATTCCAGGCGATGTGCGCGATCCTTTCGTGTCACTCAGTGCTGTCGAACGCGACAACACTGAGTGACGGATTCCGTCACTGAGAGATGTCAATTCTGACAGCTCTCAGTGACTCTATTTTTTCCCCACCATCGCCGCGGCGATAAAGTCGCGAAACAAAGGATGAGGCGCAAGGGGACGACTCTTAAATTCCGGATGGAATTGCGTACCAACAAAGAAAGGATGTTTGGAAACTTCTATAATCTCCACGAGTTTGCCATCAGGAGAGGTGCCGGCAATCATAAGACCGGCTTTTTGCAATATCTCGCGGTAAGAATTATTTACTTCAAAGCGATGGCGATGGCGCTCGGAAACCAGCTCTTTGCCATATGCCTTATACGCGCGCGATTGCCGGTTTAGCAAGCACGGATACGCGCCAAGCCGCATTGTTCCGCCATATTTCCCGCCAAAGGCGGGCAGGTGCGCAAGCATGAGTTTTTCCTGCTCCGGCATAATATGAATAACCTGATGCCTTGCTTTTGGCTCTACCTCCCCGGTATGCACGGATCCTTTGAGGCGTGCCACATTGCGCGCAAATTCAACAGTAGCTAATTGCATGCCATAGCAAAGCCCAAGAAAAGGAATTTTATTTGTACGCGCATACCCAATGGCGGCAATTTTTCCTTCCACTCCCCTGCCTCCAAATCCGCCTGGCACAATCACGCCATCGAACTTTTTCAACTCTGAGAGTTTCCGTGGATTTTTTTCATATTCTTCAGCGTCAATCCAAGTTAAAATCGGCTTGCGTTTATGATGCCATGCGGCATGCTTAATCGCTTCAATAACCGAGATATAGGCGTCTGAAAGAATAAATCCACCGGTAGTAAAATATTTGCCCACAATTCCAACGCGCACGCCGCGGCGCGCGGTACGCGTAATATCCACAAGCTTTTGCCATTCCTTCATATCGCGCCCTCGTGATTTCAAACCCAATTTTTTCAAAATCTTTTCACCAAGCTTATCATGTTCAAAATTTAAAGGCACTTCATAGGTGGAGGCGGCATCTGGAGCGGAAATTACATCTTCGGCCTGTACATTGCAAAATATGGCAAGCTTGCGCCGGCGCGGCTCATCTATTGCCTGCGGCGCGCGAGCAAGCACAAAATCCGGCTGAATTCCGGCTGAATTCAAAAGCCGCGCGGCAGTTTGCGTTGGCTTAGTTTTCATCTCACCAAGCGCGCCGGGAACCGGCAAATATGATACCAAAACAAAAAGCACATCTTTTGGATGCGCCAATTTCATCATGCGCCCGGCTTCAAGAAATAAAACATTTTGATACTCGCCAACCGTACCGCCGATTTCCACAATCGTAATATCTGCTTTGGCTTTTTTCGTCGCCCGTTCAATGCGGCGAATCACTTCGTTAGGGATGTCCGGCACAACTTCAACGCATCGTCCGCCATATTCCAGATTGCGCTCGCGCTCAATAACCGTTTGATATACGCGCCCGGTGGTCATGTAATTATCACTACTGATTGAACGATCCAAAAAGCGCTCGTAATTTCCAATATCTTGATCTGTTTCATCGCCATCATCAGTTACAAAAACCTCGCCATGCTCAACCGGATTCATAGTCCCGGCATCAACATTGATGTAAGGATCAATTTTGATTGCCGTAACTTCAAACCCCTTGCTTTGCAAAATTTTTCCAATAGAGGCCGCGGCAGTCCCTTTCCCCACCCCGGACATCACCCCGCCAACTACAAAAATAAATTTACTCATAATGTTATCCACACATTATAACAAACCTATACCTTACTTACAAATGCGCGTATGCGCTGCGCTTCGCGCTCCACTGCTCCACCTTCATACTCACCGCTATGCATGGTTTCATTGCCATAGCTTGGCCGCTTTTGATCAAGATGAAGGTCAAACACTGCCTCATCGCCATGTTCTGCCACATAGACATGATAGCGCGGAAACATATTTGTCATACGCGCCCGCTTCATATAACTGACTTTTTGCATGCGGCGATCATAATATTCGCCATAACCGCAACGGCGAATAAACGTAACCGGATTGCCAATAGTTACTTTTGAAAATTTTAATTTCATGCGCCTGGTGTAATCATTTCGGCATTATTCCACCGGCCGGAGGCAGAGTTGGCGGATGTTTGTGCCGGCCTAAAAAGTGCATTAGCCGATGCCAAAAAGGTTTAATGCCTTGGGGATTTACCAATCGCAAATCATCATAAAACAGCGCGAGGCCAAGCGTGGTAAAAAATCCCAAAAATGTCAAAGTGCCCACACCCAGCAAAAGCATGCGAAAGCCATATTGTTCACCGACAAATCCGCCAATGCTTGCCGCGGCGGCCGCGGAAAGAAGCGTGACCGTGCTGTAAAATGACCAGGAAAATCCGGCGCGCTTATGATCGGCAAACTTGGTAAATATCGCCATAAATCCGGGAAAAGCGAGCGCCGCGCCCAAACCGTAAAAGGCCTGCACGGCGTACAGACCCAATACCGTATGAATCATTAAATATAAAAATGGGGTGGCGGCAATTATCAAATATCCAAAAATCAGGGTCCAAAACTCACGCACACTGGCCTGCTCACGATCGGTAAACTGGGAGATCGGAATTTGGAGCACTGCTTTTACAATCAGATAAACAGCAGTGGCAATACCCACGGTTGAAAGCGATCCGCCAACAAGACTATCCTTAATAAAGACGGCAAAAATAGGATTGATTAGACCCAGCCCAGAAAATATGAAAAAATCCGCCAAAATAAGAATTTTAATGATTGGGTTCATGGCCTCCTATTTAGTTTCCTTATGCAGAGTGTGCTTTTTGCAGTGCTTGCACAGTTTCTTGAGTTCCAGGCGCGTCTTGATCGTTTTTTTATTCTTCGTTGAATAATAATTCACTCTCTTGCACGCCACGCACTCAAACTTGATAAGATTGTCTTGGGACATAGTATCGTTCATTAAAGCATTAAAGCATAAAAACAAATTGCTTTCATGTTCTAGTGTTCTAGTGTTTTCACTGGAGCCTCCTGTCAGAATCGAACTGACGTTTGCGGTTTACAAAACCGCTGTTCTGCCATTTAACTAAGGAGGCAGAAAGTACCGCTGAGTCCCGACGCCCTTCGGGGTCGGGAGGCCGACCGAAGCGTCGGCCCTAAGGTGGCAATGGGCAGGCTAGGATTCTGCGCCCAAGGCGCACTCGCCTTTGGCGAGGAACCTAGCCACAGGGGCGTCCCGATAGAAATGGGCAGGCAAGGATTTGCACCTTGGAAGGCATAGAGCCAGCAGATTTACAGTCTGCCCCGTTTGACTACTTCGGTACCTGCCCATTTCTATGCGGGATGCATTTGTCCGCTCTGCCACCTGCCCACAAGCCCGAGGCCGGGATTGAACCCCGCACTTGCTTGCATAGTGCGGGACACAGCCGGCGACTTTCACAAAGCCGACGCGCGGATTTGCACCGCGGACCTTTTCCTTACCATGGAAATGCTCTACTAGCTGAGCTACGTCGGCGTATTGTACTGAGAGCCGACGCTTCGGTCGGCTCCCCGATCTCCGACCTTGCGTCGGAGCGTCGGGGCTACCCAGGCATTACAATTCTTGCAATCGCTTTTCAAAATCCTCAAGTTTGGCATTTTCCGAATTTACCTCGCTCAAGGTTTCAAGATACTTCTCCCCTTCTCTTCTGCGCTTCTCCAGTATAGCAAGTTCAATTAAAAAATCAAGATATTTAGGGCTTTGTGGTTCAAATGTGAGGGCTTGCGCTGCATAATGCCATGCGCCTTTGCGATCGCCGTTTTCAAGAAGTGCTCCTGCCACATCAAACAAGTAACGGCCTGCAAGAGCCGGATTTAATTTGACCAAGAATTCTAACAATTCAATAGCCTCGGGTAAACTCTTTTTACTTAAGTAGATGTGTAATAATGCTTCGTAGGATTCAAGATGTTTGGGATCAAGCGTAATTACATCAAGAAAACACTGCTCGGCAAGTTCAAGATCATCACTTAACGCTACGCGGCCACGCTTAAGAAGTAATTGAATTTTTGCTTCTGCGGTATGCGCTTTATACTTTTCTTCCAGCAATTTTAACTTTTTATATGACCCCGAAAGAAGATATTTAACACGCGCCCAATTTTCAGGAGTAATGACTTTATGCTGCAGCTCATGCGCTTTGCGCATCATACGCATCGCGACAATATTTTGCTTCAAGCGTTTAAGTTTGGCGCCCGGCGATTCCTCTATATTCATGGCAGAAAGCTGAGGAAATTTTCGTATCACAATAAATACAATAATGCCAAGCGCCGCAAGAATAAGAACCGTGATGATAAGCGTAATCATAAAATCTAAGCGCTCCTGATAATGTGCGCAAACTCTGTGGCCTGCGTTGAAGCGCGGCCAATAAGTAAACCATCCACTCCGGGCGCGCGCAAAAACGTTCCAGCATTTTTGGCATTCACGCTTCCGCCGTAGAGTATAGGGACGTCTCTATTTTTGTTCGCAAAAATAGAAATGTCCCTTATTATTTTTTGAATCCACATATGCATCTCACTTGCGTCTTTTGGAGTATCTGGCCGGCCAGTTCCAATTGCCCAGATTGGTTCATAGGCAACTACCACACGCTTTAGATCTTTCTGTGTAACACTCTTAAGTCCTGCACGCAATTGATCTGCCACATATCCTCTTGCCTTTCCTGACCTTCTGATTTTCCATGATTCACCCACGCAAAGTATTGGCCGCATTCCGGACTTCAGCACAGCTTTGAGCTTCTGATTAACAAGCTTATCTGTTTCTCCCATGCGTCTCCTTTCAGAGTGCCCAACAAGCACGTATTCTACCCCTAATTCACGCAAATCGTCAAGCCCCACCTCTCCGGTATACGCACCCCGTTTTTCCGGCTCCACATCCTGCGCCCCAAGCTTGATTTGCGTGCCTTTAATCACCTTGGCCACTTCCTCCATCGCCACAAATGATGGGCAAAGTACAATTGTGTAACGTGTAACGTGTAACGTGTAACGTGTAACTTTATTCGCAAGAGCAATACTCTCGCGAAGAGTGAGATACATTTTCCAATTAGCAACAATAAGTTTCATATTCAATCACCTCTCCCCGAGGGAGAGGGCAGGGTGAGGGTTATCAATCGATTTTCCTCCCCTTAAGATAAGGGGAGGATAGGAGGGGTTATGACCAATAACCTTCCAACTTGCTCCAGTATATCACACCCTTCCCCACTTTTCCACACCAAAAAATCCCCGATCATGATCGGGGATTTTAGGAATTCTTGCAGATTATTTTTTGATCTGGATTCCCGCTTGCGCGGGAACGCCAATTTTCGTTCTCCAATTCGCGCGCCTGCCCGCCTCTGGAGGGAATTGGAGAACGCACTATTTGCCAAACAAATACCCTCTCACTGGAATCTTATGATAACACTATAAGCGTGATCCCTACAAGAATAATAATTGCACCCAGCAAACGTTCCCGTATATGTTCTTCTTTGAACAAAATTTTTCCCCACAAAACTCCGAGTACGGTAGAAAGGTGTTTTACCGCCACTACATATGCGGCAAACGTAAAAGGAAGTGCACTCATTTGTAAAATAACGGAGATGCCTTGAGTAATTCCAAGAGGTGTTAGTATTTTTGTGTTATGCACTACAGCCGCAATTCGCGACTTCTTGAATGCCACGAATGGTAAAAGCAAACAGGTATATATGCTATAAGAAATACCAAGATAGAAAAAAGGATTTGAGTTTTGTACTGCAACTTTATCATATGTTGAAGTAATACCCCAAAAAATCGCCACAAGTAACATCAGTCGCGGACCGCGATCTCGTACAAGACTCGTGATTGGTATCAAAAATCCCTCACGGCGTCGACTCGCTTGCAATAGGTAAGTCCCAACAACAGTGAAACATACGCCAACAACCCCCAGTATTCCGGGTGATTCCCGGTTTACAAATGGAGCGACAAGAAGAATAAATAATGGAGTCAACGCAGTAATCGGCGCTACGAGTGAAAGAGGTGCGTATGCCAAGGCTTTCATATACAGTACAGAATTTAGCGTATTCAAAACACCTACTACTGCAATTGCCTTCCAGAAATGAACTCCAACAGTTGCAGGACGAAATACTATCGCGAGCGGGATAAGCAAGAAAAGAGCAAAAAAACGAAATGCCCATGCACGCACATAAGGATCAACTAATTTCGCAGTATGCTTTGCAAATATATCTGATATTGAAGCAAAAAGTGCAGAGCCAAATGAAAGAAAAATCCACATATATGAATTGCGCAATGCTACTATCTAAATAAATACCCTCTCACTTTTTCCTCATCTTTAAATGGTCCAATCACTGCCGCGGCCATTTTAGAAGGGTGGATTACTTCACGCGCCACGCGCAAAACATCTTCGCGCGTAACCGCATCCAATTTTTTAAAACGCTCCTCCGGCGTTTCCATTTTGTTAAGAAATAATTCTTGTTTCGCAAACCAAGCTGCAAGATCATTTGATTCTTCAAGACTCAAAACCACACGGCCTTTAATGGTATTCTTTGCGTCTTCCAGTTCGCGTACAGTTACTCCGCTTTTCACCATGCGCGCAAGCTCTGCGCGAATTACTTTAATTGCCTCTGGCACGCGGCCGGCGTCCAAGCCAGCATGCACTCCAAACGCGCCTGTATCTTCATATGATCCCATATCAGTGCGCACAGAATAAGCTAATCCCCGTCGCTCGCGCACGGCCACAAATAATCGCGAAGACATAGTTCCGCCAAGAATTACATGCAAAAGGGAAAGCGCTGGCAAACGATCATCGCCATATTTGTACGCAGGAAATCCTAGCATAAGTTGCGTTTGCTCAAGTTCTTTAAACTGCACCCTCACCCGACCTGCGGTTTCCCTCTCCCCGCCCCTCACCCTACCCTCTCCTTTAGGGAGAGGGGTTGGGGAGAGGGTTTGGGCCGGTTTCCACGGTTTCCATATATGTTCCCTGTGTTTTGGCTCTTTCATCTCATGTAATCCTTTTTCCACATCCTTAAAAATATGTTCATCCACATTTCCGCAAACCACAACTAAAGTACGACTTGGCCGGTAATAATCATGCACAAAATCCGCGATATTTTGCCGCGTAATTTTGGACATGCTTTCTTTGGTGCCGGCAATATCCCAGCCCAAAGTTGATCCTTGAAAAAGCACGCTTTCAAACATATCCTCAATATGCATGAGCGGATTTTCATCATGCATTTTAATTTCCTCAAAAATAACTTTGCGCTCGCGATCAACTTCTTTTGGATCAATTTTGGAGTGCAAAACCATATCAAACAAAATATCCATGGCCTCGCCTAATTTATCGCGATCAATTTTGATGTAGTAACCAGTATGGTCTTTGCTGGTAAAGGCATTATATTCCGCGCCATAACGATCCAAAGCTTTGGAAATATGAAGAGTTGTCGGCCGCTTTTTTGTGCCTTTAAACATCATGTGCTCCACAAAATGCGCGATCCCATTGGTGCTTCGCGTTTCATAGCGCGATCCCACGCGAAACAAAACTAAAACAGTCGCCGCCTTCGTTGACGGCAATGGCACAAGCACTGTTCGTATCCCATTCTTAAGTATGCGCTTTTCAAACATATTTTGGTAATTCCCCCTCTTAAGTTAAGAGGGGCTAAGGGGAGTTATGATTTTAATTCTATATCAATATGATCTTTTTACCCTCGGCCGCATATCGGCGGATTTGGTCTTAATCCAATTTATGAAATTAAGCATTGCTGGGTGCGCGACCAATAACTCAAGTGTAAAATACGAACGCTCGAGCTCTTTTTCAGTGAAGAGTGCGTGTACTTGCCGATGACATGATCGACAAAGATCCACCGTCGTATTCAATTGTGCTGGAGTAAAACATTTCTTGATCCTTTTATTATTATGCCGAGTGCGCGGTATAAGGTGATGCTTGGTAATATCCATGCAAAGTCTTTTACAACACGCGCAATTCATAGAGTGTAATTATACCATACATAGCAGTATGCTACAAAGCAACAATTATCCTCAACATACCCAACCCCACCACCGACCACCGACCACAGCTTAAACTCGTCCCGCATTTGGCGCGATCGAGCTTAATGCAGGACGTTTTATAAAACGCTTTTTCCACTGACCAGATCACCATCTATTTTACTTCAGCAAACTTCTGTAGCAGTCGCGGACTGCATTTTGCGCAGTCCACTTCAATCAATTCGTAGTGCTTTTCAATCCTCAAATAGCGAAGCACGTTTGAAAGATGCGGTTCAGGATTATATGGCGAAACCCACACCGAGAGCTGCCACATCCGAAAACCATTGGCGCGCATGAGCTTTCGTAAAAAATCGCGATATTTTTTCTGAATCTCCGGAACATCAAAAAGAACCAGTCGCCATTTTCGATCCCACCCTCGTTTTCTTTGCGTCCGCATATGCAACACAAATTGCAGCCGCAATATCTCGTACTTGGCTTTCGTAGTCAGACGAACCAGTTGCTCCTCCCCTTCCTTTTTCATTTCAATATAATGCCGACTCTTAAGATAATCAAGGTGTTTGCGAAACTGTGTCTGTTCTTTCTTTGCTCGTCGATGTCCTTTCTTGATAAAATAAGTGGGTTTATACTTTAAACTCAAATATAATGGTCGATACGACGCCAATGCGTCATCAATATCCTTATACGCTGCAAGAAGCTCAAGGAGAGTAGTTTGCACTTTGGTCAATTTTGGACCCATAGCTATTTGTGAAAAAAGTTACCATCCTCACTTTCTAGCGTTTCCAACTCGTCCCGCATTTGGCGCGATCGAGCTTTGTACAGGATGTTTTACGTTTTAGTTTCCCTTAGAAATGACACAGTTTTTGAATGGAAGCGCGAGTCTGGCCAGTCACTGCGACAAATTTGATAACGGCTAATCTCGTCAAGATTGTATCTCTGGAATCCATTCATTTCGTAGAGTGGCGTAAAATTACCATCCTTTTTGTCGCTAATTTCTCTATCACGGAACGATGACAGACCCCACGTACGATATGGATGACCACAGCATCCCTCGTCCATTTCTCCAATTAGGACATATTCGTTGACACTGGGGATAGCACGGATCGCGGCTGTCCAATCTCGCTGGTACATCATCCATGAGCAGAGTACAATGCCGGGTTGATAAATCTTAAGTGCTTTGCGGTAATCCAGACTTTCGACCGGGAAGACAGGACGAATACTTTTCCACAATCCCGAATCAGTTGCAACAATTTGTACTTTTCCCGGAATCAACGTGTACAATCTTAAACGGAGAAAATGCGTGAGTCGCCCATCGCCTGCACCAATTTCTAGAATCAGTACTTGCTGTTTTTGCATTGCGTAATATGCCTCCACTCTTTGTGATAAATACTCCGCAAGTAAATTGACAAACTCCATGGTAAATAACTCAAAAATCGGACTCTCTTTATTGTAACACAATTGCCGCCAATCAAGCGACGATATCGCGCCTGAGTCAAACATGGAAATTACGTCATAATATGACGGCAACTGCATGGTATCATTGAATTTATATTGTGGCAGCATACTTACCTATCATACTATGGATTAAGCGACCATTAGTGCACGGTCCCTCCTGAAAATTACCGCGTCTTGAGATTGGCGCGATCGAGTCAAATGCAGGACGTTTTACATTCGATTCACCATCTCTTCATTTAATTGTGGATTCATCTCTCTACAATAACCTTCTCGCATACACCCCTTGATGAAGGTTCTGTAGCTATAAACATATTTGTCATTCTCTGCGATGATGATACGCCCATCACTCACTGAAAAATCATCATCACTAAGAAAAGATGGGTCATCGCGATATTTGTATAGAATTTTATCATCCTACAGTCGCTCCTTAAGATAATTTCCCAACTCCTCAATCTCCACTCTTTCTTGTTTCATCG
>MGDU01000015.1 GCA_001790815.1 Candidatus Uhrbacteria bacterium RIFCSPHIGHO2_02_FULL_46_47 | reverse complement strand
GAAACTGAACTGTGCCGCGAAACCTATCTTTTTAGAAAGCTCAAGAACGCTCTCTATGGCGCCGGTATCTATATTGTTCTTCGTCAGGACCGTGCTAGTAAAGAGGGGTATCCCTTTTTTCTTTGCCGCCTGTATCCCTTCTACTATCTTGGCATAGGTGCCGCTTCCGCGGTTTCTATCGTTTGATTCGGCATCGCCGTCAAGGCTGATGCACAGTGAATCGAGCGCAGCTATATCATCTAGGCGCTTGGGGACAAGGAGGCCGTTAGAATTCATCCTGCATATCATGCCGCGCTTTTTGACTGCGTCAATTATGCTGCCTATGTCCGGCCGAAGGAGCGGCTCGCCCCCTTCCAGATGAACGAGCATAGTTCCCATATCTGCCGCTTCATTGATCAGTTTGAACCAAACCTCAGCTGGGAAATCCTTTATATCCCTGTCATAATATGCGCCGTAGCAGTATATGCACCTGAGGTTACACCTGTTGGTAACTGTCAGGCTCAGCACAAGAGGAATAGATCTACCAGTGATGCGGGCAAGGGCCAGATGGGTAAAAAATTGTATGGCTTTTGAAATCCGCATTGCTCGTCACCTCACGGTTATGTCGGAATGGAAGAGGGCATTTGTCCTGCGCAGGACAAATAATTTAATATTTTTGATGAATACCGCGGGCGACATCCGATAACGCAATACCACCGTTAAGATCTTGTAGCCGTGCAGAAGATTATTTAGTACCTGTAAGGGCAACGGCGGCACTTTCAGTAACAAGCGTACTATCCTTAAAAGAATGGGGAAATTAACCACGATGGGAAATATGACACGCAGCCTTTCAACATACTTCTTATCCGCTATCTTCAGAGGCGTCGAATAGTAAAACGACCTCGATAGGACAAAATTCTCATCCAGAAGGTGTGCTTCCTTGGCCATTTTTTCTATGCCGGTCTTTGGGTACGGTTGGCACAGATAAGCCATGGCGAAATCAGCCTTGAGGCTTATATTCAAACGCAGAGTCTCGATGTCCATATCGAGGCTCCCAAACGGTATGCCAAGCAGGTTTTGCGTGTAGATTTTTATATCATATTTGTGCAGGAGCTCCGAGCGCTGTATCATCATCGCGTTGCTCATCTTCCTTAAAAGCACCCTCTCCCGCAAGCGCTCGTTCCCCGTCTCCACGCCGATGAAGAGCGTCTTGCAACCGGCGCGGCTTAAGTTTTTAACGTAGTGTTCGGAACATAGGTTGAAACTCGTATTGGTAAAAAACGGCAGCGCGACTTTCTTGGAATACTTGTCGGCAAATTCTTCGATCCATTCTTCCTTAAAAGGAAAGATGTCATCGAAGAAATGTATCATACGGGCTCGGTATCTGTGTTTAAGTTCTTCACATTCTTCTACGACATTATCCACGCTTCGCACCCGGAACCGTTCTCCAAGCCCTTTATAGATCTCCTGGTATCTGTGATTATAACAATAGCTGCACATATATATGCAGCCGCGGCTGGTCATGACAGACCGGACATCTGCCCCGTAGAATTGCTCGTAGTCTTTGAAAAGTTCCCTGTCGGGAAACCGGATATCGTCGAGGTTTTTTATCAGGGGCCTCACCCCATTCTTCAAGACCTCTTTTCCTGAATGCTTGACGGCGACATTTTGCAGGCCGTCTACGCTCAGGCCGGAAGATATCCTTGCTAAAAATTCCGCCAGGGCCAGCTCTCCTTCTCCGGCGATAAGATAATCTATCTCTGGCTTGTTTATTATTTCCGGAAAAAACGTAGCATGCGGCCCTCCCACGAGGACCGGAATATCATATTTCTTCTTGACCGACTGTATGGTATCAAAAAGATGAGGGAAGCTGGGGGTAAGGATGCTTACAGCCAGAAGATCGGGTTTGATCTCTTTTATCATATGCTCTAGCCGGCTAAACTTGTTCTCAGAGACGTACACTTGGTGGCCTTCGTGTTTACACAACGCGGAGAGATAAAGGACCCCAAGGGGTTCTTCGAACCCGATGTCTTCCATGTTTACCAGAAAAAGTATTTTCATCGATTACCTTTTTTACCGTATCTATTCAAGAGCCAGGATAGGGTGGCTGGTAACGTATCAGTGAGGCTTCTATGCGCATACCCCAATTCGCGCACAGCCTTCTGCGAATTGTAATAATTGTATTTCTGGTACATCTTCTTGGCCTTAGTAAGCGTAAGAAGCGCTTCGCCTTTACCCGTCAGGGACGAGAGCTTCTCGCTCATGAAGGCTGCCGCATAGAAAAGGCGCCTTCCCAGTTTCATTGATGGCATCCTTTTGCCGAGCGCTTTTTTTATTACATCCAGCAGGTTTTTTATCTCTATATTATCGCCGCTTAGAATGTACCGCTCAAACTCTCTGCCGTTTTTAAATGCCAGAATATGGCCTTCTGCCACGTCTTCAACATCCACTATAGACTGCCCGCTGTCAACGTAGAACAGCGGAAGCCTTGCGTAGTTGAGTATCATCGCGTTAGACGGAGTAAGTTTATAATCGTCTTTGCCTATGATAGTAGACGGATTACATATAACGGTGCATAACCCGTACCTTTTAGACAGCTCCAAACAGAGATGTTCGGCCTCCACCTTGGCGCGGCTATAGGCATACGGCATATCTAGTATGGAAGCATCCTCGGCCAACGTGATGGACTTATCAGATGAGACTCCTATCGTTTCTACGGAACTGGTGTATATTATCCTCTTGGGCTTCTCATGGGCGCAGCAATCGAGAAGATTCCTGGTGCCGTCTACGGCTGTTGCCCATATCGCTTTCGTATCGCAGTTGGGAGAAAGGTCATATATGCACGCCGTATGAAAGACGGCGTCCACGCCACGGCAAGCCCTTAGAACAGAATCCTTCTCGAGCATATCACCTAAGCAGATATCAACTGCGAGTTTATCAAGGTGCTGTCTAAAACTCGTAGGCCTTATAAACGCCTTTACCTTGTATCCTTGTGAAACAAGCCTCTTGGCGATGTGATAACCGAGGTGTCCGGATGCACCGGTTACCAGGATCCGCATAGGCGGCTTCCGGTTGGATATTCAGAGCGGGGGCAAATGGCATACAACGTACCGACGCAGTCAGGGCACGGTATCGTATGCCCCGGCGTCGAGTCGCCGCTCCACTCTATATACGTATCTCTTTCTGCCAAAAGCAAATAAGGGTACAAAAAATGGAGCGCAGAGGGACAGATAAAACGTTGATCCCCCATATTAACCGCATATTCCCTCCCGGATGCTATCGCGCAACCGCCGGGTATTTTCCCGTCTATTTTAACATTTATATCGTAATCAATCCTGTCGAACGGATAAAAGAACCTTTCAAAGACTCCCTCCGCTATATCCAAAACCGGACTAAATACGGGGCGCCTCTTTGAGACTTTTTTTATCGAAACTCCCAGAGGGGTAGATTGACAATGACATGGGACCTCGAACCTCTCCGGTACCCTGCCCCCGTACATGCAGGAGAGCACTTCCGGATATATGGCCTGGAATAGGTGGAGGCAAAATCCATCCGGAGAAAAGGGCCATGTGTATTTCTGGCCAGCCCTGCTGTAGCGGCACGGGAAGATGATATCTTCTATGCTGACGCCTATCTTGCTGTTATCCCCTCGGCTCTCTTTCAGGCCAAATGCATCACATACTAAACGCGGGAACGATCTGTTGAAGTTCCTTGCCCTGTGCGCCTGATCACCAAGCAGCAAAAACTCTTCGCCTGGCTTGTGACTCTTCGGACAAGAAGATTCTGCATCGAGTATTCTGACCTTGATGACGCCGTCTCCATACGGGCCCACTCCGCACACGACCTTAGAGGCGTGGTTGGGGCATCTTACGATTATTTCATTCGGGTAAAGCCGATTGACATCTTTTCTGGAAAAATCACACTTTAATATTTTTCTCCTGAACTGCGTATCGGCTGTATAGCGCATCCAGCCGAACTGAGCGCCATCTGCAATGCTCACTATATACGGAACGAGGCTGTAGTACAATAAAGGGCAGAGCCCCGGGACGATCTCAACCTGCGAACCGGCAGTGCTCAGCCCGTCGATATGGCTAGTGAGCTGCTCTAGGTACGAACGCATATCATTTCCTCAAAAAATTCTCAATAACGGTTGGGAGAGCTTTTATATCGTAAGAGAAGAAGTAGCTCTTGAGGTCCTGGACGCTCTGGCGGCAAAAAAGGCAGTCTTTCTGTGTCAGATAATCCCACGCACCCTGTAGTCCCCCAGGATCATATATGCTCTTTCCGTATTTGCGAAAGAGCGTTGCGCACGGGTAGACCATCCCGTCGCAATCGAGGAACATATAGCCTGAGCTCAGGCTGCATTTTGTATAGCTATACCCTTGCGGAGCTTTCTCTCCTTTTCTGAATATCTTATCTACCGGTATGTCGAGCGGATAGTCTATTATCCTGTCAAGCAAAGCAGATGATTTGTCTATAGGGTAGCCGAGTCTTTTGTAGGATCGCACCTTCTTCCAAAATTCTCTGAGTTCAGCCGCACTCATTATATATTCATTGTCGGCGCTCTTAACGACGGCCTGCTCAGCCAAGCCGAGGCTCGTCTTGTACTTTTTGGCAAGCGTCAGAAGATGCTCCAGGCTGTCCATATTATATTTAGTAAAGACAGCTCTCATCTGGACAGGTATTCTATTGGCTATGCAGAGTTCGAGGCTCTCTATTATCTTCCGGTATGAACCCTTTCCCCTGTTCTTATCATGCCCTGTCTCGTCGCCGTCTATGCTGTGGCAGACCAGCGAAAGTTTCTTCAGGTCCTTTATCTTTGAAGAGGTGAAATATCCGTTGGTTCCGGTCTCAACTATGATATTCTTCTTCGTCATATAATCAACGATGAGCCCAAAATCTTTTCTTATGAGCGGCTCGCCCCCGAGTATCGTTATGTACCTTGTGCCCATGGCGTACAGTTCATCGACTATCCTGAATATCTCTTCGGTCGAAAATTCTGTCTCATTCTTTCGGTTAGGGGAATCGGGGAAACAGTAGATGCAGTTTAAGTTACACTTTTGGGTTATGAAGAAACCTACGTATAAAGGAATGCGCCTTCCCAGGGTACGCGCCTTTAGGTATTGGAAGGCTGCCTTTGTTATGGGGACATACTTCTTTAATAATCTATTCATATGAGTTATGTCCGAGGAATTTATCCTGCGGCCTGGTTGTATTATATCCCGTTTCCCGGCACCCTACAAGCGCTTTTGCTTCAAACAAGGTCAATTTCTACTGTATACTTTCACCAATGACTTAAATAAGCTGCATCCTAGCTTGATAAGACAACGCCATTCTTCAAAGCTTAAATACCAGCGCGGGGGGAGATAAAACCATCCGACAGGCCCTATTCTTTTAATCAACAATTTGAAAACCCTTTTGGGTCTGAGCGAAAAAAACAGGTTGGCTTTGATAATATCCCTTTTCAGTTCCTGCTCATCGCATCCTTGAGGAACATAGGGTAACTTCAATTCTGTCAGCGAATCCTGGACCAAAGAGGCGCAGGCATTAAGATTGGTCCAGCCTTCTTCAACGAACAGCCGCCCCTCTTCTTTGGCTATCTCGTATAGCCTGGTCCCGGGATAAGGCGTAGCATTATTAAACCGCACATAATCTAAATCCATCTTCTTAGCCAGGTTATAGGATTGCCATCTTTCTTCCCTTGTTTCCGTAGGCAAGCCGAAGATAAAAGTTCCTGATACGCCAAAGCCATGCTTCTTTGCCAGTTTTACCGCCGCGATATTTTCCGCTACAGTCTCTTTCTTGTTTAGCAATAACATCAGCCGTTCCGAAGCCGTCTCTAATCCGTAATTTACCAGTCTGAATCCGGCTCTTTTCAGCAGGGCTAAGATCTCATCGTTGACCGCGTCGGCCCTCGTCTGGAGGTCGAAGGCCGCTTTTTCTTGAAACCCGTTTTTTATCATTTGTTCGCACAGCCGCACCACCCTTTGCTTATTCGCGGTAAAGTTGTCGTCGAGAAAATTAATGTGTGTCTGCCGGTACTTATTAATAAGCAGGTCTATCTCTCCTATTACGATCTCTTCCGGGACATAACGGAATTTCTGGCCGGATATCGTCCTCTGGCTGCAAAATATGCAATTATAAGGACAACCTCTTGAGCTTGCGATGAAGCCAAAATTATATTTTCCGAGATCCTTTTCGAAAAGATGGTAGGGAAACGGCGGGAAATCCTCCAGGGTCGGTAATTCGGCGGGCGGATTATGGACCGGCTTGCCGCCGTGCTTATAAGATAGCCCTCTTATCTGCGAATAATCTTTATTGTTTTTTATGGCGTCGTACAATTCGAGCAGGATCTTCTCTGCTTCACCCCTTATGACGAAATCTACAGAATCTTTTTCCAGGGCTTCATCGGCAAGGACCGTAGGGTGTATCCCGCCTAAAATAATCCTTGAGTCCGGATACCAGCTTTTTATTTCTTTTGATATATTGTAACTTCTTTGCGCGCAGGCCGTTAAAGTCGATATCCCGAAGATGTACGGAGGCGAGACCTTCTCGAGCGCCTTTTTCAGCAGTTCCCTGGAGAACGGTTCGATGTGCTCGTCTATTATTTCGGCTCTTCTACCGTGATGCAGAAGATAGCCGGCAAGGCAACCTACGCCGATGGGAACGCTAAGAGGCACATATCTTTCGAAGATGCCCAGTTTCGTTGATTTTGGATTTATTAAAATCATGTGGTATAATATTATACACT
>MGDU01000014.1 GCA_001790815.1 Candidatus Uhrbacteria bacterium RIFCSPHIGHO2_02_FULL_46_47 | reverse complement strand
AGGGTTTCCAGACCTTCCTCCAGGGATCCCGCGGCAAGCCGCGGGGAAATCCGCTACGCGGATTATATCACGAAAAGCGAATACGAAAAAACGGGGCGTGAGCCCCGCTTGTTACGCGCATACGCGCGAGATTGCCGCGCCCCGACTGAAACATCGGGGCTCGCAATGACGGGCGGTGTTTGCAACTCCGACCCTCACCCTGCCCTCTCCCATACAAGGGAGAGGGAGTGTTGTGGGGAGGGAACATTGTTATTTTTGTACCTCGCCTTCGATTGGGCCGTCGGATTTTTGGTCGGCTCCAGGTGCGGCGCCGCCTTTTTGTGCGCCGGCGGATTTGTACATCGCCTCCCCGATTTTGGAGAGTTCGGATTGGAGTTCGTCAAGGGCTTTTTTCAAAGCTCCCGCGTCCGCGCCATCTTTTACTTTCTTAATTGCTTCAATTTTTTCCTCCACCAGTTTCTTTATATCCGCCGGGGCTTTGTCCCCTGCGTCGCGCAAAGATTTTTCCGCGGTATAAATCACGCTGTCCGCTTGGTTGCGCAAATCAATCAATTCTTTCTTTTGCTTATCTTGCACGGAAAACGCCTCGGCTTCTTTTTTCATCTTCTCAATTTCGTCTTTATTGAGCGCGCTGGAATCTTTAATCACAATGTTTTGCGATTTTCCGGATGCTTTGTCTTTTGCCGTTACGGTCAAAATGCCGTTAGCGTCAATATCAAATGAAACCTCAACTTGTGGAACTCCGCGCGGAGACGGAGGAATACCATCCAGCATAAATCTGCCCAGCGTGCGGTTGTCCGTAGCCATTGAACGCTCGCCTTGAAGCACATGAATTTCCACTGTGGTTTGATTGTCCGCCGCTGTGGAAAACACTTGCGACTTGGAAGTTGGAATGGTGGTATTGCGCTCAATCAAAGGCGTGGACACACTGCCCAGTGTTTCAATGCCTAAAGTCAGCGGCGTAACATCCAAAAGTAAAACATCCTTGACTTCCCCGCCCAAAACCGCGGCCTGAATTGCCGCGCCTTTGGCCACGCACTCCATAGGATCAACCCCGCGCTCAATTTTCTTGCCCACATAATCTTCCACAAATTTCTGCACAATCGGCATGCGCGTTGGCCCGCCCACCATAATCACCCGATGAATTTGCGTAGGATTAAGTTTGGAGTCCGCAATGGCTTGCTCCAAAGGATGGCGACAACGATCCACAATCGGCTTAATCAGCGACTCCAAAATCGCCCGCGTAAGTTTTACTTGCAAGTGCTTTGGGCCATTGGCATCCGCGGTTACGAAAGGCAAATTCACATCAGTTTCTAAAGTTGTGGAAAGTTCAATTTTGGCTTTTTCCACGCCTTCTTTTAACCTCTGCATGGCCATTTTATCTTTGCGCAAATCAATACCGTCCGTGCGCTTAAATTCTCCGGCCACATGATCAATCAAGGCATTATCCATGTCCGTGCCGCCCAATTGCGTATCGCCTGAAGTTGAAAGCACTTCAAACGTACCGCCGCTGCCCATATCCATAATGGTTACATCCAGCGTGCCGCCGCCCAAGTCAAACACCAGCACTTTTTGTTCTTTGCCAAGTTTATCAAGTCCGTAAGAAAGCGCGGCCGCGGTTGGCTCATTAACCAGGCGCACCACTTCAAGACCGGCAATAGCGCCCGCGTCTTTGGTGGCTTGCCGTTGCGCATCATTAAAATATGCTGGCACAGTAATCACGGCTTTTTCCACTGGCGCGCCAAGATAGGCCTCAGCATCGCGCTTGATTTTTTGCAAAATAAACGCGGAAATTTGCTGGGGCGTGTATTTTTTCCCGTCCATTTCCCAAACAAAATCCGTACCCATTTTGCGCTTAGCCGCGTGAATGGTGCGCTCCGGGTTAGACACTGCTTGGCGGCGCGCCGGCTCGCCAACTAAAAGCTCTCCTTCTTTAGTCAGCGCCACATAGGACGGAAACGCCTTGCCGCCCAAAGTTGATCCTTCGGCGGAAGGAATAATTACCGGCGCGTCCCCCTGCATTACAGAGGCGGCTGAATTAGAAGTTCCTAAATCTATTCCGATGATTTTGGACATATTGTTATATTGCTAAATTGTTATACTGTTATATTGTTATTGCGAAACAATCACTTTTGCCACGCGCAGGACTTTGCCGTGCATGGTGTAGCCGCGCTGGACTTCGCGCGCAATCAATCCATGAGATACATCATCTGATGGTTCAACAGCTACTACCTCATGAAACTCCGGATCAACCGGCTCCCCTACTGCTTTTATCGCTTCCACTCCCATCTGCTTAAGCGCATCAAGCATTTGGTCGCGGATTTTTTCAATTCCACCCCGTATGTCATCGCGAGAAACCGCGGGTGGCGTGGCGATCTCTTGAGATTGCTTCGCCCCGACCGAAGCGTCGGGGCTCGCAATGACGAGTTGGTGAATCGCCATCTCCAAACTATCCAAGACCGGCAGAATCGCCTTTACACACGTGGCATTGGCATACATAAACCACTCGGCCCGGTCTTTTTCCACTTGTTTTTGATAATTCGCAAAATCCGCCTTGGCCCGCTTCCAACCATTCAAGAATTCTTCAGCTTCTTTTTTCAATTCCTCAATTGTTTTTTCATTATCCATAGGTAGCCGCCGGTCTTTAGCCGGCGTGGCGCAGCCTAAAGAGCTGCGACTACAATATATTTTCTAACGCCTTCATCAAGGCAATCGTCCGATCATAATCCATACGCATGGGGCCAAGTACTCCCATCATGGGCTGATCCTGTCCTGGCCGTAAAAGTACAGTTCCACACTGCGCCCCAAACGGACTATCTTCCCCTACATACACCTGCACGCCCGGCGCAACTTCTTCAAAAAGTTCCGCAATGATCCGATCCAGATTATCTACCATCTCGCCCATATGCCGCACCATATCCACCGATTGGAATTCCGGCTGATCAAATAAATATGAAAGGCCGGTATAGTACGAGGACTGCGGCGCAAATCCGACAAACACTCCTTCTTCAATTGTTCGCGCCAACTCCCGAGCCAATATTTTCAAACGTGCCTCATCTTCATTTTCATGGCGCTCCTGAAACACATTGCGCATGGCCTGTATATCATGTTCCACATTTTGATGCTCTAAACAATTCGCCACATAATACCGATACCCGGCTTCAGTAGGCACGCGTCCAGCAGAAGTATGCGGCTGTTTTAAAAATCCAGCGCGCTCAAGCGCGGCCATCTCGGCGCGAATTGTTGCCGGCGATATATCCAGCCCGGCTTTTCCCCGCACAATTTCAGAAGCAACCGGCTGGGCACTCCGGCTATGCTCGCGTACCACAAATGCCAAAAGTTGTTCTTTACGCGTGTCTAAGCGAGTATTCATAATATTTGCCTGTATTCGCCAAAATTCGCAGTAATTCGTAGTACTAAAAAGGTTAGCAGTCAGCTATCCCGAGTGCTAATTCCATATTAAAATAAGCTGGGTTCTGTGTCAAGAGGGTATATCTTGTTGGCTATTTTTTTTTAAATCCAGCGCCGCGGAGTTGATGCAAAAGCGCTGGCCGGTAGGTTTTGGGCCATCGTCAAACAAGTGCCCCAAATGTCCATTGCATTTGGCGCAGACCACTTCAGTAAGCCGCTCTTCCTCGGTTTTTACAATTTCTTGTCTTGCTATAAAGCCAAAGGCCAGCCGTGCGGCCGGCCTGTATCGTGTATTACTCCGCCGCTTTAACTTCAATTGATCCGTGCTCGGTCGGCATCATATGATTATGGAATGGACACTCCGCCGTCTTGTCAAACACATGGGAATAGGTCTCCCCCTGTTTCAATCCGTTGAGCGCGTCAAATCCCGGACAAATTTCATGAGTTGGATGCCGTCCGGATGCGGGCCATACTTCTTTTGTTCCCTTGTTTACAAAAGTCACTTTTGTTCCCACCAAGACGCGCAATGTATCCGGATTAAACACACCGTCATTATATTCAATCACCGCTTCGCTTCCCGACTGTGATTCACCAATTGCCGTGGGAGCTGCCGCCTCAGGTGTTGCGGGTGTTGCCAGTGGTGATGCCGAATACTTGGCACATCCGGCGCCGAAAAGAATTATTCCTGAAAGAGCAAGCCCGACTTTGAGATATTTGGACATAGAGTTATGGGTTAAGGGTTATGGGTTAAGTATAGCACACCTACCCAACTCTCACCACCTTTCAGCACTCAAGCCTAACACCTAATCCCTGACACCTTAATTCTAATATGGCGACACTGTTTCCACCAGCTTCATCTGCGACGGTTTTCCGGCTACCAGCCGTTCAATATTGAAAGTCCCGAACTTAAAGGCCTCGCGATAACCGGACATCGCGGCTTTGGCCAAAAATCCGGAACGCAGCCAATCAAATAGCCATTCCGCGGCATATTTCGGATCTTCTTGCGGTACGCCGGCGTCAAGGGTAAGTAGCCAAGATTGGTTGTAGTCTTCTTGTGAACCAATGGGCGGGGCAATAATAATCGGCAAACCCAGTCCGGCATAAAACGAAAGCTCGGACGGCTTGGTCCATAAAATATCCGTGGTGCGCAGCCATTTGTTAAATTCCGCAAAATATTGCTCTTTGGTTTTCTGATACAACACGCGTACGAATTTGCCAAACGTTTTTTCAAGTCCGTTTTTCTTGGCCTGCTCAATAAAATAATCGCGCACCACGCTGTGCACTCCGGCGATTAAATTCACGCGAATACGCCCTTCAAGAATATGCCGCCGCAAACTTTTAAGCATTGCCGCGCCAATCTCACGCTGGGCTCCGGCCCCGCCAACCGCGAAAGTAAGCGTAAGCGGATGGTTGGACTTTTTGGGAAGTTTTTTAATGCTCAGACGCTCGGCCACATGCGGTCCGTGCACTTTCAAATAACGCCGCGCCGGGTCAAGATTCAAAATACGCAAAGCTATATCATGCCGTAAAATACCTAAATCCGTATTATTCCCCAAATTTGTTTTAGGCAAAGGAAACCCGGTCAAATAAATTCGCCGCGGATTGACACCATAAAGTTTAAGCCGTTCGGCCACGCGGTATGACGGCGCGCAATACATAATTTTGCTGGCTTTGGGATTAAGCGCAACCCAGGCGCGCGAAACATCAGTATCAGTAACGACGCAATAGATTGGGCCGCGATAGCCCCAATATTCGGCCATGTGCGCGATGGTAAAAAATGTTGTTACAAGCGGGAGCGGTTTGCCCTGCCCCGTACCGTGCTTTGCTCTGGTACTGGGGCGGTTTAATTTATCAATCAAATCTTTTCCCCATTTTTTCTTTTTAATTGTACTGAGAGTCGCGCGCAACTGCCAAATCGGTTTGGTTAAATCCCGGCGTGGATAAAACCCGGCAATCTCCTGCAAATGATCCATCAGATCAAAAGTCGCCTCGCCAATAATCGGAATGCGCTTAAAACGCGACACAAACTCATATCCGCGCCGGATAGTTTCCCACATTTTTTTATCCTCCGGAGGAATGCCCGGATAATCATCGGCGTTGATTATGCCACGCCCATGATCCAGCCCATGTCCGATATACGCCATATCTTTGAGCGCGTAAGCCGGCCGCAAATGTCCATAGCCCATGGTTACCGCGATAACGTAGGCTTTGGGAATAATTGAGGACATAGTAATATTTAGAAATAGTTAGTAACGGATAGTAATAGATTGACGCTAAGTAACGATCTATTTAACCTGATTTCTTGTCGCACTGATATAGTTATTAATCTTCACATTAAGCTTATCCAGTTTAGAAATCAACATTACACATTCCTGATCAGTTATTTTCTTATGTTCACGAAGAATGTCTGTCCAGTGTCGCGCTTCCTGTAATGAACCTCGGGCATTATAATTAAACTTATTTTTATCAAGATAATGGAAACGGCCAAATCCTTCCGCAAGATTTGCCCCAACAGAATCAATTGCTCTAATCCATTGATCTCCTGTAATTTTTTTGTCGTGCCAATCCAGTCGATCATACATTACCCAAACATCCCGACTAATCTCCCGCGCTAATTGATAAACCTCTAGATCCCCTAGCTCCATATAAATCACTGCCCGTTACAATTTATTACCATCTTTTACAACCCATTACTACCTATTACCATTTATTACTTCACCCTTACTCTCTTCACTCCTTCTACTACTAAAACTGTAATAAGCAGTAGATCTACAAACACTCCAACCACAAAAAACCATGAACGGAAATCCGGAATGTATCCGCGATAAACCGCAAAAGCGCGCAAGGTTAGTGAAATAAGCACGCCGCCGTAATAATCAATCGGCACGCGCGCGATCCAAATTTTATGCCAGCTTATACAGTTCGGCCGAAACTTTCTAATCCCATAATGCGGATTAATTATAAACCAAAGAAAATCCCATAGCACGATAAAAAGGAAAAACAACGAAAGCGTTTGCAATTCCGGACCAATTCCCCAGGGCACGCCCCAAATATATGGCAGATGCAAAACCAAAAACGCAAAACTAAACACGCCAAGGTGGTAGCCGGTGAGTTCCTTGCCGCCCATCACTTTGGTATAAAGCCAGCTGTACCAGCGCCCGCCTTTTGGCCGCCAGCAAGGAAGATTTACTGCCCAGCCATGCGCGCCTTCAATTTGCACTTCCAAAAATGCCAACGCCAAAGCAAGCAAAAACAAATATCCGGCTTGAATAATTACCATATATCCACAATCAACAACCCCGCGGCAAGCCGCGGGGTATGACCAACGGCATGGCCCTAGGTGAATAAACGAAGCTGAGGCGGGGTATCCATTGTCTTTCCCTGG
>MGDU01000013.1 GCA_001790815.1 Candidatus Uhrbacteria bacterium RIFCSPHIGHO2_02_FULL_46_47 | reverse complement strand
GGTGAACAAGGCGAGGAGCAAATGCATGTGGTCATGGGCAAGCGCTTAAGCGGTTGCGATACTTCCGTTGCATTTCCGTCGCAAGGAACTGGTTTTATGCCCATGATGCAAATGATGATGGGAGGGTGGTCGTCTCCCGCGGGACTTAATCAAGGAAATAATTCTATGATGAACTTTGGATTTTCGCCCTTTGGCGGCTTCGGCTGGATTTTTATGATTCTTTGGTGGGTATTGATAATCGCCGGCATTATTGCGCTTATTAGGTGGCTTACGAGTCAATCTCGTAGCGTCCACGATCATGAAAAATCACCGCTTGAAATTTTGAAAGAGCGATACGCAAAAGGTGAAATTGACAGAAAAGAATTTGAGGACAAGAAAAAAGATTTAACCTAAACTTTTTTGGAACGGATTTGCGTGATAGAATTCAAGTAGTGCGGCGCGCCAACTTCGTTGGCACGAAATTCGGCGGCGGCGGAAAGCGAGGGCGGGCAATCCCGCTACGGCGGGCCCCCCCAACCCCCTTCCTTTTTGCCCGCCTGCTTGGACTTCGCCCCCAAAACTTTTCGGCGGACGAATGGCGGGACCGAAAGAAAAATATTCGCCCTTGCCCCACCCTTCCCATGCGCGGGCGACAAGGAACTCCCTTTTACTAAAATCTGGTAATTTGGTATCATTGGACTATAGATAGCTATTGAATGATAAAACACTATCTATATCATAGTATAGATACTATCATATCACAATGGCAAAAAAGATTTCCATAGTCGCTAGAAATATAAAGAGGCACAGACAAGAAAAGGGCTTATCGCAGGATAAGCTCTCAAGATTGGCTGACGTGTCCCACGCCACGATTATTAAGATTGAATCGGGCGGAATACATAGTCCGACTATTGATACTGTTCAAAAAATCGCCAAAGCGTTAGGTGTTGGTGTTGATAACTTGATCAAATAACTATGACGAAAAAAGATTTTCAAAACTGGTCAAGAGAAAAATTACTCCATGAATACAAGGAGCTTTCGAAGCGCAAAAAATTTGGCATTGTTTGGGAAAATAAACCCGAAGAAGTTGCCGAACAATTCAAAACTTCCTTGCCAGTTTTGAAAGATGAAAAGAAAAAGCAAATTTCTAATACGAAGGGTGGCATCAATCATATTTTTATAGAGGGCGATAACTACCATGCGTTATCTGTTCTTAACTATACCCACAAAAAGAAAGTGGATTTGATTTTCATTGATCCGCCCTACAACACTGGCAACCGAAGTTGGCGTTATAACAATGACTATGTTGAGAAAGAAGACCGTTTTAGACATAGCAAATGGCTTTCTTTCATGAGTAAGCGCCTACGGCTCGCAAAAAATTTGCTTAAAGAAAATGGAATAATTGTTGTAACCATTGATGACTACGAGCTGTTTACACTCGGATTACTCATGGACGAGATTTTCTTTGAAAATAACAAGATAGGCGTTTTGGCTGTGGAAAGTAATCCCCGCGGAAGAACTACTAACAAATTTTTTGCGACAAGTCATGAGTATTGGCTTATCTATGCTAAAAACACAAACGCCGCTTCAATAGAAAATCTTCCACTGACCGAGGAACAAAAGAAGCTGTTTAATCTTGAAGATGAGATTTCAGCATATCGCCTCTTACCATTTAGACGAAGCGGCGGACTTTCAACACCAGAAGAAAGGCCAAATTCTCATTACCCGATTTATTACAACGAAAAAACGGGGAAAATAGACATCAAGAGCTTCAAAGGAGCAATAGAAATTTTACCGATTGATAGCTCTGGCAGGAGAAGGGTTTGGAGACAAACACGCCCTTCACTCATGGAAGCAGTGGGGCGCGGCGATATGGTTATCAAGAAAAATGGTAAGGGCAATGTTGTTTATATGAAGGACAGAATCAAATCAGGCAGAAAACCCAAAACCATTTGGATAAGCCCTAAATATGACGCTTCGGCACACGGAACAATTTTAGTAGATAAGATACTAGCGCGTAGAAAAGCGTTTGATTATCCAAAATCTCTCTACGCAGTGGTAGACGCTTTATCTGTCTTGGTATCAGATAAAAAGAAAGCTATTGTTTTGGATTTTTTTGCTGGATCGGGAACAACCGGCCATGCTGTTTTAGAGCTAAACAAGCGCGACGGCGGAGAGCGTCAATTTATCCTGTGTACGGATAATCAAGACAATAATGGGAGTGGTACGAAAATTGCCAGTGATATTTGTTATCCAAGAATTAAAAATGTATTGAATGGTTATTCTGTAAACGGGAAAAAGGTTGCTGGTTTTGGAGATAATTTGCGCTACTACACTGGCGAATTAGTCGGAAATATAAAAACGGACAACGATAAAAGAGTTTTCACTTCTCGGTGCGGCGAAATGCTTTGCCTTGTAGAAAGCACATTTGACGAAGTAATGAGCAAAAAGGGAGCTTTCGCAATCTACGAGAGCCCGGACCAAATGACTGGTATAATTTACGATGAAGACGCTATTTCGGATTTCAAAGAGGAAGCTAAGAAACACAAAAAGCCATTTGTTGTTTATGTATTCAGCTACGACCACACATACAACGAAGAAGATTTTGAAGATTTAGAGAATTTGCGAACGGTAAAACCGATTCCGGAAGTTATTTTGAACGTATATCGAAAGATATACAAAGAGCTTTATAAACCACGCCACCTATGAAAGATTTAGATTATCAAAAGAAATACATCAAGGAACTTGTTTCAACTTCCGTTGGGTATCTTCAAGATGAAGACCCGAAATTGATTGTTTTCCAAGCCCCGACTGGATCGGGAAAAACAATCATGCTTGCGGAAGCAATGTCGCGCATGGTCAAGGAACTCGGCGGCGGAAAAGAGCTTTCGTTTGTTTGGATTTCTGTAAATTTTCTACATGAACAAAGCAGGTTAAAGCTGGAAAAGCATTTTGAAAACGAACGATTGTTGGATTGCATCAATATCGACGAAATCCAAAATAACGAATTGGAGCAAAATCAAATCGTTTTCGTAAACTGGGATAGTTTGAACAAGGAAGGCATCTCGCTTTTCATGTCCGATAGCGAGAAAGATTGGAATTTGAGCAAGATCGTTGAAAACACAAAAGACGCAGGGCGCGACATTGTTTTGATAATTGATGAAAGCCACCGAACCGCAAAAACAAGCAAGTCGCAGGAAATTGTCGGGATTATTGGGCCAAAATTGACGATAGAAGTTTCTGCTACTCCAAAAGAGGGTGTTACTAACGACCATAAAATTACGGTCAAATTGAGTGAGGTTGTAGAAGAAGGAATGATTAAGCAGGAAGTGCAAATAAACCCCGGTCTTGGCCGCGTGCAGACAAATGAGGATATTATCCGCGAAGCTCTAAAGAAACGAAAAGAATTAAAACAACAATACGAAGAAGCTGGAACTGATATCAATCCTTTGCTTCTGATTCAAATTCCAAAGAAAAGGAAATCCGAGGTGCGCGAGCCGGAAGATAAGATTATTGAAATTTTAACCAAGGAAGGGATAACACTTGAAAGCCATAAACTAGCCCTTTGGCTTGCCCCGAAAGATAAGAAGATAAACCTTGATTACATAGAAAAAGACGACAGCGAGGTTGAAGTTTTAGTTTTCAAAGAAGCGATTGCCCAAGGGTGGGATTGTCCGCGAGCAAGCATCTTGTTGCTTCAACGAGAGTGGAACGTAGAAAACTATGTCTTTAACATTCAAACGCTCGGACGCATTATGCGTATGCCGGAGCAGAAGCATTACGACAAGTTTCCGGCACTGAATGTTGGTTATGTTTATACCGCTTCAGACAATTTTGAAATTGTTGAGGATTTGGCAAAGGATTATGTCAGCAAAGATCAAATGCTACGAAATAACGCAATTTACAAAGATATATATTTGCCATCGGTTTTTATTCGCAGAAAAAGAGAACTAACTAAAATCACTGGAGACTTTAAAAATTGTTTGTTTGAAGCGGCCGCTGAACTCAAAATTGATCGAAAAAAGATTAACATTGGTAGATTTGATTTTACTAAAAAAGTTGGTGTAGGAAGCACGATAAAAGAAATTGACAAAAAACAAGTTGCCGAATTTGATAAAGAGAAAAGTATTTCTCAAGACAGAGAGGAGATATTCGCAAAGTATCAATTATTTATCGAATCTCTCACTTCTCCCTTTGCTCGCTACGATTCAGCAAAAGTAATCAAGTCGGGATTACGCTCCCTGTTCAAGAAAACATTCAATATCGATAATGAAGATGAAATAGCGAGCGTTGTTTTAAATCCGGGCAATACACCAGAGTTCAAGGAGCTTTTGGAATTAGCAAAAGAAAAATATAAATCCTTACCTAAGAAAGATACAAAACTGATTCCAAATGAAGACTGGCAAATACCCGAAAAAATAAGCGTCTTTGATCAGTTTGTCAAAGTGAAAGACATCAAAAAGTCAATTTTGATGTCGTACTTTGTTAAGTTAGAAAAAGATGGCAAGCAACGGTGGTCTAAGCCGGAAAAGCGATTTATTGAGGATCTAGAGAAGACAGATAACGATGTCTTGTGGTGGTTTAAGAATGGAATTCGGTCAAACGACGAGAGTAAATTTTTTAGCATTGCTTATAAGAAAGAAGATGATGGGGATTACTATGGTTTTTATCCTGATTTCGTCATAAAAACCAAAAAGGATATTCTCGTCGTTGAAATTAAGGACGACAGAGATTTCAAAAACGAGAACCTTCTCAAACTCAACGCCGGACGAGAATATCAAAAGAAATATAAAGGGAAAGAAAATCTGCATTTTTACATTCTTTCGCCATTTGATTATTTTAACTTTTTCCGCGCGTTAAAAGATCAAACACTCAATAATTTCAAGTCAAAATTTGAGGAAAACCTTGTCCGATATACACAAAGCCGCAAAGTCGCTTCCGCAACACAAACCGAAAAATCAAAGGAAGATCAAGAACTTTTGGAACTATACGAAAGTGAGCTAACAAAAGCTATCAAAAATTTTGACGACAAAAAACTTGAAAACGAGATTTTGAAAATTGACCTCCAAAATGCGGAAGCGACTATTGGCGGCTTGAAAGAAGCTCTCGTATATCAACCAAAACGAGAGAGCGAAGCGAAAAAGAATGTAAAAATACCAAAACCTTTCAATCTGTGTATTTTGGGCGAAGTAGTTGATGAAGATTTAATGCTAGAAAAATTGAGAGATTACTTCGCAAAATACGGATTGAAGGCGACGGATTGGGAAGCTGTGTTTTATGGCAATTCCAAAATCAGAAATAGCGATGTTTTGTCCGATTTGAAAAAAGGACAATCCAAGTTTAATGTGATTATCACCGGACAAATCTATCATCATTCGGGACGCGGAAATCAAAGCGCGAACATTTTGACAGAATTGAAGAAAGACAAGTATATTGATCACGTCGTCGGTTGTTCGCCAAAAGAAATTTTGACGGTTGACGATGTGTTGGAGAAATTGGACGAGTACCTAACGCAAGAGTAAAAATTTCCCGTCGGCCCGAACGCGAGGGTACGGCGGAAGGGGGGTGTGGGGGGATTCCGCCGCACCCGAGCGAATAGAAACAGAGGCTTCCTTAGTTCCGTTCAAAGTAGGTTCGCGCATTTTCAAACAAAGGGCGCATAGATTTCTAGATTTGGGCCTGTAGTTAAGTGGTATAACGCCGCATTCGCATTGCGGAGGCGGGAGTTCGATTCTCCCCAGGTCCACCATTTCAGATTTGCCGAAGAAGTTGCCTCGGGACAACGCTCGTCGGCAGGAGCGCGAAGCCGCGCAATCAATCTGTTGGCTCCGGAAAATTTGCAAAATTCCTGTTGGTGGGATATTCTAAATGTAGCGCGAACCTATTTTGAGAAGAATCTTTGTCGACGTATTTAATCGGACATGAATCAGGAGGAGATTCCGCTTTTTTATGACAAAAACTAAAATGCATCATAGAGGATTTACATTAATTGAGTTGCTGATTGTAATTGCGATTATTGGAATTTTATCAACGCTGGCGGTGGTTTCTTTGGGCAATGCGCGGGCGCGAGCACGCGACGCAAAACGCATTGCGGATTTAAAACAAATCCAAACCGCGCTTAATCTTTTTTACGACCAAACCGGAAAATACCCGCAAAGCCCCGGACACGCAACTTGGTCAGGCCATTGGGCGTATTTTTCAAAATGTCTTGAACAAGGCACTAATTGCGGCTTTGACATTTCAAATTATGTGCCAGTTATGAAGAATGTTCCGCAAGATCCCCTGCGTAAAACAGCTGATCCTTTTGCCAACGATAAAACCTACTTTCCGGGATTTCCCACTGGATGTTTAGATGGACAAAACTATCGGTTAGCAGTTAATCTTGAAACAGATCACCCGGCCTTAAGTGATGATCTTGATGGAAGCTTTTATAGTAACAATGATGGATGTGAAGACTCTACTAGAGGATACTGTGTAGGAGTTGGTACATGCAGTGGATGGTAGCTTGACAATTTATTATATTAGTGATATCATGTGCATAATGTAAGTGTTCTCCAAAGTTCTCCAAAAAGAGGAATTTTAAGAGAAGCAGGTCGCCTTACTAATAAATAATGATTACAAAGTTATGGCAAAGAAATTATACGTAGGAGGTTTATCCTACAGCACAAACCAAGACACCTTGCAGAACGCCTTTGCTCAGGCTGGCGCCGTGACATCGGCAACGATTATCATGGACAAGATGACCGGACGCTCAAAGGGTTTCGGATTTGTGGAGATGAGTTCTGATGCAGAAGCTCAGGCCGCAATTGAAATGTGGAACGGCAAAGAGCTTGATGGACGGACACTGACCGTAAATGAAGCTCGCCCGATGGAAGCGCGCCCACCCCGCACTGGCGGAGGCGGACGAGGCGGATACGGCGGAGGCGGACGAGGCAGTTGGTAATCTTACCTTTTGCATCCAAAAAATCCCCCCTAGGCGGGGGGATTTTTGTTTTTGAAGGGTTGCAAAATTTTTGTCTATATCATGGAAGTTTGATAAGGTAGAAAGATATCCCCATTAATAATTATTCATATACTAAATATGCCAAACATCCGCGCTGAGTACATTTGGATTGACGGAGAAAAACCCACTGCCAAATTGCGGTCTAAAACAAAAATTATAAATCATACGGTAAAAAGCGTGGAGGATCTGCCGGAATGGGGATTTGACGGGTCAAGCACTTACCAAGCTGAGGGGCATTTTAGCGATTGCTTACTGAAACCGGTGTATATTGTGCGCGATTCCGTACGGGGCGGCGATAATGTACTGGCAATGTGCGAGGTGCGCAATCCTGATGGGAGCGTGCACGCAAGCAACACACGCGCGCATTTATTTGAGGTGTCTGAAAAATACAAAGTCCATGAACCATGGTTTGGCATTGAACAAGAATATACTTTTTTCAAAGGCGCCAAACCGCTGGGCTGGCCGGATAATGGCTTTCCGGCGCCACAAGGCGGCTATTACTGCGGAGTAGGCGCGGATGAGGTATTTGGACGGCCGATTGTGGAAAAGCATATGCAAGCTTGCCTTGATGCCGGCATTGCGATTTGCGGAATTAATTCGGAGGTTATGCCGGCACAATGGGAATTTCAAGTCGGTCCGCTTGGACCGCTGGAAGTGTCAGATCAATTGTGGCTTTCTCGCTGGCTCTTGTACCGCATTGCCGAAGATTTTGATGTTTCCGCAACATTGTACCCCAAACCGGTTAAAGGCGACTGGAACGGCGCGGGTGCGCACACAAACTTTAGCACCAAAGCCATGCGCGAGCCGGGCGGCATTGAAGTAATCAAAACGGCTTGTGAAAAATTGCGCAACGCCCATGCCGAGCATATTGCGGTTTATGGCGCGCACAATGAAGAACGGCTAACCGGCAAGCATGAAACCAGCAGTATGACGGATTTCCACTATGGTATTTCTGATCGCGGCGCCTCTGTGCGCATCCCCATGGTTACGGTCAATGAAGGGAACGGTTATTTTGAAGACCGCCGTCCTGCCGCGAACATGGATCCCTATAAAGTATGCGCGCGACTTATTGAGACAGTGTGCGGTTGAGTGTTTTACGATTGCAAAAAAGGCTTTCTTTTGCTACAATGAACTATTATGGAAACCGCGGAAGAGCGCGTTACTGCCCCTGCGCAGGCAACGGATGACAAAGTCCTTGACTATACCTTGCGGCCCCGCACGCTTTTGGAATTTGTCGGCCAGCGTGAGATCAAGGAAAATCTGGAGATCTTAATGGGCGCGGCAAAAAAGCGCAAAGAACCCATTGAGCATGTATTGCTTTATGGCAATCCCGGTCTTGGAAAAACTACGCTCGCCCATATTATTGCCGCGGAAATGGGAAGCGCCATTCGCACCACCGCTGGCCCAACCATTGAACGGGTGGGCGATCTCGCCGCCATTCTCACTAATCTCACCCCGGGCGACGTTCTTTTTATTGATGAAATTCATCGCTTGAGCAAGTCCGTGGAAGAAGTGCTTTACAGCGCCATGGAAGAATACGCCCTGGACTTGGTTGTTGGCAAAGGCCCGGCCGCGCGCACTTTGCGGCTTGATCTTCCGCGCTTCACCTTAATTGGCGCAACAACCCGTATTTCACTTCTTTCCTCTCCGCTTCGCGATCGTTTTGGCGCAACTTATCATCTTACTTTTTACACTCAAGAAGATATTGAAAAAATTCTCGCGCGCAGCGCAAGATTGCTCAATGTCAAGGCAGATACAGAGGCGCTTACCGAGATTGCCAAACGTTCTCGCCGTACTCCGCGCGTTGCCAATCGCCTACTGCGCCGCGTACGCGATTTTGCACAGGTACGCGGTGGCGTAACCCCTCCTACCTCCCCTTACCCTAAGGGGAGGGAATCCGAAAAAGTCCCCCCTCTTAAGGTAAGAGGGGGACAGGGGGAGTTATGTGAGATCACCCGTACCCTTGCCCTTGAAGCGCTTGGCTACTTGAATGTTGATCCCCACGGCCTTGATGAAGTTGATCGCCACTTACTTTCAACAATTATTGAAAAATTCAATGGCGGCCCGGTAGGACTGAATACCTTAGCCGCGGCCACGGCGGAAGAAGAAGCCACTATTGAAGAAATTTACGAACCTTATCTTTTGCAATTAGGATTTTTAGATCGCACCTCTCGCGGCCGCGTTGCCACTTCCCGTGCTTATGAACATTTGGGAGTGAAGAAACCCGGAGTACTGATATGATCATTCCGCTTTGGTCTATTCTCATCATCTGGAGCTTGTTTATCGGCTTTACGGTTTTGCTTTCTTTAGTAAATCTTTTCCACATTTTGCATTATGGTTTTTGGACGTTCAAATCTGCATTATTTTCATTATTTTATTATGGCACAGTGGCAATTATTTTATTTTGGGCCTGGCAAGAAATAGGTCAATTTGATTTAAGCCAACCACTGTTTATCATTGGGAAACCGGAATTAAGCCTACCCACTTCATTATAAACGGAATCCAACACTGAGAGATGTCAAGTCCTGACAGCTCTCAGTGTTGAACAATCAATTATGAACATCGCTAAAATCTTCCGCCGCCTTCTGCCTATTGCGAAGGAATACGAAAAAATTGAGATAATCACCAAACGGCATTGGATTACTTTTACGCCATACGCGGCCTTATTCGCGCTGCTTATTGCTATTCCTCCAGTCGCATACTATTTTATCGCGCGGTTTGAGCCATCACTGCTCAATACGCAGTGGCTTCCGCTGATTTTTATCTTGGGCGGCAGCGCGTGGTATTTATTTACGCTTCTACTGTTCTTCACCAATTTCACGGATTTTTTCCTTGACCATTGGGTTGTTACCAATGAACGCGTCATAGGTGTGGCACAAAAAGGGCTTTTTCATCGCGAAGTTACGCAAGCACGACTTTATCAAGTTCAAGATGTAAGAGCAGTAGTGAAAGGCCCAATTCAAATGCTTTTTCACTTTGGTGATCTGCATGTGGAAACTGCTGGCACAGGAGTTAGCGAATTTCATTTAGATAACATTCCCAACCCCAATGAAATTGCCCGCAAAATCATGGAACTTGTGGAAGGCGACCGGAAATACCATGAGGAAAAATTAAAAATGATGAACTTGGAGGAAAAACCGAGGATTATTGACTCGGGAGCGTAATCCGTCACTCAGTGTTGTACTGCGCACAGCACTGAGTGACTATGAATTTTAAACTTTTGCCTCCCGCATCCAATCGTCCAGTCGGTCCTCATGTTTAATAGCAAACTCTTCCAGCGTTCCGGTATCGGGGTGCTTTTTTATAACTTCAGCCAGCGCGCGCAAGGCCTTGCCCTGCTCTGACCATTTATTCCAGACGTGCAGTCCGGCCACATGCAAAGGATCCTTGGCAAACGCACCAGCATTTTCATTGCGAAGAGGTTCCACCCATTCCGCTTTAAAAATCCTTCCGCCAATTTCAAGTTGCCCGTGCTTTTCCACCGCGTGCACAAGCACATCGCGCAAACTGTGCGACTCGCCTAAAATCGGTCCGCGCTCCAGCCGGAATGGCGCACCTTCAACTGCTCCTCCTCCTGGCGTGGTTGCGACAGCTACGGCCTCAGCCGCGCGGCCGGCTTCTACCTGTTCAGCTGTGCGCCACATTTGCGTTTCAACTATTTCATGCAACTTTGCCTGTGCCAAAGGATCATCAAAGGCATTTGCATCACCCAAAGGATTAAGAATAGCTTCATTTGTTGCAATATTAGTCACGGCATGGATATGGCCACGATACACAGCCACTTTAAGCTCAACACCATCAATAGTCGTTTTAAAATTTCCTGAACTTTCATGAAGGCCACCATGCACATCGTGCACATCCGCGCCAGAGAGCGCCTTAGCTTCTGCATTGAATATCTGCTGTTGATGCGCTTGCACGGCCAGACTCTTATCAAAATCATCAACTGCGATGTGTGTTCCGGTTCCTTCCATGCGCGCGTCCATAATTTCCTTCTGCCATACGCGGTGGCCGGTATTATTAATGTAGGCCATCATGGAAACATGGTAATGATCCGCGACTTTTTCAAGCGCCGGAGCAAGCTCGGTCTGGAAGCGATCCATATCAATTTCCACATTGCCATGCGCGTCATAATGCATGATTTCAGAAAAATTCGCGGGAATCTCAAATCCTTTATCCAGAAGATGCGAGGGAATTTTCTCGCCGCCCAAAAGATGTGTGGCAAGTTTAATCATTTTTTCCAACCGATCCGCGTCAGCGTCCTTAAAGCGATTGCCTTCCAGATGAACATATTGCCCAAACAAGCGCCGCAAACCTTGCTGTACCTCGCCAAATCCGCCATGCGATTCATCAAGATTTAAAATAAATTCTTTATGGCCGTCCTCATCAATAAGCATTTCGCCCCGGCCATGATCAACAAGCGAACGAATAACTCCATGCCCCTTCAAATAATCAACGCCGGCCTGCTGACGCGCCGCCTCTGACATTCCATGCAACCCACCCTCCTCTGCTTTAACATGCGCAACATCTTTATGTGTTGGCTCCAATGTTTCATGCCCGCGCTCGCCAGTTGGGGTCAAATGAAAAATCCGTTCTACATTTTTGGGAAATCCATCAAGAAGCACTAACGGGCCTTTTTTCTGCCACTCCTCCAGGAAATACTCTACACTGTTTGATATGGTTTGATCCGCGTATTCACTATATGCGGCAGATCCCACCGCAACCCACCGCGCAGTGGTCAAAAGCGCCTTAACTTTTTCCATTGGACGCCCTGCCCACAAACGCCCATACTCTTTTACGCTTCCCGCAATGACTCGTTTTGCGCCAACTTCCCAAAGCTTTTCCAAAAATCCCGGTTTTGCTTCAACCCCGGTGCGCAAAACCTTGGCGCGAAGATCCAATTCATATTCACGCTTTTGCTTCAAAGTAGTATCCAAAGTCGCCAGCCCAAGCATTGCAATACCCCGCGCCATGTATTGCTGAGTAGCCACAAGTCCAGTGCTTATCCATTCATTGGCAACCTTAAGTTTGCTTATCTTTTTTTCCAAATAATCATTTAATGTTTTGGTTGAATCCTTTACTAAAGTATTCTGTGCTGATTCATTGTCTTTAGCGGACTTAAGGATAATCATGGCAAATTCCCCCAAGATTTGATCGCGCCGTTGTTCTGTAATTTTTCCTTGTTTCACTAAAGCATCAACTTTTTCTTGCAACTCAGCCACTTTTTGTTCCGCAACCGGGATAAATCCAGCTCCTTCTTGCACTGCGGCGCGCATCCCCGGAGTAATAGAAGCCTCCAATGTTTTCATTATCTCATTAATCTCTTCGGTAATTTTGCCGCGTTCTTTTTTCTCCTTCACATACTGCTCAGTTACTCGTGGCGCGTTCACTGCCAAAACCGAGGCCACCATTTCAAATGCCATGCGCCCAACCAGGCGCAGACCCAGCCACTTTTTCAATTTTTCTGGCTCTTTTGGCCGCTCTACTACTTCTAGCGCCGCCTCCATACGCGCTTCCCCTGCTTCCGGAGCAGGCAATAATTTAGCAATCTCGCTTTCCGGAATGCCAAGATCGCGAGCTTTTTGTTTGGCTTGCTCCAGCCGCTCCGCCGCTCCCTTTAATTTCCCTTTGGTCGCGCTTAAAGTCGCACGCTGCTCCGCCGTCAAACCCGGAACCAAAGTCAGCGCGTCTTGTGGAGATAGCGCCCCCAATTCCCTTGACAATCGCAGAAATTCTTGATATCCGTCTGAAGTTTTGCCCAGCGTGGTGCGCTTGCCTTTTGCAGTTATATACTTTGGGATCTCGATTTTGATTTCATCAAGTCTTGCGCGCAACTTTTCCACTTCTTTTTGCGCGTCCTGAATTTTCCGCAATGCTTCTTTACGCGCCTCTTCCTCAAGCGCGGCTTGCGCCTCAGGAGTCAACGGACGGCGGGGCTGTGCTGGAGGTCTTGGTGGCGGGGGCGGCGCTCTCCCTGGAACACGTCGCGGTACAGCCGGAGCGGGTGTTACACGTTGTTCCGCTGGCGTTGCTGGCTCTTTTGACGCGCCAATCGTTCCTTGAACAACAGCAAAACGATCGCGTTTTTCTTCCGGCGGCTGTATTGCCAAAGGCGCAGGCGCAACTGGAATCTCTTGTATAATTGATTCAGGCACGACCTCCTCCGCAGGTCCGGTGACCAAGTCAGGTTCAGGGCTAAGCCCTGTCGCAGGGCTTAGCCCTACTTGGTCACGACGCCCCATCGGTTCTATTTTAACGCGCCGCTCCGGCTGAATGCGATCCCATAGTTTAGGAATACGGCGTGCCACAATTGGACGCGCCAAAAAACTGGGATCAATCCCTAATTGCCCGGCCATTGCTTTTTTCAATTTTTCCTCAAGCATAACCGAGGTCTGGGTTTGATTCAACCCGTGTGCTTCCCGCTGTGCTTTTACTTCTTCAACTACCTGATCTTCCACTGCGGCAAAGGCCTTCTCCACTTGCTCTTGAGAAAAGGTCGGAAGTTCCCTAAGTTGTTGTCGTTCATGTACCATATTATGCTAATTCACCTTGCAATTTGGTTTCAAAAACTCGCGTGCCATATCGCGCGTCATCAACCATGCGCGCAACTTCCAGATAATATCGCTTCTCCTCTAAAATCGTACGCGCGTCAAATCCTTCCGGCAACTCCACTATAACATCTTTCCCGCCGGTCCAGTCATCCGGCACGCGCACATTGCCAAAACGATCAACCTCAAGCGGCACGGGGCCGGTCAGCTCCGGAACTTCCCGCGCCAAAATTTCCGCATTATCAACGCGCTCAACTTCTTGCGGCCGCATAAGTTCAATCTGGCCTACTTCATTGCGCGGATTAAGATTTTTAGCCGCGTCAAAAGGATCAAGATAATCCCGAAGTTTTCCCCGCGTAGCGCGGTAATCAAAAGAATAACCGCGGCTCTCATCGCTCAGCACTGACTTTAAAAAATCGCGCAAAGTAATATGCAGGCCGTGTTTGGGATCTTTAAGCCACATGGTTTCGCGCACGCGTTGGCCAACTCCCACTTCAAACGGATTAAATCGCGGAAGCGGCTCTGTGCCGGCAGTTGAAAAAAACGCGGTTCCTTTGCCGGCCAGCGGATTCCAAACCATCAGCGCGGAATCTTTACCATACTTTGCGCGCACTGCCTCAATTCCGCCCGGCAAACTGGCCACATGTCCTTTCCAGCCAATCTGTTGGCCTTTTTGATATTTTCCTTCAAGCTGGGGCACGCGAATGACCAGTGTTCCATATGCTTCCGTATCAAGAACAAACCCGGCGCGCTCAAGAGTATCTAGCGACTCCGTAGATTTGCGCACGGTTTCTTGCTGTTCCTTTATCGCGCCTTTAAGTTCTGGAAATTCCTGCAAATCCTCCGCGGTCAAAGGCCGCGTTTCTGCTTCCGGATTATCAGCGTATTTTTTGTAAAATCGCGTTAGCGTATCAAGATTAACCTGCTTGGCAAGATGCAAAAGTGTAATTGGCGGCGGATCTTTTTTCCAATCCTCTGCCCAATGCTCTTCCCACCAATTGCCCTCACGCCATTTGGGATGCGCCATATTGTCATCCCAAACCACATATTCAATGGCGCGCTCCAGCGCTTGCCTTTCTTCTTGAGGCATTTTATCAAACGCGCCCAACGCGGATAGTTTTTCATACAAAAACTTAGTCCCGGCTGTTTCTTTTCCGCTTGTTATATCATGATGGTCAAGAAATTCCGTAAGTTGCCCAAGATCAACCCGGCTAAAATCAAAATTGGTATGTTTGCCTTTGGCACGCAGTCCAATATATTCCTGAAATAACGCTTCAGCAGAACCGGGCTTTGGTCTGGGGATACGCGGCGCACCCTCCATTAAAAATCGCTCCTGCCCATCTTCAAATACATCGCCATGCCGGCCGCCAGTATTAATTGCCACAGTTCCGGGCACCGACTGCCCGGGCAATACATATTGAACGCGCCCTTCGCGCAACAGCCACTCCGGATCGCGCTTATCATGCAAATTCATGGAAACTGCCATGCTGGCCAACTCAACCGCACTTCGCCCATCAAGCGAGCGCGCGCTCCCTTCCTCTTCTTGCTTTGCTTCCCGCTGCCCGGTTGCCCAGTCCAGATATTCACGTCCGGGAACAGAAATACCCTGATCTTCAAGCGCGCGCAAATAAAGCGTGCGCAGTTTTTCTTTCCATTTGCGCTCATCATGCTCCTTAAATAAATTCTGAATATCAGCGCGTCCTTGTTCTCCGCCTTTGTTCCAAGCCACGGCCAAGGCAAAAAATTCTCCACGCGCGATATAATTGACTTTTTCTTGGGTCATTTCTCGGCGCTCTTTTTCCCGCTCGGCTGATCGCGCTTGACGTGCTTGCTCACGTATTGCCGCCTCGCCAGCTCCTGCCAACCCAAAACCCAGATTGCGCATTTCCCAAGCAAGCTCTTGCTGTCTTTGCCACTGCTCACGCTCCCGCTGTCGCGTTTCCCGCTCGGCTTTGCGTGTTTCCGGTACGCGTCGCATGGCCTCAAGATAATCAAAAAACTCATGTCGGTTTGGTTCATTTTTTTGCGCGCGCTCCTCACGCACAGCGCTCAAGGCATTTTCTATTTCCTGCGGCGTAAATGGCTTGTCCAACTTGGAAACATAATGATCAATAACGGTTTTCCATTTTTCATTCCAGCGCGTAATTTCATCAGCGCTACGCTTTTCAAATACATGTTCCGCGTCATTTACCGCTCTCCAAAATCCGCGAAACGCAATAACCCCAGGAGGCAAATCTCGCCAGAGTTTTCCCTCTTGAAGAGCGGTTTCTTTTTCTGCTTCAGTACGGCTTTGCACCGCATCATCAACATGGACAATTTCGCGCTTAACCGCTAGATCTTTTCCACCCTCGCGCCAGGCGCGCTCATCTTCTGCCTTAAGCAGAGCACTCTGCCTATTTTCAATTGCCGCGCGCGCCTCTGCCACCTCATCATCCATGGCATGACCGATATCACGCAAAGCGTTAGGGAGTTGATTGGTAAATCTTCTCCAATAATCCAACACCTCATCAGACAATCCGCGCCGCGGCTGAAGATCAATTAGTGTTGCATTAAGCTCAATTAATGCAGATTTGTCAATATGTGAGTACCAGGCGTCCCATTTTTCAATGGTGTTATCTAACTCTTTTCCCAAATCCGCGCATTCTTTTAAAGATGCCGCCGCAACTTTGTTGCGAATTGCTGCTAAAGCGCGCGCAAATTGATTCTTCGCATCCCCAACTTCCTTTTCTGTTTCATCTGCGGATTTTTCAGCAATATCAAAACCGTATAACGCTGATGCAACACGTTTTTTAATCTGCCCCTCATCCCACTCTTCGCCTTTTTTTTTCAAAGCTTCCCTTCTCATTCTTGCTTTTTTGCCGCCGGCTTTTTCCAACTCTGCTTTGCGCTCTTCAGTTTTTTTTCTGAGCCATTCGCTTAGCTCAAACCTTTCTTGTTCAAACCCTCTATATGCGCTGACTAGTTGTCTAAGATAAGTGCGCCATTTTTCAAAGCGCGTTCTGGGTTGAAAATCATTGGCCTTAAGTATTTCCATGAGCGTCAGCAATTCCGCCAAGCGCCCGCTAAAAAATTGCCCTTCTTCCGCTCCGGTTAAGCGGTTTTCAATAAGATTTCCTGCGCTTAAAATACGGTCGCATTCCTCAAGATTAGCAGAGGAAATTTGTTGCTCCAGTTCCGTTCCAGCGGCGCGCAATGTTGTTTCACGAGTTTCAAATACTTGCTCCAACGGTTCATAAGGATCAACTTCGCTGGCTTTAATCAAATTAATCAAAGTGCTTTCAGTAAGTTTGTCATCGTCTTCATGCAACTCCTCTTTTATCCCGTCCGGTTCTTGCGGCACTTCTTCCACGTTTGCTTGCACCTCCGCAATAAACGCGCGATGCGCGGTTTCCAGTTTTTCAAATTCTGTGCGTTTGGCGGGCATAAAATTATTGCGCCGCAAGCGCATTAATATCTTCTTCAATCCGCGCCAATTGCGCAAGAGCTTTTTTATCCGCCTGCGCAACCGTGCTATCATAGCGCTCTTTTGCGGCTTTGAGTTTCAAAATAAATTCCTCGTCTTCCGGGTATTTTTTTGATTCTTTCAGCGTCAACTCTATTTCTTCCTCCAAAAGCGCGGTTAAGCGATCAACCTGCTCTAAAGTCATGTGCGGAAGTAGTGTAACCCAGGCAGTTTTGACCTCATTGGGCATTGCAGAAACATCCAACAAAAAAATAGTACGATCAACCTTGGCTTTTAAAAACGCAAGCTCATTTTGAGTTAATTGTTGGGGAGTTTGACCATTTGCCATATTAAATATAATAACATACTTCTCCCCTTAAGGTAAGGCCCGCTTCGCCCGCAAAGCGAGGCGAGGGAGGCAGGAGGGGTTATGCCTGCCCGCCTTGGGCGGGAATGTTCATAACTCACCCTACCCTCTCTTATCTTAAGAGAGGGAATTATTGTTACAAATTAAAAGACCGGTAGGAACGAACGACTGTTAGTCGTCGTTGTTCCTACCGGAGGTACTACTTTGCTTTGCGCTACGGCGTCGGCGTGCCCGAGGCCGCGGGGGCCGGGGCAGGCGTCAATGCCGGAGCCGGAGCCGCGGGCGGGGTTGCCACCGGGGCTGCCGGTGCGAGTGCCGTTGCCGGAGCCGCGCCACCGCCCTTCTTGCCCTTGCCCTTGACCGTGGCCGGGGTGGGTGCGGGTGCGGCGGGCAGGGTCGGCGTGGGGGCCGTGGCCTTGGGGGCCGCGGGGGCCGGAGTGGCGGGCTGCTGCGCCCGCAACTTCCGAACCTCCTCGCGCAAGCGGGTGATCATGTCACTCGCCTGCTGAGCCGTGACCTTGTGCGAGTCGTGCCCGAGCTCATGCTCCATACGCTGGACCGCCTGCGCCTCGGTCTGGCCGAGGTCGCGCGTGAGGATGATCCGGATGAGTCCGAACTGACGGTCGGACGCCATCTGCTCCTGCAACGGAACCGCGGGGGTCGGAGCCGGGCTCGGCTGGGGAGCCGGGCGCGGCGGGGTCGCCGACGGCACAACCACCGTTGCCGCGGGAACCGGCGGCTTGGGAGCCACTGGCACCGTCGCGGGCTTCGGGTCAGGCGCGGGGGTCGGCTGAAGCAGCGACCCGCCGAGTGTGCGCGGCCCGTACACATACGGGCTGCACCGCTCGATGGAACCTGCCACCGCGCCGCCATCGAGACGAAATTCCCCGCGGGCGACGGCAAGTTCCGTCACCGCATCACGCAGACGCCTCTCTTCCGGGGTTTCCCCTTGAAGCGCCGCGGCGGCGTCGAGAACCACACGCGAAAGACGTGTGTCCTCCGTCTTCTTCTCCTCGGCCTGCTGGACCGTCGCGGCGGCCACGGTTGCGGCCGCGACGTTTCCGAGCGCGAGCCGCTCGTTTCCCGCGCGGCACAGCGCCACGCGGATGAGGCCAACCGCAAGCACCACCAGCGCGATCGCGCCGATGATGAAGGCGATCGCGCTCCCGTCCACATTGGTCCACTCCCGCACGACGTCGCCGTGCGGCGTGGAGCCCTTCGAGCAAGCGCTCAACGCGAGCGCCGCCATCAGAACGACGAAACTGATGATCATCTTCTTCATGACTGTTCCTCCTTGGCGCACGTAGCGCCTGTCTGCGCGACGCCGATGTGGTGGCGCCAATGGTTGTTGGTTGAACCAGTGGACGCCACCACGCACGCCATGCCCTACACCTTCATCCTCTGACTCTTACTGACGGTAAAATTCAGGTAGCAACGCCGGCTAAAGACCGGTGACTACATTATCCATCAAAAAGAGTCAGAGGAATACGCACAATTTGCCATTTCAAAGAACATACTACTATAACATAAAAAACCCTTGTTGTCAAGGGTTTTGGCGCGATTTTGGCTTAAATACGCGGTTTTTCAGAGTCACTGAGAGCTGTCGTTCGCGACATCTCTCAGTGACGGATTAATCCAACACTGAGTGATGTACTACGCACAGCACTCAGTGTTTGTGTCGTCACTTCTTAATAATCCTATCCACCAGTCCATAGCTTACCGCGTCTTGCGCAGTCATAAACCGATCGCGATCAGTGTCTTGGTCAATTTTCTCCAGAGGTTGGCCAGTGTGGGTTGAGAGAATCTGATTTAAGCGGTCGCGAATGCGCAAAATACGCTCCGCGCGAATTTTAATGTCCGCGGCTTGCCCTTCTGCCCCGCCCATTACTTGGTGAATCAGGATTTCTGAATTTGGAAGTACAAAGCGCTTACCTTTTGCTCCTCCGGCTAAAAGCACCGCGGCCATGGAAGCGGCCAGTCCCACGCAAATGGTGGAAACATCGGACTTGATGTATTGCATGGTGTCGTAAATTGCCAGACCCGCGGTTACTGATCCGCCCGGTGAGTTAATGTAAAGTTTAATATCTTTTTCTTTGTCTTGGCTTTCCAAAAATAAAAGCTGGGCAATAACGATATTGGCCATGTGATCGGAAATGGCGTCGCCCAAAAAAATAATGCGATCTTTCAGCAGGCGCGAGTAAATATCATAAGCCCGCTCGCCATAGGCCTCTTTTTCAATAACGGTAGGGATAAGGATTTGAGATTGAGGGTCGGACATACAGCACTATTATGATGCAAATCTGCAAATCTTATGCAAATTTACAAATTGCGAATGAATTTATTTGTATTTGTAGATTGGCATGAAATTCGTATATTGGCATTACAACTATATCAGATCTACTAAAAAAATCAAGCCCCACCGGTGGCGAGGCTTTGCCTCATCTAAATAGACGATGTTGGTTGCGGTACGCCCAGATAAGGGCTTGTGGGCGTTCTCTGAAACGCCGCTCATCACGCGTAAATGCCGGCGGATGAAACTGCCGGCGTCCGGAAACGCGCTTGACGCCGTGGATAAGGTGCAATGCTTCATGATGCACTATTGAAGCAAGGTAGTAGCGTGGCACATACTTTTGGTCAAGGCGCGGATGAATGCGAATGAGCCGCTCCTGCACCACGCAAGAACCAAGACGAAGTGAATTGCGCGGCCCTTTCGCACGGCAATGCTCATTCCAGGTAATATTGGCGTTTAGCGTCCCGCCAAAATACTCCGCATCAACCGCTTCAAGGATCTCTGCCAGATCGTGACAGCGGCCTTTTGCACTTAGCACACGTCCGACTATCTTGCCTTCACGACCACCGTTGAACATATGGTCGTTTGTACGGATGTAGGCATCCAGCTCACGCGACGCAACTCTGTCCGCCCGCTCCAAGTACGAAGCCAGTGCCCAGATGACCTCTTGAGACGCATTCGTAAAGATTGCATGAACCCTTGCCTTGAGCTTTTCCGGAGTACGCCGTACGAAAATTACTGTCCGGCTACTGCCGGTAATTACCAGCTCAAGTTCTCTCGTGAGATGCGGCTTCAAACGCCACGCTAGTATTTCCGCGGATGTTCTCTGAACTGACTGTTTATTTGCGATCATTTTCCCCTCCCAATGAACTACTCAATTCTTACACGATTACTGTCCACTGTCAAGGTTCCACGTACGCGAAATCCAGCGGCTTTTTTATGTCCACCGCCACCGAGAAGTTCTGCAAGATGACTCAAATCCACGTCCGTGCGCGTGGTACGCATACTGCAACGAATAAGTCCATCTTCGCATTTAAGCACGGCCATGGCGCGGCAGTCGCCAATCGCGTTTAAGATATTGACCATATCGGCAATCTCCTCAAAATTCAGGTTATATCGTTTCACATCCTCATCCGTAACATAGGTAACAGCAATACCATAACGCTTGTTTTTGCGAAGACGTCCAAGCACCTCGCCAATAAGCCGCAAAGCATTAATACCACGCCGCTCAAATAAAAGTTCACGAAGCGATGAAAGCGATACACCACGGGAAAGCAGTTCACTTGCCATGGTAATAGAGGAAGATGTGGTTGCCGGATTGGAAAAGTGATCAGTATCATTGAGTACTCCGGCTAGGAGGTACGCGGCGGCTTTCGCCTGTATTGGAAATCGGATGGCCTGGAAAAAATGGTAGATGAGTTCGGTAGTGGAAGAGCAGGCAGTGTCCACCACATTCAAATTGCCAAAGTGAGTATTGGAAGCATGGTGATCAAAGTTGATGAGGAAAGGAGAGACAGAACCCAACGGTGTGGATTCGGCAATACAAGGGTCCTCTTTCGCTCGCTGCAGACGCTCCCAAAATTGCCTTACCACACCGCCGGGATCTGTCTCTGGGGAGGGAGAGAAAGAGAGCCCTGCGTGAGCAAGATCGCCGGCGTCAAAAGTACAAATCACATCACATGAAGTTATGAGTAATGAGTTATGGGTTATGAGATTTGAAGCATCAATTCCAAAAAACTGCGCCGAAGGCGGCAGATCACTTTCACAATAAAATTTGAATGAAATGTTTCGCGCCTCCAAAAGCGAAGCAAAGGCCGCTGCGGCACCAAGTGAATCCGCATCCGGGCCGCGGTGCAAAACCAGCACAACAAGGCGTGCTGACTGCACTTTTGCCAATATTTCTTGAGCCAATTGTTCATGCATACCCGCCTAAATTTGCTCCCGCCGAGGTTAAATTTTGGCGGGCATAGCATGCTATGCTACATCCACTTCACAAAATGGTCAAGAGCAGGTACAATGGAAAAATTATAATGCCAATCTACGAATTTCATGCCAAGCTACAAATACGAATTCGCAATTTGTAGATTTGAATAAGATTTGTATATTTGCATTACTATATTGCAGTATGTATCTGAAAAGTATTACTACCCATGGTTTTAAATCCTTTGCGGATAAAACCGTATTGGAATTTTTGCCGCCTGTTTCGGGGCGTCTGCCGACAATTGGAATTGTTGGTCCCAACGGCTCCGGGAAAAGCAATGTCGCGGACGCGGTGCGCTGGGTTTTGGGGGAACAAAGTGTAAAAGCCGTGCGCGGGAAAAAATCCGAAGATGTGATTTTTGCAGGATCAGGAAAACGCGCGCGCTCATCTATGGCCGAAGTTCAACTTACAGTTGTCAATGATGATCGCAAAATTCCCATTGATGTGGAAGAAGTAACAATTTCCCGCCGACTCTATCGTGATGGCGAAAGCGAGTACCTTTTGAATAATAAGACAACGCGCCTCATGGATATTCAGCTGCTTATTGCAAAAGCCTCGTTTGGAAAAGAAGGATATAGCGTTATTGGCCAAGGTCAGATTGACGCGATTTTAACGGCCTCACCGGAGGAGCGTAAAACATTTTTTGATGAGGCAACCGGGGTGCGACCGCTTCAAATTAAAAAAGATCAGGCGCTCAAAAAACTAGCCACAACTGAAGAAAATCTTTGGCAAGCGCAAATGCTGCAAGAAGAAATCGCGCCGCGCCTGCGGTCTTTGACACGACAAGTAAAACGTCTGGAGCAACGCGAGGAGATTGAAAAAGAATTGCACGCGCTTCAAGAACAATATTACGGCACGCTTATGGCACAGTCTGAGACTGAATACAAAAAATGGTATGGCCAGATCATTAAAACACAAGAACACGAAAACATCAAAACATTGGAATTGAGGAAAATTGAACAGGAAATGCGGACGCTGGAAAAATCTGAAACTAAACCGGCAGAACTATTGAAAATACAAACAGATTATGAAAAACTTATTGCTCGAAAAGAGAAATTACGCGATTTAGAATTTGAACTCAAGCGCAAACTATTGGAAACTAAAAAAGAAACCGCCGCCGTGCCAACTTATGAAATCACGCAGATATTGGAAGGGGTGAGACAGGAACTCGAGGCATTGCTCTTGCCCTCACCTCAATCCTCTCCCATAAAGGGAGAGGAAATAAAACAATCTCCCTCGCCACGAGTGGGAGAGGGCCGGGGTGAGGGGCGCTTGCGCACCTTGCTTACGACGGTTTCAGATCTTATCGGTCGCTTAAAGGGCGAGAAAGCGCCGGCCAGCGCTGTATCAATCACAAAAGAGCTTGAAGAAATCACGAAAGAACTCCACACGATTGATCAAGAACTTGAGCGTCTGCGCTCTGAACTTCAAAAAGTTGGAAAAGCGGCTGAAGAGAAAAAACAATCATTTTTTGAAATACAGCGTAAGCTCTCGGCAAAACAAGCAGAGGTACACGCTCTTGAAGAAGAATTGGGAAACGCAAAAATTGAACTGGCCAAAATAGAAACCAAACGCGATGCGCTTGAAACCGAGGCGCGACAAGAGATGGGCGAGCGATATACAGCTGTACAGCATAATGTAGCGTCGGACTTTATGTCCGACACAAGCGGCACACAAGGTGCCGCGCTACTTCCCGAAATCCAGCGCCTTAAACGCCAACTGGAATCTATCGGTTCTATTGATCAAGAAACCATTAAAGAATACAAAGAGGTGAAAGAACGATCGGATTTTCTGGAAGGACAAATTGCCGATCTTCAAAATTCCTTGCAAGCGGTTGTAACTTTGCTTGAGGAATTGGAGCGCACCATTCGCACCCAATTTGAAAACGCGTTTGAAAAAATAAATACTGAATTTGGAAATTATTTCAAAATTTTGTTTGGGGGAGGGGCGGCCAAGCTCACAAAGCTGATTGCAGAGAGAGAAAATGAGGAGCAACTCCCCTCACCCGATCCGCTTGCGATCGGATCTCCCTCTCCCTTAGGGAGAGGGGAGGGTGAGGGTATGCAACCTTCTTTACTTGATAAATTTACCAAAAAAGACTCGTATCGTGGAATTGATATTTCCGCCACTCCTCCGGGTAAAAAATTAAAATCCATTGCCATGCTTTCTGGCGGAGAAAAAGCCCTGACCTCTATTGCTCTTTTGGCGGCAATCCTTGCCTTAAATCCTCCTCCGTTTGTCATGCTTGATGAAGTTGATGCCGCCCTTGATGAATCAAACTCCGCGCGCTTTGCCGCGATTTTAACTGAGCTGGCGCACCGCACCCAATTTATCGTGATTACTCACAATCGCGCTACCATGCATGCTTGCGAAGTGCTCTATGGCGTTACCATGGGTGACGACGGCGTTTCAAAACTCCTCTCCCTTAAGTTTGAGGAAGCGGCCTCCACCGTTTCCTCCCCTTAGGATAAGGCCCGCTTCGCCCGCAAAGCGAGGCGAGGGAGGTTAGGAGGGGTTACAAAAAACCGCCTTTAGGCGGTTTTTTCATTCTGAACTTTTCTGCAGATCCGACCTTTCGGTCGGACTCCGACTTTACGTCGGAGTACATCATTTGCGGACCTCGCTATGATTTTCACCATAGAGTCGACTAATATCCTCGGTCAGTCACGAAGTGACGACCGGGACAGTTTCATCTCCTTAGAAAGGAGGTGATCCATCCACAGCTTCCGCTACGGATGCCTTGTTCATGTTTCCCCTAAATTACTTTAAGGCATGGACTATATCTTCATCCGCCTTGAACATAGAGTTCTTGACGGAGCCAACGTGTAGTCTCTACGGGGCTATGAAAGCTTGTAACGCATCGATGGTACTATATAAGGCGTCACAATCGCACAAAACTTTCTCCACGAACCTGCACCGAAATATAATCTATATTTTCCGTGATTGCGTTGAAGCATGGGAGCGATCCCATACTCTTTTCGCAAGAGTTCGCTGAGTTTTTTATTATCATCATACGTGAACGATTGACTATTCAGCATACAACCGTAAGTCTTTCCATATTCTCGGCGTAAGTTTCCATCATCCATATACCATACCGCCAATACCTTGGGGTGTGTTATTAGATTTTCGAGCTCATCAGGAATCACTTTCTGCGTTCCGTGATAGAACCATCGACGAAAATCTGTGAACTCAGGAAAACTTATTGTTCTGAATCGCCAAGAATTATTTTGCTCTTGGTATTTAGGTGGCGTACGAACCAAATTTTTAAGTACCTCATATTTCCAATCAAGATACTCTTTTTGTTTCGCACCATGCCGTACCTCAAATCGAAAGCGTTTGCCACCACCAGTGGCACTAATGCTTCCGTCTCCAAGAAGTGAACCTACGATTACATGCTGTTGCAATTCATCCAGCATATGTTTTTTGTGCTACTTCCAAGCTTCCCTCGGTATTCCCCTTCTGCGCGAGGCAGAATCGGGGTTCACCGATATAGTTGGATTTGGTCAGGCCGATTACTCGGCCGAGTCGCAACGGGTGCAGTTTGCACCTACGACTTATCCCCTCTCACGAGGCCTTCCTTGGACGCCGGCTCTTACCCCGGCGGCTTCAGGAATTCCCCGCTCGCTTGGACTGACGGGCGGTTCCGAGATCAATGATTTTCACTGTCTCACACCACCGGACGAACGGTTTTCCCGTATCCTGGCGGTTTCCAATGAGGCATTGAATGACGAATTAAAATTATGCTTTTTGCCGAGCTTACGCATCTCATTGCGGAGATGCTGAATCGTTTCATATCCTGCCGGCGTCAAATGTTCTTTGCGCCGCATCATGAGAACGATTGCTCTAAATAATTCATAGGTTCGTCGTTTCTTTGCTTGTAGCGGATATTGATCGAGAAACGGAAACAAGTACGTTTCCAAATTTTTCGTGCTGGTGATTTTATATTTCACATGCGGATACCATCCATACCGTTCATACGAACAGTCATAAATAATTCCGCTTCCGATCGTTTCCATAATCCGTTCAAGAATTTCGCGATCGTCTGCACGAAGCTCAATCTCAAATTCCGCCTTCACTTCAATTCCGTTTTTAAGAGTTTGGTGTTTATTGATGCTTACCGAAAAAGATCCTTCGCCATCAATAAATCCAATCACATATTGCGGATGAAGTTTTTCTCTTTGGATTTGTCCCTTCCGCATAGGCTTCGCAAGTTTTAAGTTGCGATTTCCATGCGTACTACGGACTCTGCTGACTTCTTGCATAGCATTGATTGGGGATTACTCTCCGATCTACCTCGGGGTTAGTATACCATAGAATCCGAGGATTATGCAAGATCTCCCTAGGTCACAAACAAAAACATTTTTCTGCATCTCCGGCCCACCGATAGTATAAGCGGCTATTGCTTTTTGGAAGACTTCCCCGTGTACTCACCTTTTTTGTACGGGTCGTCAACCGCTTACCCATTATAACGTGGACTCAAGCTACAAAATGCATCAAAGCCCTTCATGGTATTCTCGCGAACGCCATGTGCTCGTCTGCTTTTCGCGTTCCAAAACGCGAAAGAGGATTTGCACCTCTTTTTTCTCTTCGCTGCTAGGCGATTAGAGTACAAGACCCGAGAACGTATTCAACGCGCCGTGGCTGATGCGCGTTTACTAGCGATTCCAGCTTCATGGGGGCGAGTTGCAGCCCCCAATCCGAACTGAGATCGGTTTTGATGGGATTGGCTCCGCCTTGCGGCTTGGCGTCCCATTGTACCGACCATTGTATCACGTGTGTAGCCCAGGGCATAAGGGCCATGCTGACTTGACGTCATCCCCACCTTCCTCTCCGTATACCGGAGCAGTTCCGTATGACACGATAACATACAGTAAGGGTTGCGCTCGTTACCCCACTTAAGGGAACGCCTCCGAATTTGCTTTATGCAAATGTAGACTATACCTCCACCCACATACGGAAGACGGATGACGGAGGACAGAGAACGGATACAAGCCTTGTGATAGGCAAATATCCTAATTTTCTGTCTTCAGTCTTTTGTTTTCTGTCTTCTGAATATGGGGCTGGCGTATGATAGAAGTTTATTAATCCTGATTATCAGGTACCTTCTATCTTGGTCCGATATTCATCGGACCGCAGTCGTTACAGGGTCATTCCAGAAGACGGATGACGGAGAACAGAATACGGATTATTGGAAATTTTTCCACTTCTTGATTAAATTCGTAAGTTCTTTGGAAACAATTTTATACTCTCGAATGAGAGCATCACATGTTTCTGGTTTGACACGTGAAAACTTACAAATGTTAACCATCCTGACATGAGTAATGATCTCGTCGCTAGAACCCAACGCCATCTCGAGAAAGCGTTTAAATTCTTTTTCGGAATGTTTTTTCCCCCAACCTTCGGCAATGGTGGCCGGGATCCGATACATTGTTTTTGTACATTGGTCTCGCATTGTATATTCGTTCTTTGGCAATAAACTCACCAGCCTTTTCATGGGCAAAATGAGTGCCATTGAACGCTGATATACATGGAGATCAGTAACATCTTTGATCATACTCTGTCTTCTGTTTTCTGTCTTCCGTCCTCTGAAAGAGGACTTCCCTCGGTATTGCTTGCCGGAAGACGGAGAACAGATGACGGACTATCAAATTAAGATTACTACATTGATTATAGCAAACAATTCTGTTTTCCGTCTTCTGTCTTCCGTCCTCTGGTCAAGGTTCCACCGATATGAGCCAGATTCCTATCCCGCATTACTGCGGGAGGCCGCGATGTTTACCGGAAGACGGATGACGGAGGACAGATGACGGACATATTGACCGTTCTGTCTTCCGTTTTCTGTTTTCTGTCTTCTGGTTTTGCGTTCACGGCACGAGCTGACGACAGCCATGCAGCACCTGTGCTTCACCCTCGAAGGTCACACGTTTCCGTGCGCTTGCAGAAGCATGTCAAGCCCTGGTAAGGTTCCTCGCTTACCGTCGAATTGAACCACATGATCCACCGCTTGTGCGGGTCCCCGTCTATTCCTTTGAGTTTTAGCCTTGCGGCCGTACTTCCCAGGCGGAGCGCTTAACGGTTTCCCTTATGAAAACGACACTGAAAGGGTCGATACTTCCAATATCTAGCGCTCATCGTTTAGGGCGTGGAATACAAGGGTATCTCACTTTGTTACTTCGCAACAAAGAATTTCTAATTTACCTAATTCATCTAATTTCTAATTCTTTGCTGCGTGGTCCGGGCATTTCTGCCGGACTCTGCATGTCGCCATGCAGGTCGGACTATATCATGCACATTGAGAAAATAGTGGGCCAGCTTGCAGGCAAGCTGGCGTCACGTTTCCTAATGTGCCTCGGCGTATAGTCTCTGAGGGGAATCAAATTGTTAGGTCACTTCAATTTCGCTTTCCGCACCCTTGTCGTCGATTTTCATCAACTTGAGGGTGAGAAGCGAGCTATCTCCATGAGCACGGCGCAGTGCTTTGAAATTCTTGATTGCTTCTCCGTCGACAGTCCCGGAAACCGGAATCCGTGTTGGGGAAACATAATCGTTTTCTTTATTAACCACGCACGCCTCATACTTCATATCTAACTCCTTTCTAATTCTTCCCTGCTGGTTGTCTGCATCACGACCATTTTTACTCGTTGGCGTAGCGGCGGTCTTTAGACCGCCACGATGGCGACCTGAAGGTCGCCGCTACAACTTTCGGTAGGTGTGAATTCTCAGATATTCCAGCATATAGCCAAGTTTTCCTTCCATAAGACTAGGAAGGGATCCGAAGTTCTGTGGATCATAAATCCCGTTGATACGGGATGCCTTTTCTCCACGAACCTTCCCTTGATTTGAATCCTTTTTTCTCCCCACGCTTTCGTCCATGAGTGTCAGGTTTGTTCTAGCAAGCTGCCTTCGCCTTTGGTGTTCTTACCGATATGAACGGATTTTACCCCTA
>MGDU01000012.1 GCA_001790815.1 Candidatus Uhrbacteria bacterium RIFCSPHIGHO2_02_FULL_46_47 | reverse complement strand
GGAAAGACAATGGATACCCCGCCTCAGCTTCGTTTATTCACCTAGGGCCATGCCGTTGGTCATACCCCGCGGCTTGCCGCGGGGTTGTTGATTGAGAAAAAGATGGCATATCAAGTACAGGAACGGTTAATTGACATGCTTGCCGGGATTCTTGCGGAATTGAAAACGCAAAAAGCAATACGCGATTTCTTGAAAGATTTGTTAAATCGTCAAGAGAGAGCCATGCTTGCTCGGCGTCTTTTAATTGCGGAAATGTTACTTGACGGTGCAAAGTATCACGAGATTTGTGCAGAATTAAATTGCGGATCTGCTACAGTGGCGCGCGTAGAGCGTTGGCTTCATTTTGGCCGGGGTGGATATGAACGCGCTATTCAGACAAAGCGTATTTACAAAAAATAGTCACTTTCATGCTTTCCATCATGAAAGTGGCAGTTGTATGGGGTGTGGAGAATTAAGAGATGTGATACAATTGTTGCACTATTATCTTAGACCATAAAATATTATGCGGATTAAAACAATTCAGGCGCAGGAGATTTTGGACAGCCGAGGAGAGCCAACGCTTAAAGTGTGGGTGACTCTTCAAAATGGCGCAATGGGGGAGGCAAGCGTTCCTTCAGGCGCCTCTACTGGCGTGCATGAAGCGTGGGAGTTGCGCGATGGAGGAAAACGATACAATGGAAAAGGTGTGCTCAAGGCAGTGAAGAACGTGAATGTTTATATTGCTAAATTGTTATATGGTTATAGTGTTGCAGACCAAAGGAAAATAGACATGGCGATGATTAAGCTTGATGGTACGTCAAATAAACATAAACTCGGTGCCAATGCGATAGTAGGTGTGTCGCTGGCCTGCGCGCATGCTGGCGCATACAGCGCAGGTGTTCCACTTTATAAGTGGCTACGCAGGAGTTATGGGTTAAGAGTTAAGAGTTATGTGTTGCCAACGCCATTGATGAACGTTTTCAATGGCGGTAAACATGCTGATACGAATTTAGATGTGCAAGAATATCTTATTGTGCCGCATGGATTTCGCACAGTGCGTGAAAAAATACGTGTTGGCTCTGAAATTTTTCATGCGCTTGCAAAAGTGCTTAAGCGCGCAGGAAAAGATACGGATGTGGGCAATGAGGGCGGGTATGCGCCACGTGTTTCAAATAATGAAGATCCGCTTAAATATATTATGAAAGCAATTCGTGAAGCCAAATATAAACCGGGCACGCAAGTGTCTTTGGGCGTGGATATGGCGGCTTCGGAATTTTATGATCCGAAAACTAAAAAATATGTTTTTACCATTCCAAAAAAGAACGCGCTTTCAACTGAGATGATGATTAAGCTGTACGAGTATATGATGCACACTTATCCCATGCTTTCAATTGAGGATCCATTTGCGGAGGATGACTGGGATTCATGGGTAGAGTTGATGCGAAGATATACGGAAGCTCAGCTTCCGTTGCAACGGAAGCTGAGCTTCCCACCATTGATTATCGGGGATGATTTGTATGCTACCAATGTTGAGCGATTAAAAAAAGGCATTGAGCTTGGCGCGACGAATGCAATTTTAATAAAGCCAAACCAGATTGGCACGCTTTCAGAAACTATGGATACTATTTTGCTTGCTCAAAAACATATGATGAAAATAGTGATTTCACATCGCTCTGGTGAAACTCTTGATACCACAATCGCAGATCTTGCGGTCTCCGTAAACGCGGAGTATATTAAAACAGGAGCGCCATCCCGAGGCGAGCGTATTTCCAAATACAATCGCCTTATGGAAATAGAGCGCGAACTCAAGGAGGCCTGATGGCAAACGACCAGTTGAAGAAGTGCGGCCACAAGTCCAGTGATGGCCCGGACTGTTGTATATACGCAAGGGCACGCCAGCAGAAGGCTGTGCACTCATTAATTCCGCGGGATATGTGGCCGCGGATTGTGACAGTGCGCTGGCGTATGAATGTCGGGCAAAATGGACATAATGGACATAAGGAAACACCCGCCAAAAAGCGGCGCGTTGCCTAACAGGAGGAAGCACAAAAACCAGGCTTTGCGGCAGGAGCGCAAGGCCTTGTTCATTATGAGAAAAGCTGATATACTTTTTACATTGTTATGTCTCCACAAAAACGTGTAAAGCCAGTGGTACTTACGATTCTTGACGGGTTTGGCGTGGCACCGCCCTCCGATGGCAATGCAATAACGCGCGCGAAAATGCCGGTATATAATCGTCTAATTCGCACTTATCCAGCAATGACTTTGCGCGCCGCCGGCGATGAAGTTGGACTTTCCTGGGGCGAGATGGGAAATTCAGAAGTGGGGCACTTAACGATTGGCGCAGGCCGCGTATTTTATCAAACATTGCCGCATATCAATAAATCCATTGAATCAGGAGAATTTTTCAAAAACGATGCTTTTAAAAAAGCGATAAAGCAGGTAAAGAAAGAAAATTCAACCTTGCATCTTATAGGTCTTGTGTCTCCGGGGGGCGTGCACAGCCACCAAGACCATCTTTATGCTTTGCTTGAGCTTGCTAAAAAAGAAAAAGTGAAAAATGTCGCGGTGCACGCGATTTTAGACGGACGCGATATGGGCAGTGATACCGGCTTGCAATTTATTGAAGCGCTTCAGAAAAAAATAAAAGAGCTGGGTACGGGGCGCATCGCGTCGCTTTCCGGCCGTTACTTTGCAATGGATCGGGATAATCGCTGGGATCGTACCGCGAAGGCATACCGCGTGATGACGGGAATTATGAATCATGAACCAGGAATTATGAGTGTTGATGATCCATTAAAGGCCATTACAGAGTCATATAAGAAAAAAGTATATGATGAGGAGTTTGTGCCAACAGTGATTGTGGATAAAGGGAAACCGGTTGCGCCAATTTCCGGAAAAGACGCGGTTATTTTTTTCAATTTTCGCGAAGATCGCATGCGGCAAATAGTCAAAGCATTTGCCTTGCCAACATTTGATAAATTTGATCGCGGGCAATTTTTGAAAGAGGTTATTTTCGTGACAATGACAGAGTATGAAAAAGATCTTCCGGTTATCGTCGCTTTCCCTCCGGAAATAATCTCAACTTGTTTGGCAAAAATAATTTCTGACGCGAAATTAAAGCAATTTCATATCGCGGAAACGGAAAAATACGCGCATATGACTTTTTTCTTCAATGGCATGCGCGAGGAAGAATTTTCAGGCGAGACGCGTGAAATTATTCCATCGCCGCGCGTTGTTTCATACGATCAGAAACCGGAGATGTCGGCAAAAGCGATTGCTGATCGCACTGTTAAAGAAATTCTCGCGGAAAAATACGATTTTATCGTGCTCAATTTTGCAAATCCGGATATGGTAGGACATACCGGTTATTTTGAATCGACAGTTGAAGCGCTTGAGGCGGTAGATGAACAATTGGGGAAAATAGCGGATGCAACGCTTGCGAAAGGCGGCGTGATGATTATCACTGCGGATCACGGCAATGCTGAAGAGCTTAAGAATTTGCAAACAGGCAAGATTGATAAAGCACACTCAACTAATCCGGTTCCTTGCATTATTGTTGGTGCGCAGTATGAAGGGCTCTCCGGAGGACAAATTGAAGCCGTGGGCGGAGATCTTTCGCTTTTGCCGCCGGTCGGCACGCTTTCAGATATTGCGCCAACCGTGCTTAAAATTTTGGAACTGAAAAAGCCAAAAGAAATGACGGGAGTATCGTTGGTTTGAGTAATACGGTAGCCGCCGGTCTTTAGCCGGCGTATCGCGCAGCCTAAAGAGCTGCGACTACATTGAATACTATGCCAGAATTGCCGGAAGTGGAGACAATTCGCCATCAGCTTCAGCAGAAAATTGCCGGCAAGACGATTAAATCTGTTGAAGTGCGCTATCCCAAAGTCGTACATGGAATGAGTGCCACTGAGTTTGCGCGCGCAATCCAAAATAAAAAGATTAAAGATATTGGCCGGCAAGGCAAGTTAGTGTTAATCAGATTTGATGGCAATACGCTTGTTGTGCATTTAAAAATGACCGGGCGATTGTTATTTCATAACCCACCCCACCCCTCCCTTACCTTAAGGGAGGGAGTTAAAAAATTTCCTCCCCTTAGGGTAAGGCCCGCTTCGCCCGCAAAGCGAGGCGAGGGAGGTGCAGGAGGGGTTACGAAATCCACTGAAGTCGTTTTTACTTTTACTAACGGCACAGTTTTGCATTACGATGATATCCGCCGGTTTGGATACATGAAAATTGTGCCAACAGATGAGGAGGCAAAATTTGTGCAAAAGGAACAGTTGGGCATTGATTTTTTTGATAAAGCCATGATATTTGAGAATTTTCGCGATCTTATCCGATCACGCGGCGGCTCGCAGATTAAGCCACTTTTGATGAAGCAGTCGCTTATCGCGGGTATTGGAAATATTTACGCGCAAGAAGCCTGCTTTGAGGCGCGTGTGCATCCTTTGCGTAAAGCAAATACATTATCGGATCGTGAGCTTAAGGAATTGCATAATGCCTTGCGCGCAATTATGCAAAAAGCAGTCAAGTACCATGGTTCATCTGTTGACGCGTTTGTAGATGCTTATGGTCAACCGGGCAAGTTTGTGCCGCACTTGAAAGTTTATGGACGTGAAGGGGAGCCATGTCGGCGTTGTAAAACCCAATTAGTTAAAAAAAATATCGGCGGCCGTGGTACTGTGTTTTGTCCAAAATGCCAGACTTGACCATGGGTGCGCCTTGCGATACGATGCACAAATATGATACTTGGCATTGACGCGTCGCGAGCGATAAAAAAGGAAAAAACAGGAGTGGAGTGGTACTCCTTTTTTTTATTGCGCGCGATGGAGAAATTAACGCCGCCGGGGTGGAAAGTTAGGTGTTATGTTCCGTCACTTCCACCCACCCCTCACCCCAACCCTCTCCCACACGGGGAGAGGGAGATAAAAGAAAGTCCCCCTCCCTTGATGGGAGGGGTTAGGGGAGGGTGGCATCATGATGAGGGGAATTGGGAGTGGAAGATACTTAAATGGATTGGCCGCGGTTGGACGCAAGGGCGGCTTTCTTTAGAGATGATGAAAAGTCCGCCGGATGTGTTATTTGTGCCATCGCACACCATACCGCTTATTCATCCGGAAAGAACAATAACAACTGTGCATGATGTGGTGTTTCTCGCGCACCCGGAGTTATATGATCCTGATGATTTAGCAGACCAAAAGCGCGGACTGGAGTTTGCGTTAAATTTCGCTAAAAAAATTATTGTGCCGTCAAAAGCAACGCGGGAGGATGTGGTGAAGGCAGGAGCAAAGGAGGGGCAAGTGGTGGTGGTGCCGCATGGGGTGGATATGGCTATTAGTAATTCGCTAGTAGCTATTAGTAAATCCAATAGCCAATTGCCAATAGCTAATAGTAAATACATTTTATTCATCGGCCGCATTGAGAAAAAGAAAAATGTGTTGGGGCTGATTCATGCATTTAGGAGACTTATCGACAGCAGGGATGCGAATAACGAATCCTCTGCGAATTTACGAATTTCGAATTCGCAGATTCGCAAATTCGGGTCTGATTCGCAATTCGCACCCTTAAAACTGGTTTTAGCTGGCTCTCTTGGTTATGGTAGTGAGGATATATTGCAGGCGATTAAGACTTTTAAACTTGAAAATCACGTGGTACACTTGGGGTGGGTAGATCGCGCTTCATATCACGCGCTGCTTATGAGTGCGTCTGCCCTTATACTTCCTTCATTTGGTGAAGGATTTGGTCTACCTGTTCTTGAGGCAATGGCAGTCGGCATACCAGTTATTGCTTCAGATATTTCTGCGCTGCGCGAAGTAGGTGGTAATGCTGTACAATTCGTAAATCCTTATGATTCGCAGTCCATTGCGCAAGGAATTCAGACTGTGCTTCAAAATGAAATGTTGCAATCGGAGATGATTAAAAAAGGAAAAGAACGCGCCCGCGAGTATAGCTGGGATAAAACTGCGCGCGAAACATGGAATGTGATATGCCCGCGCTAAGTTTTTCCGCATCAATGCAAGAATTTCTTATGCAAGAGCTAGTGTTGGTAAATAAACCAGTCATAATTCATGGAACGCTTTCTGCCTTCGGCAGCAGCGGAAAAATTTAGGCGGGTATGCAATATAATTGGCCATTAATAGGGCACACGCATATAAAGCGATATTTTGAAAAAGTTCTGCAAAGCGGGAATATTCACCATGCTTATCTTTTTGAAGGGCCGCAGCATTTAGGCAAATCAACATTTGCGCGGTTATTGATTCAAACTTTATTATGTGAAGAAAAAGATAGACAGTTACCGTGCGGAATTTGTCGGCCGTGCGATGCCTTTAAACATACTGCGCATCCAGACTTTTTTGAGCTAAAAAGAGAAGAAGAGGCGCATATTTCAATTGAAAAGACACGCGAATTTATTTCTACACTTCAAACCCGTGCCTTGCTTGGCAGTTTGAAAATTGGTATGATAGAAGAGGCAGAGCTTTTAACTCAAGAGGCGGCAAATGCTCTGCTTAAGACATTGGAGGAGGCGCCGCGATCGGTTATACTCTTTTTGATTGCAAGCGAGCCGCTTCTTCCCACCATTTCCTCGCGTTGTCAGAAAATTACATTCCATTTTGTGGGAAGCCATGATATGGAACAGGCGTTTCAACGTGAGCGGAAGCAAAGCGAACTTCTACGCCTTGCATCCGGTCGGCCAGGAGTGGCCTTGCGGATGAAGGAATCTGCCGCGCAGGAATCATATATGGGTGAGATGCAAGAAATTCGTCGACTGCTCAAAATTGATGAAGGTGAGCGTCTCCTTTGGATTACGGAGCAGTTTGGGAGTGGAAACAAGATCTCGGATCGTCGCGTGCATGCAAAGGAAATTTTTGATATGCTTGAGCTGACTTTGCGCGAGTTGCTTATTGTAGAGCCCACACTGAAAGCAGAGCCGGTAATCTCTATGCTTAAGCGCACCGCGCAGGCAAAGCAATTTCTCAAGGCGAATGTGGACCCTAGGCTTATTTGCGAATATTTACTTTTAGACGCTTCATAATTCTATGTCACGAGCATTAAAATTTTTCAGTGTATTAAGTCTTCTTGCGCTTACTGGCGCGCAGTGCATTAGTTTTGGAAAAGGCGGCGCGCAGGGCGCGGGAGGGGGGATTTTTAAATCCGTAGATCGCGGTCAGAATTGGCAACAAAGCGTCGCGATTCCTACGCCGGCTGGAGTAGCAAATTTTGGCGGAGCGAGTGTTACAACACTTGCGGTTGATCCGCAAGATAACCTTGCGATATATGTCGGTACGCGGGAGAGCGGGATGTTTTACTCTTATGATGGAGGGGAATCTTGGCGCCAGCCAAAAGCTATAAAATCCGGATTTGTGGCGTCAGTTTCGGTTGATCCGAAGAATAAATGCATAATTTATGTAGCAACCGGAAATCGTATTTTGAAATCGGTTGACTGCAATAGAACTTTTGATCCGGTTTATAATGAACCGGCAGAAACATTTGTGACCGCCATCGCAGTGAGTTCTTTTAACTCTTCTCTTATATTTGCCGGAAATGCTAAGGGTGCATTAGTAAAGAGTACTGATGGAGGAAATTCTTGGGCGAATCAAGGAAATCTTAAGGGCAAAATTATTGATATAGTGCTTGATTCAAGAAATTCCAGCGTTATGTACGCGGCAGTTTCTGGAAAAGGAGTGTGGAAAAGCGACAACGGCGGACAGACTTTTGTGAGTCTACTGGAGGCGATGAAAAAAATTAAAGATGCGCATGATGCGCGTCGGTTGGTTGCCGATAAATCAACCGTGAACGCACTTGTGCTTGCCACACGCAATAAAATAATTCGCACGACTGACGGCGGCGCTACTTGGACCGCGCTTCCAATCATCAGTCCTGAAACGATTGAAATTTTAGCAGTTGCGGTCAATCCAAAAAATTCCAAAGAAATTTATTATGGAACGGCGACAACCTTCTATCGCTCAATTGACGGAGGACAAAAATGGTCAACTGAAAAATTGCCGACTAAAAGACAAGCTTCCGCATTGCTTGTAGATCCTGAAGCGCCAGACACGATTTATCTTGGAGTGCTGGAAGTGAAAAAATAATAAAAGCATATGCTCAATCTAGATACATCTAAACCAGAATTTGAAAAAGTTGTAACGCATTTGAAGGGCGAGCTTGCCTCGCTTCGCGGTACGCGCGCAACTCCGGCTTTGGTTGAAAATGTGCAGGTGGAGGCCTATGGCATGCGGCAAGCGCTCAGGGCGCTGGCATCTATCGCGGTAGCTGATCCCAAAACGCTGACCATTGAGCCGTGGGATAAATCCATCATGAAAGACATTGAAAAAGCGATCCAGACGGCAAATATCGGAATAAATCCGGTAAATGAGGGCGCGCTTATCCGCATTGTGCTTCCGCCGCTTACCGAAGAGTCGCGCAAGGAGCTTGTGAAAATTGTGCATAATCAATTGGAGGACGCGCGCGGTGGCGTGCGGACCACTCGCGAGAAATTACGACAACAAATTATTGATGCGGAAAAGAAAAAAGAAACAAGTGAAGATGAAAAATATAAGCAACTAGAAAAATTGGATAAAATGGTCGCGGAGTATAATGAGCAAGTGAAGAAGATAGGGGAGAGTAAAGAAAAGGAAATCATGACCATATGAGCGAAAATTTAATGGATAAAATTGTATCGCTTGCCAAAAGGCGGGGGTTTATATTTCCCGGAAGCGAGATTTATGGAGGGCTTGCCGGAACGTGGGATTACGGAACGCTGGGGGCGTTCATGCGGGATAATATCCGGAGCGCGTGGAAAAAGCGATTTGTGCAGGGTCGTGATGACATGGAATATCTTGAGGGTGCGGTGCTGATGGCGCGCAAAACCTGGGAGGCGTCCGGGCATGTGGCCGGATTTAATGATTTGCTCATGGAATGCAAAAAATGTCATGAGCGATTTCGCGCGGACCACATGGCCGAAGGGCAATATGTTGGACAGGGGAAGGCTAAACAGAAAAATCAGTGTATTGAGTGCGCCGGCAAAGAATTTACCGAGCCGCGGCAGTTTAACATGATGTTTGAAACCTACGTGGGGCCGATTAAAGATGAAGAGCGCAAAACATATTTGCGTCCTGAAACCGCGCAGTCAATGTTCACGAATTTTAAAAATGTCGTAGATTCCGCGCGACGCAAGCCGCCGTTTGGGATCGGACAAATCGGCAAATCGTTTCGCAATGAAATTCAGACTGGCAATTTTATTTTTAGGAGCCGCGAGTTTGAGATTGCCGAGATTGAATACTTTGTAAAGCCGGGCGAGGATGATAAGTGGTTTGAGCACTGGTTAAACGAGTGGGAGAAGTTTTATCTGGATTTAGGTATTAAGAAAAAGAACTTGCGGCGCTATGAGCATCCTAAAGAATCGCTGGCGCACTATTCAAAGCGAACAGTTGACCTTGAGTATCATTTTCCATTCGGGTTTGGCGAGATTGCAGGAATTGCGAACCGCACGGACTATGATTTGAAGCGGCACATTGAGTATTCTGGGGAAGATTTGGCCTATTTCAATTCAGAAACAAAGGAGAAGTATGTGCCCTATGTAATTGAACCAACGCTGGGGATTGATCGGGCGTTTGTTACTTTCTTAATTGATGCCTACGACGAAGTAGAAGGCGGGCGCACTACCACGACAGAATCAAATAAAGAAGTGGAAACTGTATTGCGCCTGCACAAATCAATCGCGCCTATTAAAGTAGCGGTGCTTCCGCTTTCTAAAAAAGAACCACTCACAAAACTCGCGCATGAGATTGCGCAAATTCTGCGCCCGTACATGACTGTGGCCTACGACGAAGTCGCTTCCATTGGCCGCCGCTACCGCCGCCAGGACGAAATCGGCACGCCGTATTGTGTAACAATAGATTTTGAAAGTGTGGAGGATAAAAAGGTCACGGTGCGCGATCGGGATACGATGAAACAAGAAAGAGTGGAGATTGAGGAGTTGGGAAATTATCTTAAGGAGCGACTGTAGGATGATAAAATTCT
>MGDU01000011.1 GCA_001790815.1 Candidatus Uhrbacteria bacterium RIFCSPHIGHO2_02_FULL_46_47 | reverse complement strand
ATACCCCGCCTCAGCTTCGTTTATTCACCTAGGGCCATGCCGTTGGTCATACCCCGCGGCTTGCCGCGGGGTTGTTGATTTGATAGCACAAAGATATTATGTCAGGCGCAGAAATTCGCACACGTTTCCTAACATTTTTTAAGGAGCGCGGGCATGTTATCGTGCCTTCGTCTTCGCTTTTGCCGGATGATCCGTCCGTGCTTTTGACTACTGCGGGAATGCAGCAGTTTAAAAAATACTATGTTGGGCTGGCAGATCCAATGCGTGATTTTGGTTCAAAAAATGCTACTTCAGTGCAGAAGGCCTTTCGCACCTCGGATATTGATGAGATAGGGGATGAGGCGCATCTGACATTTTTTGAAATGCTGGGCAATTTTTCCTTTGGCGGATATTTTAAAAAAGAAGCGATTGCCTGGGCGCATGAGTTCATTACCAAAGAAATGGGATTGCCAATTTCATGTGTGACGATATTTGAAGGTGAGGAAACCATTGGCGTGCCAAAGGATACTGAATCGCGGGACATTTGGAAAGCACTTGATCCTAGGATTAAGATAGTGGAGCAGGGGATGGAGGATGTATTTTGGGGGCCAACCGGATCTTCCGGGCCATGCGGACCAACTACCGAAATCTATTGCAAAAATGCCGCCGGGGAAGATATTGAGGTGTGGAATATCGTATTCAATCAGTTTTTCTTCAATGGTTCGCGTGAGGAACTATTACAAAAAGATGTAGTCGCCGGTCTTCAGCCGGCGGACAATACGGAACGCAGGCTAAAGCCTGCGACTACCAAGAAATTACAGAAGATTGCGATCCCCGGAGTAGATACGGGTATGGGCTTGGAGCGATTGGCAATGATTGCGCAAAAGGTTGCCACAATTTTTGATACGGATTTGTTTAGGCCGTTGATTGGAATGATAGTGTCGCCCTCACCTGCTCCGATCGGGGTCGGAGCACCCTCTCCCCGCAGTACTGCGGGGAGAGGGGAGGGTGAGGGAGAGATCAGCATGCGCTCTATTCGCATCATTGTTGACCATTTGCGTGGCGCGGTTTTTCTTATGGCCGACGGCGTGCGGCCTTCAAATGTTGAGCAAGGATATGTTTTAAGACGGGTAATTCGCCGCGCCATTCGACATGCCTCGCTTTTAAAATTGCCCCATGGTTTGCTTGCGCAACTTATTGGAAAGGTAGTTGATCTTTATGGCGCGGCATATCCGGAACTTGTGCGTGAGCGCAATAATATTTTGGCCGCGTTTGATGATGAAGAGAGAAAATTCGCGCGCACGATTGAACGGGGAATGGCGGAATTTGAGAAAATTGTGCATAACGCCCCCTCACATGGCCTACGGCCATCCTCTCCCCGAGGGAGAGGGGAGGGTGAGGGTCAACCGGGAGTTATCTCCGGGATTAATGCCTTTCACCTTTACGACACTTATGGTTTTCCGCTTGAGCTTACGGTTGAAATGGCTCACGAACGCGGGCTTAAGGTAGATGAAGAGGGATTTAAAAAGGCATTTGAAGAACATCAAGAAAAAAGTCGAGCAGGAATAACAGGAAAATTTGGCGGACATGGACTTATATTGGATACAGGAGAGCTTAAAGCCGCCAATGAGGTAGAAGTAAAAATTGTAACGCGCCTGCATACCGCAACACATATGCTCCACAAAGCGCTGCGCGGGGTGCTTGGTTTACATGTGCGCCAGCAAGGATCAGATATTACGGCGCAGCGTTTGAGGTTTGATTTTACGCATCCGAAGAAGTTGAGCGAATTAGAGATTAAGCAGATTAGCGAATTAGTTAATGAGAAGATTAAAGAGGATTTGCCGGTAACTTCAAAGGAAGAAACATACGAAGAGGCGATTGCGGAGGGCGCGTTGGCGTTTTTTAAACAAAAATATCCGCCGCGCGTGAAAGTATACTCGGTGGGCAATTTTAGTAAAGAAATTTGCGGCGGTCCGCATGTAACACATTCCGGAGAGATCGGGCATTTCAAAATCGTGAAAGAAGAATCAAGCGCCGCCGGCGTTCGTCGCATTCGGGCAGTAGTGGAATAATTAAAAAACGCCTGCCCCGACCACAGGCTGATGGTCGGAGAAGGCGATGTGCGTGTGCCCACGGAATGCCCTCTGGTGGAGGAACTTTTTTGCGCAGGTCATCACAACACACTCAGAACCTTACTCACTTTATGGCTGATGTGCTCAGATGTTTCCGCACACCTTAGTTGAGCGGCCTTCTTTAAGACGCGCGCCGCAAGTGCGCACGCCCAACACGCCGTGGCGCAGGCCTGGACTTTTTAGGGTCCAGCTGTTACCGGTCGGACTTATAGTTTGGAGTGCCTACTGCCCAGACTGCCACGCTGTGGTAAGGGTACCGAAAAGATCAGACTATTTGCGGCAAAAGATAGTATATGCGCAGACTTGTATTTTGTCAACACTGCGTCATTTGACGGGTACGCCTGGTATGGTATGCTGTTCTAATTAGATTATATTGCATGGAACAAACAGGACAAACCGCAACACCTTCTCCCAAAGACTTTATCATAACTGATGGGGTTGTTGAGGAGCTTTTGCCAGCCGCTAAATTCCGCGTGAAACTACTCAATGGACAGGAAATTTTAGCGCATTTGGCAGGGAAATTGCGGCTTCATCACATTCGAATATTGCCTGGGGACAAGGTAAAGCTGGAAATTAGTCCGTACGATCTAACAAAAGGGCGCATTACCTATAGGTATTAGTGGGGTGTGTTGACACATTTTAGGGGATTTGATAGACTAGAGTCAACTACAAAAATGGCTGAATTACACGATTTTGGGCAGTACTTCGAAACCACAGACATTGAAACACAGATACCACAGATAAATATTTAATTTCTGTGAGATCTGTGGATTTTTTATTCTGTGATTTTGCATTCTTATGAAGGTTCAAGCATCAGTAAAGCCACGTTGTAAAGATTGTAAAATGGTAAAGCGCCAGCGCCGATTGTTTGTGATTTGCAAGAATCCGCGCCATAAGCAGCGGCAAGGATAAATATGATACGAATCAACGAATGAACTGGCGAATCAACAAATATGCGAATTCGTATATTCGAAGATTCGCATAACATTTGTAGATTCGTATCACACTTATATGGCAATTCGCATCGCAGGAGTAGTACTTCCAGAAAAACAACTTGAGGTCTCGCTGACCTATATTTATGGCATTGGAGTCCCGCTTGCAAAAAAAATTCTGAGTCAGACAAAAATTGATTTGAGAAAGAAGCCAAAAGATTTAAGCGAACAAGAAGTTGCGGTGCTGCGCGAGACCATTGAAAAACAGTATCGGGTGGAGGGTGAGTTGCGCCGTGATGTCGGAAGCAATATTAAGCGCCTCAAAGAGATTGGTACGTGGCGCGGGATGCGCCATACGCGTCGGCTTCCGATTCATGGCCGCACCAAGACGAATTCACGCACAACTCGCGGAAACGTGCGCAAGACTATGGGAAGCGGACGCAAATCCGCGGCGGAAAAAACATAGTCTACGGATCTACTGATTTGCTACGGATTCTACGGATCTGTAGTATCAGTAGCCCATCCGTAGATTAGTAGTAATATTATGTCGGAAGAAATTACACAAGAAAAAATTACACCGGTGAAGAAAGTGACCCGCACAAAAGAAAAATTGCGGCGGCAGGTTCCGCGTGGTCGCGCCTACATTCAAGCAACTTATAATAATACGATTGTGACAATCACGGATTTAAATGGCGATGTGCTGGCCTGGTCCTCAGCTGGGCACATGGGTTTCTCGGGACCCAAAAAAGCAACGCCATATGCCGCCGCGCAGATCGTGCGCGAGGTAGCGCAAAAAGCCCAACCGTATGGAGTGCGTGAAGTATATGTATTTGTGAATGGGCTTGGAAGTGGACGCGAGTCAGCAGTGCGAACGCTCAATGCCGCAGGATTTCAAATTTTGGCAATAAAAGATATTACTCCGATTCCACATAACGGACCTCGCGCTCCAAAGCCGAGACGTGTATAAGATATGAGAATTACACTTGGACCAAAAGAGAAAAAAGAACGCCGGATGGGCGAGCGCCTTGGGCTTAAAGGCGATCGCTGTGCCGGACCAAAATGTGCCGCGGTGCGCCGCGCATATCCTCCGGGCGTGCATGGCCCGGCAGGAGGCCGCAGTAGGCTTACCAGCTTTGGATTACAGCTTCGTGAAAAACAGAAAGCCCGCTTGATATACGGTCTTGCGGAGCGGCAATTTCGAAATTATGTCACAAAAGCAACCGCAAAGCGCGGTGATACGGGATTGTTTCTAGGGCGACTTTTAGAATTGCGGTTGAATAATGTTGTATATCGCTTGGGATTTGCGCGTTCACGCGGTGAGGCGCGGCAGCATGTGTCGCACGGTCATTTTTTGGTGAACGGCAAAAAAGTAAACGTGCCTTCCTACCAGGTGCGTGTTGGCGATACGATTGAGGTGCGTCCAAAGAGCACGGGAAATAAATTTTTTAAAGAAGCAATCTTACCGCGACTTGAAAAACATGATCTTCAAAAATGGTTAACATTTGATCCAGCAGAACTTAAAGGACGGGTCATTGCTTTGCCGGAGGAGGATGACATTCCACAAAATTTCAATCGCAAAATGATTATTGAGTTTTATTCGCGCTAATCTTTAAATATACTCAAATATGGAGCAACTTTTGCTTCCCACCCACGTAGAAGTTATAAAAGATAAGGATCCGCGCAAGGCAACTCTTGTGGTTGAGCCGTGTCATCCTGGTTATGGAACAACTGTTGGAAACGCGCTTCGCCGCGTACTTTTATCGTCTCTTCCGGGCGCAGCTGTTACGGCTATAAAAATTCACGGCACGGATCATGAATTTGGAGCAGTGCCAAACGTAAAAGAAGATGTGGTACAGATCATTTTGAATATTAAGCAACTCCGGCTCAAAGTATTTTCTGCAGAACCTGTACGGCTTACACTTACAGCTGACGGCGAGCGTGAAGTAACTGCAGCCGATATCGCGCCAAACGCGGATGTTGAGATTTCAAATCCAGATCTTCATATTGCAACACTGACCAACAAAGATGGGAAATTTTCCATGGAACTTTTTGTGCGACAAGGGCGCGGATATGTGCCGATTGAGGAGCGCGATGAAGAGAAAAAAGAGATTGGCGTAATTGCAATTGACTCAGTATTTACTCCAATGCGCAGCGTTGGATATCGGGTAGAAGATGTGCGCGTTGGACAAAAAACAAACTATGATAAATTAATGCTGTCCATTGAAACCGACGGCACTATTGATCCTGCGGGGGCCGTAAGCCAGGCAACCCAGATTTTGCTTGATCACTTTAATTTAGTTAAAGGAATGGAAGTGACTGGCGGCGCTGGCAAGAAGCGCGCAAAGAAGGCAGAGAAAGAGGAGCCCGAAGCGGCAAATGAGTCAGCGATAACCGAGACAGCAGTCTAGCATATGCGGCATCGAAAGAAAGGATACACACTTGATAGAAGAAAAGGAGCGCGTAAGGCGTTACTACGCGGGCTTGTTACGAATTTAGTATTGTACGAAAAGATGAACACCACAAAGGCCAAAGCAAAAGCAATTCGTCCAATCGTGGAGCATTTAGTAACAGTTGGAAAGCGCACTGATCTTGCGGCGAAGAGATATGTTGCCGCACGTATTTTTACTTCCGGCGCGCGCAGAAAATTATTTGAAGTTCTTGGCGCTCGCTATAAGGAGAGGCCCGGCGGTTATTTAAGGATTATCCCACTCAAACGCCGCGCTGGCGATGCGGCTGAAATGGTGAGGATTGAATTCGTGTGATAAGAACTATATGACCGATAAGACCAATAGAAAAACGCACAATATTGACGCAACTGACAAAATTGTCGGCCGGCTTGCAACGCGTATAGCGCTTTTGCTTTCCGGCAAAGGCAAGCGTACGTATGCGCCAAATGTTGATGGCGGAGATTATGTTGTAGTTAGCAATATAAAAAATATCAAAACTTCCGGCGCAAAAATAGACCAAAAAGAGTACAAGCATTTTAGCGGATATCCGGGTGGGCTTAAAAAAACTAAGTGGAGCATTATGCTTGCAACCAATCCCAAAAAGCTTCTTTGGCTCTCGGTCTATCGGATGCTACCTAAAAATCGACTACGAAAAGATCGTATAAGGCGACTTACTATTGAATAATATTATGACAGAGACAGCAATCCAAACTCCAAAAAAACCGCGCGGACGGCCCGCCGGAGTCGAGGCTCGCCCAAGAGGGCGGCCGCGAAAAGTTGTAATGCCGGGAAGTACGCCGGCGGCAAAAGCCGCGCCAAAGCGTATACGCGCAGTTGCCCCCGCAAAGGTGGAAATGCCAATATCCGCAGCGCATCCGGCAAAAGCGGTAACCCCGCTCAACTATATTTTTACTGTAGGGCGGCGCAAGCGTGCGGTTGCGAAGGTTTTCTTTTATCGCGATGGAAAAGGCGAAGTGGAGATCAATGGCAAGCCGCTTGAGGTATATTTTCCATCTGAGCTTTTACAGCAAACTGTTTTGGCCGCGCTTAACCAATCTCCATTTCGCAATTCCGTGCGCGTAGTGGTAAAGGTAAGCGGTGGTGGAATTCCCGGTCAAGCCGTGGCAGTTCAGCACGGAATCACGCGTGCGCTTATAAAACTTGATGAAACACTTCGTCCTATTTTTCGCGCTCGCGGATTTTTGACTCGCGATTCGCGCGAGAAAGAAAGAAAAAAGCCTGGTTTGAAAAAAGCCCGCAAAGCCCCGCAGTGGCAGAAGCGCTAAGCGCGAAACCACAGATTTAATCGCACAGATAGCACAGATCGTTATAAAATCCGTGTGATCTGTGGTATAATAATCTGTGGTTTTGTATTTATGCTATCAGTTGCTCGCAATACATTCTACTTGACTTCCGCGCTCATTGGACAGAAAATGCTGTCCTTTGTTTATTTTACTCTACTGGCGCGATTTTTAGGCGCAGAAATGATTGGAAAGTACACTTTTGCGCTTGCATTTACGACAATTTTTTCGATCATAACAGACCTTGGACTGACCCCGGTTCTTATACGCGAAGTTGCACGCGCAAGGGATCGTGCTCAGGAATATATACGGACTGTGCTTGGCATAAAGTTTGCCCTTACGCTTGTTGCATACGGAGGCGTGATTATAAGCGCAAAATTGCTTGGCCATTCGCCACTAACCCTTGAACTCATTGCCATTGCTGGGGTTGTAATGTTACTTGATGCGTTTCATCTTACATTCTACAGCGTTTTGCGTGGCATGCAAATACTCAAGTATGAATCAGTCGGGATGGTTGTTGGTCAGGGAATTACTCTTACGCTTGGTATCTGCGCGCTTGTATTACATTTGCCACTCCACGCGTTTCTTGCGTCGCTTGCGTTTGGCAGCGCGTGGAATGTTATTTTTTCTTTGCGAATTCTGCGCCGTCATGGAATTTCCCTTGCGCCGCGAATTGAAGGAAAAATAGCGCGCACTCTTGCGCGCGTGGCCATTCCATTCGCGCTTTCCGGAATTTTTGTAAAAGTATATTCGTATATTGATACTGTGCTCCTGCAAAGCATGAAAGGGGATTTGGTTGTGGGCTGGTATAGCGTGCCCTATAAAATTACCTATGCATTCCAATTTTTGCCGCTCGCGCTTTCCGCGGCAGTGTACCCCGCACTTTCGGCCGCGTGGCATGATGATAAGGAGCGGATGAGGTGGATTTTTGAAAAAGCATTGCGGTATAGCATTCTTCTTTCCTTGCCGATTGCGTTTGGTATTGCCGCGCTTGCCCCGGAAATTATCCTCACGATTTATGGCGCTGATTTTGCAAATTCAATTTTGCCGCTTGAAATTTCTATTTTCGGATTGGTATTTATCTTTTTGTATTTTCCAGTTGGGGCACTGCTTAATGCCACTGATCGGCAAACGGTTAATACGACATTTATGGGGTTGACAATGGCGCTAAATATTATAATGAATCTCTTGCTTATTCCAAAGTATGGCGCGGTTGGCGCCTCAATTGCCGCAGTCTCAACCAATGCGTTTCTTTGGTTTGGAACCATGCTTTGGTCAATGCGCACTGCAAAACCTTCTGGATATGTTGCACGCACTTTGGCAAAAGCGCTCATTGCTGTCATGATTATGTCTACCGCAGTACTTACGCTTAAGCAAATCATATTTTGGCCGCTTACCATACTTATTGGTGGAGTAGTATATGGCGGAGTGCTCTATGCTCTGCGCGCTCTTACTGTCGAAGATCTGCACACATTTACCAAACTATTTCGCAAGCAACCAGCAACATCAATAGAAACAAATATATGAAAATGCGATTTTGGATAGGGGTAGCATTGATTGCGATTGCGGCAGGACTTTTGGCATATCGGGGCAGAATCGTTGGATATGTGGCGGAGAAAGTGGCGCAGAGGAAGTTGCCCGAGGCGGTGACGTATGAGGAAGTAGCGGCAACAAGTGACGACAATTTCCTTCTGCGGAACTCGCCTCCGCCAGAGGCGGACCGTGCTCGTCGCCCACTGCCTGAAGCGACCTCGGCTCCTCGCACTGGCTCAGACAGTCCTCGTACGGAAATTGTGTCACCCATTGCCGCCACGGAGGTAAAAAACGAAGAAAATGAATTACCCGCGGAATTTAATCTTGCCGTGCCGTTTACGAGCCAAGCACCATTTGCAAACTGGGATGCTGTGCACGAGGATGCTTGTGAAGAGGCTTCAATTATTATGTTGGATGCGTTTTATCGCGGGAGAACTTTGACTACACAATCGGCGGATGATGAAATATATGCGATTGTGGATTGGGAAACAAATATGCTTGGACACTGGGAAGATACGACAGCAGAAGAGACAGCGCAGATTTTACGGGAGCGATATGGATATGTAAATGTGCGGTTAGTGGAAAATCCAACTATTGAAATGATAAAGCGTGAAGTGGCACAAGGGCGTCCAGTGATTTTGCCTGCCGCAGGACAACTGCTTGGGAATCGTTATTTCCGCCAGCCCGGGCCGGTATATCATATGCTGGTTATCCGCGGATGGACTAAAGATGGTATGATTATCACCAATGATCCGGGTACAAAACGTGGAGAAGGATTTTTGTACAAACCCGAAGTGCTTTTGAATGCCATTCATGACTGGACCGGATCCGATGCAACAATGACGCAAGGGAGACAGGTAATGATTGTAGCAGAGAAATAATATATGGAATTGCAAGTTGGCGTTAAAGTATTACTCAAAAATCCGGATGGAAAGTTTTTGCTCATCCGGCGATCTTCTGACAAATATCCAGAGGTCGGGGCAAAATGGGATATTGTTGGCGGGCGGATTGAGCCGGGTTCGCCGCTTTTGGATAATTTGAAGCGGGAGATAAAGGAGGAAGTAGGTCTAGATTTGGTTGATGATACACGTCTTATTGCTGCACAGGACATTCTTCGAGTGCCGGGCCGACACGTGGTGCGGCTTACGTATGTTGGGGCAATTGATGGCGAGCCAGTGCTTGATGGCGACCATACTGAATATAAATGGTTCACACGCGAAGAGATGCGAGCATTTTCACGCGAGCAGTTGGATAGTTATTTTAAAGAGTTGCTTGACAGCGGAGTTTTATGAAAAAAATTTTGCTCATTACGTTGGAGTATTCGCCGCAGAAGGGTGGGGTGGCGTCGTATTATGCCGGGCTGGTGGGGGAATTGGAGAGGCAGGGGTATGAAGTGAAGGTAATTACAAATACTCGTAACCCCTCCCAACCTCCCCTTAAGGTAAGGGGAGGAGAATTATTGGGATGGTTTTGGCCGCGGTGGTTAATTGGTTATTTTACCGTGCGTAAGGCAATTAAAAAAGAAAAGCCGGATATTGTGCTTGCCGGACATATTCTTCCGCTTGGAACAATCGCTTATTTATTGCGAAAGCAAGTGCCCTACGGAGTATTTTTGCATGGTCTTGATTTACTGCGCCCTCAAAAGTCATGGCGCAAACGCAAGCTGGGCCAGAAGATTTTAGAAAGCGCAAAACTTATAATCGTAAATAGCGAGTACACTAAAGCACTCGTAACAAATATGTCGGACACCTTAAAACTCACGATCGTGAAGAATCGTGTGCCGGTAATTGTAGTATATCCATGTCCGAATATGGAGGCAGAGGTGAAACAAGAAGAAGTTGAGGCACTGCGGAGGAAGTTGGGACTGACTGGAAAAAAAGTGTTGCTTACGCTTGGGCGGGTGGTGGAGCGCAAGGGGCATGATATGGTATTGCGTGCCATGCCGGAAATTTTACAGCATGTACCTGAGGTGGTATATGTGGTGGCCGGCGGTGGGCCGAATTTGGGAAGGTTGCAGAAGATGGTTGGGCAGCCCTCACCTCAATCCTCTCCCATGAAGGGAGAGGAAGGAAAACAATTTCCCTCGCCCCTTGTGGGAGAGGGAAGCCGAAGGCCGGGTGAGGGGTTGCAACCATATGTTCGGTTTGTAGGCGTGGTGCCCGCCGAGGAACGGCCGGCATATTATGCGCTGTGTGATTTATTTGTGATGCCATCGCGGCAGATCAAAACGGATGTGGAGGGATTTGGACTTGCATTTTTAGAAGCCGCGGTTTTTGGAAAGCCATCAGTTGGCGGCGCAAGTGGAGGGCAGGGCGAAGCAATCCTTGATGGCAAGACGGGTGCGCTGGTAGATCCCAGCGATCCCTCTGCTTTGGCACGTATTGCCGTGCAATTATTGCGCAATGACGCACTGCGTGCAGAACTTGGCCAGAACGCCAAAGCGCGGGCAATGTATGAGTTTAGGTGGGAGAAGCAAATTGAGAAATTTATCAACGCACTTTCCTCCCCTTAGGTCCGACGTTTCAGTCGGACTCCGTACCGTAGCGTCGGAGATAAGGGGAGGTTGGGAAGGGTGACGATTTATGCTAAAATAAGGGAAGTTTGCCGGCCTGTTGATAAAAAGAGTTGACCAGAATCAGGCGGCGGGGTATACTAGCTAAATTTTCAAAATTATGGATGATGCGAAGGCAAATGCGGACAACCCCTCACCCCAGCCCTCTCCCACACGGGGAGAGGTAGTAAATCGCGTTCCCTCGCCCTCTATGGGAGAGGGTGGCCGTAGGCCGGATGAGGGTAACACTTGGAGCGCGCTGTCGCTGGCATGGGAGCTGGGGTATACTATTGCGGTGCCGATTGTGGTATTTGCGCTGGGCGGACGGTGGCTGGATAGACGATTTGACACCAGTCCATGGCTGTTACTCACAGGTATATTTATCTCAATTCCAATTAGTACCGCAATAATTTATATAAAGATGATGAAGATCATAAATAAGTAAATCATGCGAGACAAGTAAATCAAGTGAATCAAGCTGCTTGACTTGCCTGATTTACCTGCTTTACTTGATTTACCACAATGCAATGAACATATCCTTAGCCGCGGAACCACTATTCCATATCGGAACATTTCCATTTACCAACACGCTGATTATGGCCTGGGTGGTGATTGCGGTTATTTTGCTGTTGGTGTTTTTAATTCGCCGAAAATTTTCCATGATCCCAAAAGGGTTGCAGAATTTTTTTGAGTCAATTTTTGAATTTGCGCTCAATATGATGGATAGCGTAACTGGCAACCGCGCGCTTTCTTATAAATTTTTTCCGGTAGTCATGACCATTTTTATTTTTGTGTTTTTTTCAAATTTGATTGAAATAGTGCCCGGGCTTGGCACAATAGGCCTTTGGGAAGCACATGAGGGGAAAACGATACTGGTGCCATTTATTCGATCTTCTTCGGCGGATCTTAATGTTACACTGGCTATTGCGCTTGTTTCAGTGCTCGCAACTCAGATTCTTGGGATTGCCGCGCTTGGTTTTTTCAAGTATGCGGGAAAGTTTATTGTGCCGCCATGGAAATCGCCTTATGTTGTCGGAACCTTTGTTGGGCTTCTTGAACTTGTGGCAGAAGTTGCAAAGATTGTTTCCTTCTCATTTAGGTTGTTTGGTAATATCTTTGCCGGAGAAGTTTTGTTGACAGTTGCGCTATTTCTGGTACCATATATTGTACCGTTGCCATTTCTGTTTTTGGAGATTTTCGTAGGACTGGTGCAGGCAGTGGTATTTTCAATGTTGACGCTTGTTTTCATGAAAATGGCAGTAACTGAACATGAAGAACACGCGCATTAGTATGTAGTATGTAGGACGTAGTTTGTAGTGAATTAGGTTCTAGGTACTAAATACTAAAAACAGCCGAAGGCCGACGTTAAATAAATTATCACCGTCGTGAGCCGTACGCTGAAAGGTCAAACATATGCCAGAACAAGAAGTAGCACAGGGACTTTTGTCCAATCTTGCGGCGGTAAAATCTATAGCTGCGGCATTTGCGATCGCAATTGGGGCGATCGGGCCTGCGCTTGCTATCGGCAAGCTTGCCGGCAAGGCAATGGAGGCGATTGGTCGCAATCCGGAAGCGGCGTCAAAAGTGCAAACCGCAATGATCTTGGCGATCGCCTTTACCGAGGCAATCGCGATTTACGCGTTGGTAGTGGCCCTCGTGATTAAATTTGCCTAGAAGGTGGGGGACGGTCGTCCCCCGACGACAGCTCGCGCAAAAACCGTGCTCGGTTTTCCCAGCGTGAAAACCGGCACTTGTGCTCAGTCTTGCTCTTCCGTCTACGGCGGAAACCGTGCCCGCGAGACTTCCGCAACATTTTTGCGGCGACCTATCGCCGTAGGACGACTTATAAGAAAATAAAAATATAAAATATGGAACTATTCACAAATCTCGGAATTGATTGGCGGCTGCTTATCGCCCAGCTTGTAAATTTTACGATTTTGCTCGCAGTGCTTTATAAATTTTTGTACAAGCCAGTTTTGAAATTGCTTCATGATCGTTCACAGAAAATTGAACAAGGTATAAAAAATGCCGAAAATGTGGAAGTTCGGCTGAAAGAAGTTGCGGCGCTTTATGAAACTAAAACACGCGAAGCGCGCGCGGAAGCAGCTAAAATTCTGGAAGCCACCAAAAAAGAAGCCGACACAATGAAAGCCGAGCTGGCTGTGCAGGCGCAGAAGGAGGCGGAAAAGATTGTGTCCTCCGGGCGCGCGCGTTTGACCGTGGAAAAGGAGAAGATTATGCATGAAGCCGAGCATGAATTGGCGGATTTGGTGGCGCAGGCAACAGAACATGTGCTTGGAAGTGTGTTAACCCCTGAGATGGATAGAAAGTTGATTGATGAGGCAGTGAAAAAAGTACGCATGGGGAGAGCATAAATTATAATGCCAATATACAAATGTCATTCAAATCTACAAATACGAATTCGCAATTTGTAGATTGGCATAAGATTCGTAGATTTGCATTATCATATTGCAATTTATGAGAATATCACCAAAACAATACGCGCAGCTTTTGTATGAGATGACCAAAGATGAAAAAGGTGTCGGACTGACAAAAGTTGTAAAAACTTTTATTCAACTTTTGATAAAAAATCGTGCTTTGCATACTATGCCGCGCATTGAGCGTATGTATAAGGATTATTATAATGTGCAAGAAAAAGTAGTAGATGTGGAAGTTACCGCAGCGCGTGAAGTCGCGAAAAAAGTTATGATTGATATCGGCAAGCAATTAGGAGAAAAAAATATTGAAATGAAAGTTTGCGAGGATGAAAAATTGCTGGGAGGCGCGCGCATTAAAGTGGGTGATTATATGATTGACGATACGTTAAAGGCAAGATTAACACGATTAAAATTAGATTTGACATCCACTAAAAATTGAACACGAATAACACTAAATTTTTCGTGCGATTCGTGTCGAAAAATTCGTGGATGACAATATTCAATTACTATGTCCGATAAGTCAACAGTTATTGAAACACTTAAAAAGCAAATCCAAGAATTTAAAAGCGAGGCGAAAATGGAGCATGTGGGAGACGTCCTTGAAGTAGGGGATGGTATCGCGCGCATTTCCGGTCTTTCCGAAGTCATGGCCTCGGAGATGTTAGATTTTGGAAATAATATTTACGGCGTGGCGCTCAACCTTGAAGAAGGCATGATCGGCGCCATGATTTTAGGCGACTATACGCATATTAAAGAAGGCGACACGGTAAAAAGCACTGGCAAAGTATTTTCAATCCCGGTAGGCGATGCGTTTGTGGGTCGTGCAGTTGATCCTCTTGGCCGTCCGCTTGATGGCAAGGGCGTAATCAAGTCGTCCACAAGCTCTCCGGTTGAAAAAATCGCGCCCGGAGTTATTTATCGCGCGCCGGTAAATACCCCGTTGCAGACCGGCATTAAAGCCATTGATTCCATGATTCCGGTTGGCCGCGGACAGCGCGAACTTATTATTGGCGATCGGCAAGTGGGAAAAACTGCCGTAGCGATTGATGCGATTATCAATCAAAAAGGCCAGGATGTGGTTTGTATCTATGTAGCCATTGGTCAGAAAGAATCCAAAGTGGCGAAAATCGTGGCGAAACTGGAAGAGGCGGGTGCTATGGAACACACCATTGTGGTAGTGTCCGGCGCGTCAGCTCCGGCCGCGCTTTCTTTTATTGCACCGTACGCTGGATGCGCACTGGGCGAATATTTTATGGACAAAGGCAAAGATGCACTGATTGTTTATGATGATCTTTCCAAGCATGCGTGGGCTTATCGTCAGATTTCGCTCTTGCTTCGCCGACCGCCGGGACGCGAGGCCTATCCGGGTGATATTTTTTACTTGCACTCGCGCCTTTTGGAGCGCGCGGCCAAGGTATCCAAGGAAAAAGGCGGGGGATCGCTTACTGCGCTTCCGATTATTGAAACGCAAGCCGGAGATGTGTCGGCTTACATTCCGACCAATGTCATTTCAATTACGGATGGACAAATTTATCTGGAAACGGATTTATTTTATCGTGGTATTCGGCCGGCGCTGAATGTTGGACTTTCTGTATCTCGTGTCGGCGGCGCGGCGCAAATTAAAGCCATGAAAAAAGTGGCCGGACGACTGCGGCTTGATCTGGCGCAATTTCGCGAGCTTGAAGCGTTTGCGCAATTCGCATCCGAGCTTGATCCGCAAACCCGCGCGCAAATTGAACGCGGCCGACGACTTGTGGAAATTCTGAAACAGTTGCAATACGCGCCTTTGGCGGTAGAAAATCAAGTGGCAATCTTGTACGCGGCAGTAAATGGCCACCTTGATGATGTACCAGTGGAAAAAGTCGCGGATTTTGAAGAGCGTTTTCATAAATACTTTGCCACAGCGCGTAAAGATGTAATTCAAGCGATTCATAAAGCGAAAGAATTGACAGCGGATGTGGAAAAAAAGTTAAAAGGGGCGATTGAGGAGTTTAAGAAAATATGATACGAATCAGCGAATGCGTGACGAATCTACGAAAATACGAATTTGTAGATTCGCATATTTGTTGATTCGCATATAATTTGTAGATTCGTATCATACTATAATATGGCTGTATCAACTCGAATCATCAAACGACGAATCAAATCCATTGGCAACACGAAAAAAATTACCAAAGCTATGGAGTTGGTTTCGGCGTCTAAAATGCGGCGGGCAGTTTCCGCTACTTTGGGCACGCGGCCGTACGCATCGCTTGGGTGGGAAACAGTTGCAGAGCTGGCCAAGGTTACAGATTCTAGCCATCACGCGCTTTTGCGCCAGCCGGAAAAAATGGAACGGGTGCTCGCGGTACTTGTTTCGTCTGATCGCGGACTTTGCGGCGGCTTTAACGCGCAGATGGCAAAGAAGGTGGCGGAGTTTGTGAAACACATCGTCCCCCCACCTCAATCCTCCCCCACAAGGGGGGAGGAAGCAACAATTAGTGCCCCTCCCCTGGTGGGAGGGGTTGGGGGAGGGGGACAACTCGCAATTGATTTTGTCACCATTGGCAAAAAAGGGACTGATCTTGCTCGGCGTCTGGGATGGAATATCGTGGCCACCTTTAATAATTTGAGCAACAACCCTACTATTCTTGATGTGCGGCCAGTTGCACAGCTTGCGATTAGTGATTTTGTGGCAGGTAAATACGACGCGGTCTATCTTGCGTATACGGATTTTATTTCGTCCATCCGGCAAGTACCGAATATGAAACAACTGTTGCCATTGACAAAGGATATGATGTTGGGGGAAGTGAAAGGAATCCATAACCCTCCCCAACCCTCCCTTACCTCCGACGCCCTGCGGGGTCGGAGTCCGACCGAAGCGTCGGACTTAAGGGAGGGAGAAAAAGCAAATACCCCCCTTAAGATAAGGGGGGCTAGGGGGGTTATGAATTATGAGTATATTTTTGAACCCACACCAGAGGTTGTACTTAATGACATGCTCCCGCGACTGGTGGAAGTACAAGTATATCAAGCAATTCTGGAATCCTCTGCATCAGAACATTCCGCGCGCATGGTGGCCATGAAAAACGCCTCGGACGCCGCGCGCGACATGATTGATGATTTAACTTTTACCTTTAACCAAGCCCGCCAGTCGGCCATTACGCGCGAGATCGCTGAGATCAGCGCCGGCAAAGCGGCGTTGGAATAGGACTTGACAGTGTATAAGATAGTATATACAATATAAATATGAGGGTTTTCCGAATGCCATCAGAGTTTGAATGGGATAAAGGGAATAAGGGCAAGAATTGGTTGAAGCATCGAGTATCCGATGCGGAATGCGAGGAAGTATTTTTTGACCATACTAAAAAGCTTGCAAAGGATATATTCCACTGCGATCAAGAGGAGCGCTACATACTTATTGGAAAGACAAAAATTGGACGAGTATTATTCGTAGTATTTACTATGCGGAAACATAAGGTGCGTATCATCTCTGCCCGTAATCTAAATCGTAAAGAGCAATACCTATATGAAGAAACAACTTAATGTTCCTAAATTCCGCAATGAAGCGCAAGAGCGCGCCTTTTGGGCAAAAGCAAATTTGGCCGAATTTTTTGAGGCCAGTGATTTTGAGCATGCCTCATTTTCCAATCTCAAACCGTCATCACACGCGATCTCACTGCGCATTCCTGACTATCTGCTTTTGCGCATCAAGGAGCATGCCAATGAACTTAATGTGCCATACCAATCGCTGATTAAAAAGTATATTGCACAGGGAGTATTAAAAGAATCATAAACCAAGCCCGCCAGTCGGCAATTACCCGCGAGATCGCGGAAATTTCCGCCGGCAAAGCGGCGTTGGAATAAGATTTGACTTTTAGCACCTGGATGATAAAGTATACGTATATGCCACACACCACAGTAAAATCTAAAAATTACAGCGCATTTCTGCGACTTGATACTCGTAAGTATGTTGATCAGTATGTAGTTATGATCGGCGGGAAAGTGGTAAGGGCAGGAAAAGATATTGAGCGACTTTTGAAAGAGGTGCGTAAAGTATATCCCAATAAGCTGCCGTTTGTCGCAAAAGTGCCAAAACGTGGCGTGCTGGTACTTTTTGGTGTATGATCGTGTATCGTTATAAGCGCGGAGATGATGGCACATTGCGGCCAGTGGCAGATGTAATACTGGCCATTGGGAAGCAGCAAGTTGAGGTTTCTTTTTATATTGATTCTGGTGCTGATATTACACTCATTCCTTTGCAATTTGGCCGTGCGCTCGGATTCAAACATGCGCAAAATGAAATTAAAGAAATCCATGGAGTCAGCGGTGCTGGCGTTCCCTATGTGGAACGAAAGGTAAAAATGAAATTTGGTGCGCAGTGGTATCTGGTTACTATTGCCTGGGCATTGATTGAAGAAGTCCCGCCACTGCTTGGGCGACGTGATATATTTCCTGAATTTCGGATTACCTTTGATGAAACTCGTCGCCGGATTGAATTTCGAGAGGCGGTGTAAGTTATGAATGATAAACTAAGAATTAAGAAGCATGAGTTTTGGTCATTATCCGGTTCGCTTCAGTCAAAGGTGAAACTTACGGATGCTCAACTAAAGCGTGCCCGAAAAATGCTTGAAAAACAGTGGGCGGAAATTTCCGCCGGTAAGGCGGGATTGGAATAATTATATGCCAGAACGTGGAAGTGACCAGTCACAATTTGATGAGGAAAGTGCCAATGCATATAAAGAATTACCCAGAGATGTGTCAGCGATAGTGGTGTTAAATAAGAAGAAACAACCAATTCCACATCGACAAGGAACACCAGGGGAGGTGCAAAATGGATTTTCTTTCTATCAATTAGTGCTAAGGAAAGAAGGAGCACCTTTAGAAGCACATTATGTAACGTCCCGAATAGGAGAGCAACCAGTGCTGGAAGCGGTGTCAGAGTCACAGTATAAAGCATGGGGCAAAAGAAAAATGATTGCACGTCCGATACGATATATTTGGTCAGAAGAAAAGGGATTGTGGAGCATAGTTGAAACAAAACAGGAATGATTAAATGATAATGGAGATAATATTCTATGAATACAGGAACAATTAAACAAATTATCGGGCCAGTGGTGGATGTGGAGTTTGAAGGCGCGCTCCCCAATATATTAAATGCGTTGGTGGTGGAAAGCCCCTCACCTCAATCCTCTCCCACAAGGGGAGAGGAAGCAAAACACAATCCCTCTCCCGCGGCTGGGAGAGGGGAGGGTGAGGGCAGATTAGTTCTTGAAGTTGCTCAGCATCTTGGCGCAAATACTGTGCGCACGGTGTCCATGGGCTCTACTGATGGACTTCGACGTGGCACAAAAGTTACCGACACTGGCGCGCCGATAACGGTGGCGGTAGGAAAAGAGACCCTTGGCCGCATGTTCAATGTAATAGGCGAAGCAATTGATGGCGGACCAGAGGCAAAATCAAAAACGCGCTATCCAATTCACCGTAAAGCCCCGGCCTTTTCCGAGCAGTCCACTAAAACCGAAATTTTTGAAACCGGTATCAAAGTTATTGATTTGATCTGCCCATTCGTAAAAGGCGGAAAAATCGGACTGTTTGGCGGAGCTGGTGTGGGAAAAACCGTGGTCGTTATGGAACTTATCCATAATATCGCAACCGTGCACGGCGGGGTTTCTGTTTTTGCCGGAGTAGGGGAACGCACGCGTGAAGGAAATCAATTGTATCTGGAAATGAAAGAGTCTGGCGTTATTGATAAGACCGCCATGGTGTTTGGACAAATGAATGAGCCGCCGGGCGCTCGAGCGCGAGTGGCACTGACTGGCCTTACTCTTGCTGAGTATTTCCGTGATGAAGGACAAGATACACTTTTGTTCGTGGATAACATTTTCCGCTTTACACAAGCCGGATCTGAAGTGTCCGCTCTGCTTGGTCGTATTCCCTCTGCAGTAGGTTATCAACCGACTTTAGCCACAGAAATGGGTGAACTTCAAGAGCGCATTACCTCAACTACTAAGGGTTCTATTACTTCGGTGCAAGCCGTGTATGTGCCGGCAGACGATTTGACTGATCCGGCGCCAGCAACAACTTTCGCGCACTTGGACTCAACTGTGGTGCTCGCGCGTTCACTTGCTGAACTTGGTATTTATCCGGCAGTGGATCCGTTGGACTCAACCTCCACGATTTTGGATCCGCAAGTAGTGGGCAAAGAACATTACGAAGTGGCGCGTGGAGTGCAAAAAGTGCTTCAACGCTATAAGGACTTGCAGGATATTATCGCCATTTTGGGTATGGAAGAATTGTCCGAAGAAGATAAGCGTACCGTAAGTCGCGCGCGCAAGATTCAAAAATTCTTGTCCCAGCCGTTTTTCGTGGCTGAAGCATTTACTGGTCAAGCCGGAAAATATGTATCGTTGAAAGATACTGTGCGCGGATTCAAAGCAATTCTTGATGGACAATATGACAGCGTGCCGGAACAGAGTTTCTATATGAAGGGGGGAATAGAGGAGGTAAAGTAGCCCGCTGATATTGAGCGCTGATAACGCTGATATGATAATTGAAAGGAGGATATATCGCGATAATTTGGACTATCCAGAAAGTGAACTTACCGAGATGTTAATTGGCCTAGCGTTTCAAATGTACAACCGGCTTGGGTATGGGTATCAGGAAAAGTATTACCATCGAGCATACTCAGAGTTGCTTAATGGAGCTGGTTTATCCTATAGACGAGAACAAATGGCGATTATCCAGTTTGGACAGAAGAAGATTGGGAGATATTTTATTGACTTTCTAGTAAAAAATTCAGTAGTGGTGGAATTTAAGGTAGCGAACGATTTCTATCTCCAACACGCAAAGCAAGTACTCGGTTATCTTAAAGCAATCGGTTGCAAAGTAGGTTTACTTGTACTTATCACGAAGAGTGGAATCAAAGTAAAACGCATTGTGAATACAAAATCAGCGCAATCAGCGAAGTAAATCAGCGGACTATGATTACATTTGAAATCGCCACACCAGAGCGGATTGTGTACAAGGATACAGTGGATAGTTTAACGTTGCCTACAAAAGACGGGGAGATTACGGTTTTGACAAATCATATTCCCTTGGTGTCAGCACTTCAACCGGGTGCGATAACAGTGCGCAAAGGCGGGCAAGAAATTTATATGGCAACTTCCGGCGGATTTATTGAGGTACAACCGGGCAATCGCGTGGTGGTGCTGGCAGATACTGCGGAGCGCGCGGAAGAATTGACACTTGCGGCAATTGAAAAAGCGCGAGCTGATGCGGAAAAAGTACTTAAAGAAAAACGTGTGCTTGACGAAGAATCCTTTGCGCTTGCCGCGGCGGCGTTAGAGCGCGAACTTGCGCGTCTTAAAGTCGCGCGTAAGCGCCATCATCGCGGCGGTCCGACCATTTCCAGTACTGAAACCGGGCAAGAATAACTGATTTATGCCGAATTATTGCGCCGCATGCTATCCCAATAAAGTCCACTCGCACCGAGGGATTTACCTCGGTGATTTTGTTGATATTTTGCTTGGCGGATTCTGGAGCAATAAACCGCGGTCGCAACTTCCGCGTTTTCCTTGGTGGTTTTCCGTAACGCATGGTTGGTACAAGCTGATGGAGCTTTGCCATATTGTGCACTTTAGTGAGCAGTTTGATAAAAAAGATCACTATCCGCGCAGTTGGTCTATAATTGAGGCGGCAAAGCGGTGCGGCATCCCGATTGAGTCTGTGCGTATTTTAGGGCGAGTCTCAACTTATTACCGCGCAAAATTTGGAAGCAAGCACTACTACTTTGACGCTTTGCCAAGTCGTTTTTTGCATTTTCGTTTAGATGAGAAAGCGTATGTGAAGAAAAAACTTCTTAAGCACGGCTTTCCCGCATCGGAGGGAAAAATGTTTTGGAGCAAATTTCATGCTTTGCATTACGGCAAAAAACTGGGATTTCCGCTTGCGGTAAAGCCGGCGCGCGGAACGCATGCTTATCATGTGACTGCGCCGGTGCAAAATGAAGAAGAATTGCGGAAAGCAATCGCGCTTGCCAAACAATATCAGCCAAGGTTTATTGTGGAGCGATATTGCGTAGGCCAGCTTTACCGCGTGTCAGTTATAAATTTCAATCAAGTTTATACCGCGCGCCGCGAAGCGCCAAATGTTTTAGGCGATGGCTTACATACTGTGCGTGAATTGATTGAGCTGAAAAATACGGATCCGCGCCGGGGCGATACTGGACAAAAAGATACAACTTTGCACAAAATTCCGCTACCCTCACCTGGTCTACGGCCATCCTCTCCCTTAGGGAGAGGGGAGGGTGAGGGGGCAATGACCACAACTGATGTCGCGCTTGCCCATGCGGGACTTACGCCAGGGTATACTCCTCTTAAAGGTGAGAAAATTGTCCTTCACAGCAAAATCTCTATCGGTTCCGGCGGCGACATTTACGAAGAAACGCCAAAACTTCATCCGGAAAATCGGGAAATGTTTCGGCGAGCGGCACGGTTGTTTGGAGCGGATCTGGTTGGGTTTGATGTAATTGCGGATGATTTGAGTCGGCCATATACGGATCAGCAATGCGGAATTATTGAAGCCAATTCAATTCCTATGATTGATTTTCACCATTATCCGGCGCAAGGCATACCGCAAGATGCCGCCGGCGCGCTTTGGGATGCGATTTTGGCGGACAAACGTGTGCGTTATTTATACCCGGTCATGCTGCCTCAGCGCTCATTCTGGACGCGTTTTGTCTGGCATTTTTTGGATGTAGTTGTACCGCATGCGCGGGATTTTCTTTTACGGTTTAGAATGGTGCGAAAATTAACCAGCCGCCAACGCTTTCCAGCCGGATGGCTAAAGCCGGATATTGCGCCCGAGACTGCGATAGCGCATCTTAAAATGCAAGGTTTTGAAGTGGTGCGTCCGGAATGGATTGATTATGGCGAGATTACAGGGTTGCGCAAATTACTTGATCATGAAAAGCAATGCCATATAAGATTTTTTGACGACGGCGAAGTGCGGGCGCATGTGGAGTACGCGCCGGAAGCCAGGCCGATAGCGCATTTGCTGGAGCAAGGACTTCACGCGGCCAACGACATGGTACACAATTTTTTGCATCAATATATTGAACTTCACCATGATTCACAGGCGGATTGACCTGTGGATAAGTAAGGAGTACACTTAAATAATAACGAAAGGAGGTGACCGTATGGATCACAAATTAAATTTCACGCGCGTTGGATGGACGGTTTCCGTTTTTGCGATAGTTATGCATGTGATTGCTATGGTGCGCATGGCAACGCTCACTGGTCAGGCGCGCGCGTTTATGGAGCAACTTGCCGGGCTTGGGCATCCGGGGTTTTCAATGTTGAATGTATCCGGCGCAGTTATTATGCTGGCTGAGGCGTTTGTTTACGGTTGGGTACTTTCCGCAATTTTTGTCTTGCTCTATAACGCATTCATGTCAAAAGGGCAGTAGAATTAAAATATAGAATATTCGCAATATGAATGGAAAATTTGTTCAGTGGATTTTGCGTATTGCCGTGGCTGGAGAATTCCTCGGCCATGGAGTATTTGCGCTTCAGCAAAAAGCGGGCTGGATTAAGTATTTTGAAGCCGTGGGGTTTTCCGCGGATCAGGCGCTCACTCTTATGCCGCTGATTGGCATTATGGATCTTTTGGTGGCGCTTATTGTGCTTGCGCGTCCGATTCGTATAGCGCTTTTATGGGCGGCAGTTTGGGGTTTTTGGACCGCGCTTCTTCGCCCGATTGCAGGAGAGCCGGTTTGGGATTTTGTAGAACGATGGGCTAACTGGGGCGCGCCGCTTGCGCTCTTGCTCATGCTTGGCTGGCCAAAGTCGTTTAAGGAGTGGTGGCGGTAAATTGTAAATTTTTGTGGCTAGGTCACAAGGAAGCCCCGTGGCCTAGCCAAGATTGACATGAAATGTAATTGTTGATATTATCGGATAATATGCGAAAAGTCATTGGCATACTATTGCTTTCTAGCTTTATTGGGATTGCGGTGTTTGGTTTTATCGCAATGGGGCATACTTTAACGCATGGTGGTTGTATTGCATCTGCCGCGCAGGGCATGAATGGATGCATGGAACAGGGCACCGGTACAGGATCAGTATTTTTTCATCTGAAGATATTTAAGTCATTTTCTCAGGCATTAATTACGAGCGCACTTTTGGCCTTGATCGCCAGTTTTATTTTGCTCGGACGCGTAATGTACTTTAACGCAAACGAGATAGACACTACAAAAGGCCAAAGCATTTCATTTTTTACGATTATGAATGCGCAAATATGGATGCGCGCACGCGGACGTTTTACACGCTGGCTCGCGCTTCACGAGTCAAGTGAAAATTATGCACCACAATGGGTGCATGGCATTGAATTTGTAGCCGCCGGTCTTTAGCCGGCGCAGACGCAGCCTAAAGAGCTGCGACTACAGAGATTAGAAAAGGATCATGCACCCAAATAACCGGGTGTATTATTATTTATTTGGACAGAATATGAAACTCTCAACAAAATTAGCTATCAAAAAACATAAAAGCAAGATATTGGGCGCGGGCGTGCTTGTGCTAGCGATTTGGCTGTTAGTTTGGTCAGCAACCCCGCCCTCTGAAACAGCATCGCAGGAGACCGCAAATGCCAATGTTGGAATGCTTGTCGCGGACGAGCCGTCATTTGATTTTGGCACAATTTCCATGGCCGCGGGAAAAGTAACGCACATATTCAAAGTAAAAAACACCAGTGCGGATCCGGTTATTGTAAAGAAGATGTATACTTCTTGCATGTGCACAACCGCCTCAATGATGAAGGACGGGCAAACTTACGGTCCGTTTGGCATGCCCGGACACGGAGTTGTTCCCAGCATTGATCAAACATTAAATTCTGGTCAGGAAGTTGAAATTGCGGTTACTTTTGATCCGTCGGCGCATGGGCCGGCCGGAGTGGGCAAAATAAGCCGCGTGGTCTATCTTGATAATAACGCCGGCAAGCCGTTTGAACTTAAATTTTCCGCATTTGTTACGCCTTAAAAATTGTGAAGGGCTAAGCCCTACTGTAGGACTTAGCCCTGAAAATTATGAAATACAAAAAACTCATTACGCTTATTGCAGTTGCTGTTTTACTCTTTAGCGCGGTTGCCATACTCCAATCACAAAACATTGGCACAACCGCGCTGTGGAAAATGAGCAATAGCGGCCAATGGATGTTTCCGCTGGTTACCGTGGCGGCACTCATTGACAGTATTAATCCGTGCGCGTTTTCCGTGCTTTTGCTTACTATTGCGTTTCTTTTAAGCATTGGAAAATTGCGCTCGGGAATATGGAAAATCGGCGGTGTGTATATTCTTGGATTATTCACTGTATATATTGCAATTGGCCTGGGACTTTTGCATGCGTTGCACATCTTCAATACCCCGCACTTTATGGCAAAAGTAGGGGCCGGGCTTCTGGTTGTGCTGGGCGGAATAAATCTTATCAATGAATTCTTCCCGCGCTTCCCGATTAAGCTCAAAATTCCGCACGCGGCACATCACAAAATGGCGATACTCATGGAAAAAGGATCAATTCCAACCGCGTTTGTGCTGGGTGTGTTGGTTGGGTTATGCGAGTTTCCTTGCACCGGTGGGCCGTACCTGATGGTACTCGGGCTTTTACATGATAAAGCAACATATGCGAAAGGTCTGGCGTATTTACTATATTACAATATTCTTTTTGTCCTGCCGCTTGTGATTATTCTTGGTATTGCCGCGGATAAAAGTTTGATTGGTAAAATGCAATCCTGGCAACAGCAGGAGCGCAGGGGTATGCGGCTTTGGGGAGGTATAGCGATGATAATTCTTGGCATAATATTTTTCCTTCTTTAATCATATGATAATCGCAGTTATCTCTATTATAGTTATTACCGGCATTGCTTGGGGAATAAGTCAATTATTGCCGTATAAGATTTGCCCGGTTTGCGCCGGGGTTTCCGGCACATGGCTTGTGCTTGGCGCTCTTATGCTTGCCGGGCGATTACCAGAGGCAACTTATCTTTTGCCTATTGCTATACTTATGGGTGGATCGGTTGTTGGCATTGGTTATCAAGGCGAAAAATCATATCGTTGGCCCGCGCAAAATCCGGTTATCTGGAAATTGATTGTGATGAGCATTGGTTTTCCGCTGGTGTATAATGTAGTACTGCGCTTGAACTGGAGCGTGTGGTTTGGCGAATTGATTGCTCTTTGTCTGCTGATGTATGCGTTTTTTGTACGCAAGGCAAAACCGGAACCGCATACCCCGCATCGCAGTGATGATTCGGATGTACAGAAAATTGAAAAAGGATTGGAAAAATGTTGCTAGTATGAGAAAATATCTATACGGAATAATCGCGCTTACTGTAATAATTAGCGGGGGAGTGTGGCTGGAAAGTCTTTCGTCAAACGATGCTCCCAGTCCGCTTGATCCGTTTGCGCAGTGTTTAGCGGAAAAGGAAGTTGCCATGTACGGCGCGGATTGGTGTCCGCACTGCCAAAAGGAGAAAAAAGAGTTTGGCAGTGCGTTCAAATACGTGCCCTATGTGGAATGTCCGCAAAATCCCAAAAAATGTCTGGATATGGGAGTGGATGGTTATCCAACATGGATATTTAAAGATGGGCGCAAACTGGTAGGGGAACAGGGTCTGGAAAAACTTGCCCGTGAAAGCGGATGCGTACTGCCGAATGAAGAATTGTAGTCGCAGGTCTTTAGCCTGCGCAATGGTAGCGCGGCACTTTACCTGCCTTGCCGGCAGGCAGGTGTGCCGCTTGGCGGGGCATAAAACCCCGCGCTACGGGTAAATGATAATATGCGGTATCGCGCAATTATATTTGGAGTTATTGGCACCAGCGCACTTCTGACAGTCTACTTTATTGTGCTGTCACAAATATCCGGCTGGGCATACACAAAAGCGCAGTTTTCCTTGAACTGGTATTGGATTATTACGCTTGCTGTGGGATTTGGCGTGCAGGTTGGGCTTTTCAGTTACGCGCGCGCGTTGCACAAAGCGCGGATGTCCGGGAAAATGTTGGGAGTTACCGGCACTACCTCCGGCGGCGCAATGCTTGCCTGTTGCACGCATTATCTTGTAAATGTACTGCCAATTTTGGGAGTAACCGGACTTGTAACATTTGTCGGGCAATATCAAACTTGGATTTTCGCGGTTGGTGTTGTATTTAATCTGGCCGGAATCGGGTATCTAATTAAGTCACTAAGAGCAGGGAGTCACCCAGTGCTGTCGTACGCGACAACACTGGGTGACGGATTCCGTCACTGAGAGATGTCAATTCTGACAGCTCTCAGTGACGTAAGAATATGGTCATCAAAATTGAAAAATCATTATTATACACGGTGCTGGGAGTAATTACCGCCGGGGCTGTTCTTTTTGTGGTTGCGCGCAAAGATACAGTGACCGCTTTAACACCATCTTCGTCACGGAGTGGTGGGAGCCAAAATCACTCAGTGACGGCAAATTCGCCCACGAAAGAAAACAGCGAAGGCGATGTGACAGTGAGCGTAACGCCGCAGAATATCGGACCAAGCGCACCAATATGGAAATTTGAAATTGCTATAAATACTCACACAGTGGATATGAGCGCGTTTAATCCGCAAACGCAGATTGTGTTGGAAGACGCCGCGGGAAAAGATACTGTGCCAAATAATATTGTGCCGGAAGGGAGTGGACACCATCAAACCCTTAAAGTTTCATTTGCAAAGGTCGAAGGTCCATGGAAGCTCATTGTGCGCGACATTGCCGGTATTCCGGCACGCGAGTTTTCATGGTAAGTGTCACTCAGTGCCGTGCGAAGTACAACACTGCGTGACGGATTCCGTCACTGAGAGATGTCAATGCTGACAGCTCTCAGTGACAAATACATATATGATGATATTATATTGGGTTTTAGGCATTGGGCTTGTGGTTTGGATCGTAAAGGAAATTACGCGTAAACAATCAAATCACAATCCAGAAGGTCATGGAGATACTTCACATAATACGAAAGACAAGGAAGATCATAGTTGCTGTCATTAATGCGTCATTGGTGTATAATATATGGAGTTACTACCAGAAAGGAGGTGGGAATATGACTTTCAATAAAAATCAGGCGGGTTTGACACTGGGCACGCTTTTTGGACTTATGCATCTGTTATGGGTTGTAGTGGTTGGATTAGGAATGGGCCAGAGTCTTGCAAACTATTGGCATGCAAAACATTTCTTGACTGATGGGCATGTACTTGGCCAATTTCAGTTAGGTATGGCAGTTGTGGGGGTGATCTTAGCGTGGATTAGCGGTTATGCAGTAGGATGGGTTTTTGCCGCGCTTTGGAATTGGTTTGGAGCAAGAGTGCGCTAAGGGTATGCGATGGAAACTTGGGTTTGGCGCGCGTATTTACAATTGGTATGGAAAACACGCGCTGGTTTATGCGGCAGGTTCATGGTTGGTGTTTTTGGGAAAAGAACAAAAATTGCGCCAGCGTGCTGTTGAGGCGATGGGAATCAAGAAAGGTGACACTGTACTTGATCTTGCCTGCGGTAATGGAAAAAATTTTGCGCTACTGGAAAATGCAGTTGGTGCAGAAGGCCAAATCATTGCCTTTGATTATAGTGTAGGTATGCTGGATGCGGCGCGCTCTCGCACAAACGCGCATAACTGGCACAACATTGAATTTGCACAAGGCGATGCGGCAAAGTTGAATTTACCAGCCAACCGGCTTGATGGGGCGCTATGTACTTTAGGATTGAGCGCAATGCCAGATCATGAATCAGCTATTTTGCGTGTAGCTACGGCACTGAAAGATGGTGCGCGATTTGCAGTACTAGATGCCAAAAAGTTTGATGGATTTTGGCGTATATTTAATCCATTGTTGCGTTTTTTATTTGTGTACACGACCAATTGGGATTATCGTAAAAATATACCATTGACGCTTAACAAAGTATTTGGCAATGCGCGGATTGATTCTTTCAATAGTGGAAGTATTTTTATTGCAGTGAGTCAGAAATCATAATACGATTTGTATACAAAGCTAAACTTTGTACAGTTATTAAAGGTATGAAAATAGGCATAATCCTACAGTCCAACAATCCAGAGCATGTTTGGAATGCGCTGCGATATAGTATAGCGTTGTTGAAAGCCGGCCATGCGGTGACTATTATGCTTTTTAATGAAGGAGTAGAGCTTGAAGATATTGAAGATACTGAAGTATTTGATTTGCGCGCTAAACTTCAAGAATTCAAGGCACAGGGCGGAGTTATGCGTGCGTGCAAAACCTGTTTGCATGCTCGCGATAAACAGGAAAGCAAAGTCTGTCCGGTGGGTACGATGGAAGATTTAGTGCGGTTAACTGAGGAAAGTGATAAAATAGTTACCCTTTGCTAAGTAACAAACTGTATGATGAGCATTAAAGTTGCAATTCTTGGCGCGGGGAATATGGGCACTGCGCTCGCGCAAATTTTGGCAAAGCGCGGCCATCGTGTTGCGCTTTGGGATTATCAACCACGAACTATTGAAATAATGACACGAACCCGAAAAAATGAGGAGTTTTTACCCGGCATTAAATTGTCAAAGCGCGTTGCGCCGGAAGCAAGCATGCAAAATGCGATTGAGGGAGCGCGACTTATAATTATTGCCTGCGCCTCGCCGTATATTCGCGCAACAACCAAGCACCTTGCGCATTGCCTTGGGAGCCCCCCTCTTAAGATAAGAGGGGATGGGGGAGTTATGACTGGTCCCATTATCGCCCATGTTGCCAAAGGCCTGGAGGAGAAAACATTTTTAACCATGCACGAAGTTGTGCAATCTGAACTTCCTCCGGCGTTTCGTAAAAATGTGGTTACAATTTCCGGGCCATCTATCGCGAGCGAATTAGTACGCGACATTCCTACTGCTGTCGTGGCCGCAAGTCAAAATAAGCAAGCGTCGGGATTTGTGCAATCAGCATTTAATTCCCCAACTTTTAAAGTCGCGCTTTCCACGGATTATCGCGGGGTTAGCGTGTGCGGCGCGCTGAAAAATGTCTATGCCATCGCGCTGGGAATGTGCGATGGTTATACACGAAATAACACGAAAAACGGCCTGCGGCCGGATACAAAAGATCACGAAAGAGGTTTGCCAATGAATATGAAGGCATTCATGTTGACTGTTGCGCTTCATGAAATGGAAAAGGTTGTGAGTGCTTTGGGTGGAAAGCGTGAAACCGTATATGGACTTGCCGGCATTGGCGATATGATCGTAACCGGTTTTGGAAATGGCCGCAACCGCGCGTTAGGGGAGCGCATTTGCAAAGACGGGCATTGCAAGTTTATTTGGCAAAAAGATACGCCAACTGTTGAAGGCGTGGCGGCGACAAAAGCATTTTATGAACTAACGCGTCACAAAAAACTTGCCACGCCACTTATCAATCTGGTGTACCGCGTGCTTTATAAATCCGCCGACCCTTGCGTCTCCATCACCAAATTTTTCGCAACAGTTAAGCTATAACTAAAAAACCCTAATCATCCCCACTCTGTGCCATTTCACGATTGCGCAATTGCGCAATCGTGAAATGGCCTGGACTCACAACAAGCCGTTTGTGGACTGCACCGTCAACAACACAAATGAGGCCGAAACGGCCTCTTGATTATCCACAGCTGGGGGGGTTGACGGGGATATAATTAGTTATCGGATGTAATTAAAAGCTTTGTTTTGCGAAGCAAAACTATAATTTGGGGGCTATTTTAAAAATAATTTCAATCGTTTTTATCAATCGTTAGTTGTTTACCTCGATAATCAACAGTAGTTTTTTCTTCACTTATGCTAAAGCCAAACATTTCTGCCTCGCCAATCAGCGGTTTTTCCGGGTCGCCCACTAATTGTCTAAAATTTTCAATAGTTACATCCTTACCGCCACTGGCTAAATAGGTTACAACTGCGTCTAAATCCCACTGATGTCCTACTCCGCCAATAACTATTGGCCTATCTGTATGTTTGCCCGCAAACTCTCTTAATCTTCTCAAACTTTCCAAATAATCTTTTGCCACCTGTGTTGGGTTTGGTCCTTGAATTTCTCTTCCATCTTTAGTGGTTAGGACTCCTTGATTCTCCAACCAATCAAGACCAGCCAGTGTGTGATCGTTGTTGTATTTCCTTAAAATTTCGCTGAAGTATTCGGTTTTTTTTCCGCCCTTAGTCGTCCAGCGGTCATTAAATCTATAAGCAAAACCCTTGAGTTGAACAGGAAAAGTTATGACTATCTTTTTTCCCGGTTCTTCATTTCTCAAATAGTCGGTTACTTGTTGAAGGACATCTTCATAATCCGGCGTCTTTGCTGTATTGTTTTTAATTTGTTCAAGAGATCTGTCGTAATCTTGTCCGGCAGTTTCTGTAGCTCGTTTTTTATTTGATGCTTTAATTAATTCATCTATATTTTTTTTCGTCACAACTTCAATTTCTTCGTTATTTGCCTGTCCATAAATTACCTCATCCAGGGCGTCGCCATAAATTTCCCCTGTTTGTGCCGTGCGTGCTTGGTCAGAAGCCCCGCCAATAAATATAACTGCTCCTTCCGGTGCACTTTTAATTAATTCCAATATCTTGTCTTTTGCCGTATCTTTTGACTGTTCTACACCTTCAATTGTGAGACTAGGATATTCTTTTGAAGCACGCAGGGGATCGTGCCGTTCTGATTGTGCGTGGCGAGTTAAAAAGTTTACTTCATTTTTTGTCATAAATTTAAAATTTTTATTTCAACTTAATTAAATTAAGTTGAGTATCTATGGTAACTATTTGACCGTTTTTTAATATTTTTGTAGCATGTTTTGTTGCAACTATGCAAGGCTTCTTGAATTCGCGCGCCACAATAGCGGTATGGCTTAACACCCCACCTGCATCAGTTATGATAGCGATGCATTTTTCTACGGCTGGCATCATCCATGTGCCAACTGTGGGCGCTACCAAAACTTCTCCTTTTTTGAAGCTTGCAAGATCTTCTTTTTTATGAATAATTTTTACTGGCCCAACGGCCTGTCCATGGTATACTGGCAAACCTTTCAATTCAGCGTTTATTGTTGAATTTTTTTCCGGATCAAAAATTTTAGATATTGATTCGCCGGAGATAATTTGAACCTCGTTTTTTTGTTGTAGGAATACATATCCAGATTTTCTCTCTTCAATCATATTATCAAAATTTTTCTCGGGATTGTTCAATTGTTCAATAATTTCCCAACACGCAACCTGTCTTAAATCGGAAAATTTTAAATTTAGTTTCCGTGCACATTTTATATACATCGGCCTCATTTGAAAAAAAATCTCGCTAATTAATTCGCGACGATACGTTCTCACCCAAGCGTTTTTTTGCATGACTTTGATTAACAAATGATCATGAGCGGGTAGCTTGACCGTTCGCCATGCTTGAGCGGCTATTTTTTTTAATTCAATCTCTTTGCGTTTTGCCTGTTTCAATTCATCAGCCAAATTTGATTTTTCACTCAATTTTTTAATTTCTGTTAGTATCTTTTCTTTTGTATATAAATCGTCTATTGGGCTGTATAGCGCCACCCAGCCAAATTTATTCAAATATTTTTTGATCCCGTGGTCGATTGAATTTTTTTGCTGTAATTTTAGCGCAAGTGCAAGGCGTTCTACATATTCCCGACTCAACCTGCTTGGTTGAGTTGGTATGACCAATTTTGTGTATAACGATACCGGATCACTGGTGTGGTTTTTTAGCGATGCTATAATTTTTTCTGATGCTACTTTTTCTAAGATCTCAGAGACAAAAAAAGCCTGCGGAATAAGACTATAGATTACTTCTATAAATTCTGAGCATATTTTCTTAAAGCTGCCGTCTGAAATTTTACTAAAGTTCGTCTTTTTATGTTTTTTTAAAAATTGCTCGCATTTCTTGAGCTGTTTAACGCAATGGTTGGTAACCTTTAATGCATACTTGGACAATTTATCTTTTTTTTCTAACAACAAATGAGTAGTGCTATCTATGTCTTGTTGGTCAAAGTATATTCTGCCGTCGCTAAAAACCAGTTGGTTGCTAATACCAAAGTTGATTCCTATTTTTTTGAAATATTTTTTTTCATAACCTTTGGTATAAAATGACTCAAGAGCGATGTCGATATCACGTTCTTTCACCTTGACCCACTTGACATTTTTAATCCAACTATATTCAACTGTTTTAGCAGCCATATTTTTTTATTATTTTTATAATGCCACTGTCCGCGTCTACACGTATTTTATCACCATCATGAAAAATAAATGACGCAAGTTGTGTCCCAACTATGCACGGAATTTTTAATTCACGCGCGGATATGGCCGCATGGCACAATATTCCGCCAGCATCCGTCACAACAGCGGAAGCCTTGTTCATGATCGGCAAAAACTCCGGACGGGTCATGCCTGTTATTAGAATATCGCCTTTACTGAAAGTGCCGACTTTGTGCGGGTCAGGTACTATTCTCGCTATCCCGATTGCTGTTCCGCTATATGCGGAAACACCTTTAATTTCTCTTTTACCTTGAATGGATTTGCGAAATATTATTTTTTCAAAGTTTTTTGTTTGTTTCCCGGTTGCTATAATTTCTTTGGCATTTTCAAAATACAATACACTGGACTCGAAACGGGTTTGCAGAATTTTTTCTTTTGGCAACTTATTCGTTTGTAAATAGATTTCAAATTCCGATTGAGTAAGGCAAGTTAGGTAATCGGAATTATACTTTTCTTTTTTGCCTATTTTCTTCATAACACCGCGAAAGAAGCTCTCGGTATCGCTGTATACATGTTCAGAATAAAGGCGCGCGTCTTTAAAATAGGGGAGCAATTTACTCAAAATAGTTGCGGAAAAATAATCGATTGGTTTTTTGATGGCGTTGTGAAAGGAAATGTGTCTGTCAAAAGCAACAAGAAATTTTTGATATTCGGCGCATGAGGGAATTGTGCCGTGCAATTTTTTCATTATTTTAGTTATTACATCCGTATTACGTTTCAATTCCTGACACCATGCAATCGCGATTTTGTTATCTTTTGTTGCCCGTTTTGCCAAAGTGTTGCCAAGTTTGTCTAATTCTCTTTTTATTAAATAAAAAGAGATAGTTCCTTTATTATGCACAAATAGGGAATGATCAAAACCAACACCAAGTTCACGTTCAAGCGACGTCTTGTATTGTTTTCCCCAGTATGAAGCTGAAATAAAAGTAAAAGATCCAGCCCATCTTTTTACCCACTCTTTTTTTTCAATCAATTTTACAACATTTTTTGTCATGTTTCGGTCAAATTATTTTTAAAATAGCCCCCAAATTATATATCCGCGAAGCGGATAAAAACTTTTAATTATTTCCGCGGAACTACTATTATCCGCAGGGGTGGGGATTAGCCCTTAACCATGCTATAATAAGTGTGGATAATGTGTAATCGGTACCCCTTATGGATACATCATATCAGACGGGTGGATGTACTACAAGATTAACTTATGACACAGTGCCATTTCACGATTGCGCAATTGCGCAATCGTGAAATCAAGCAGTAGGGGAAAAGTACGGTTCGTGCTATAATTAATGAATATGGCAAACGCATCAAAACATACAGTAAAGAAACACGCGCTCATCTATAAGATGCTGGGCAATCCTAAGCGGTTGGAGATTTTGTATCGCTTGTGCGAGGGGGAGTGCTCGCTTAAGGAGTTGGAAGAAATGCTTGGCGCGCGTAAGACCAATGCAGTACAGCATCTTGGGCTTATGCGTTTGGCCGGTATAGTGCGCGTGCGGTACCTGAATAACCAAGCGTTGTATTCTATTATTGATCCGCGCATTGTCGCGCATCGGAAAATGCTGGAGTTGCTAGATTTATAAAATGCGCACATTTGCGCGCCGCTAGATCATTTCACGATTGCGCAATCGTGAAATGGCACAAAGTGGCATAGAAAATAGAATGTGAAATTTTAGAACTATGAGGAAATATGTTTTAGCATTGGATTTGGGGACTACGGGGAATCGAGCGATTTTGTTTGATCATGACGGGAAAGCAGTGGCTTCGGCTTATCGCGAGTTTCGCCAATATTATCCCAAGCCCGGGTGGGTGGAGCATGATGCGGAAGAGATTTGGCGCGGAGTGCTTTATGTAACGCGCGCGGCAGTGAAAAAAGCGCGTATTAAGCCGGCGCAAATCGCGGCCATCGGTATCACTAATCAGCGCGAAACAACAGTGGTGTGGAACGGCCGCACAGGCAAGCCGGTGTATCGCGCGATTGTATGGCAGGATCGGCGCACTGCGGATGTATGTGAGCAATTGAAGCATGCAGGGAAGGAATCAATGATTAGACAGAAAACTGGGCTGGTATTGGATCCGTATTTTTCTGCGACAAAGTTGAGTTGGATTTTAAAGAATGTGGTTCGTAACCCCTCCCACCCCTCCTTAATCCTCCCCTCGGGCAGGGGAGGAAAAATCTTCTCTCCCCCTCTTGGAGGGGGAGTTAGAGGGGGTGAATTAAAATTTGGTACGATTGATAGCTGGGTACTTTGGAATCTAACCGGTGGAAAAATGCATGCCACAGATGTGTCCAATGCCTCGCGTACAATGTTGTTTAATATCCACACGCGTCAGTGGGATGATGAGCTGTTAAAGCTGTTTAAAGTGCCGCGAGAAATTTTGCCGCAAGTTTTGCCATCCAGCAATGAGTTTGGCACACTTGATTCAAATATTTTAGGCGCGCCAATTCCAATAACCGGTATGTGCGGGGATCAGCAAGCCGCGCTTTTTGGCCAAACTTGTTTTAACCGCGGCGATTTGAAAATTACTTATGGCACTGGCGCGTTTCTTTTGCTTAATGTTGGCAAAAAACCAATAATTCCAAAGGAGCCGCTAATTGCCACTATTGCTTGGCAAATCGGAAATGAAATAACCTACGCGCTGGAGGGGAGTGTGTTTTCCTGTGGGGCGGCAATTAATTGGTTGCAAAATAATCTTGGAATTATTAAAAATGGGCCGGACGCGGATAAATTAGCTAGTTGCGTTTCGGACAGCGGTGGCGTTACTGTTGTACCGGCATTTTCCGGCTTGGGCGCGCCATATTGGGATCCACAAGCGCGCGGAGTGATTTCCGGTTTAACACAGCATACTCGCAAGGAGCGCATTGTGTATGCCACACTTGAAGCAATCGCGCATCAAGTTGCGGATGTTATTGATGTTTTGCATAAAGAAGCGCGGTATATTATACTTCAAAAAGTCAAAGCTGATGGGGGAGTGGCAAAAAGTGATCTGGTACTACAGTCACAAGCGGATTTTTCGCGCGTGCGCATTCATCGCAGTGCGCAAACGGAAAGTACCGCGCTTGGCGCCGCAATGCTTGCCGGACTGGCGGTAAAATTTTGGAAAATATCCGAATTGCAACATATTACAAACACGGCGCGAGTATTCACGCCAATAATGAATAAAATCGCGCGCGATCAAAAGCGATCGCAATGGATAAAAGCTGTTGCGTGTTCGCGCAATAAAAATATATGAAATTAAATATACCCAAAGGAACAAAGTGTGAGTTTTGCGGAATGCTCGCGGAATACGCGGAAAAAGACGCGGCTGGCGCTCTGCATTATTATTGTTCGCATCATATTCCACGGGGTGCGAATAACGAATCGCAAGCGAATTTACGAATTTCGAATTCGCAGTTTCGCAAATTCGGGTCAAATTCGCAATTCGCATCCGTTGACAAGCATGCGGGGCATAGTGTGAACATGTTTAAAACGCGATTTTGGATTTGTTTTGCATTAACTTTACCGGTTCTTGCGTATGCAGAGGTCGTACAGCGTCTATTCCGATTTAGCCTTCCGGAATTTCCCGGTCATGAATATGTCACGCTTGCGCTGGCCAGTATTATTTTCTTTTATGGCGGTTGGGTGTTTATCAAGGGCGCGCTGGCTGAACTTAAACATCGCCTGCCCGGCATGATGACATTAATTGCGCTTGCAATTGCAACTGCATATGTATATAGCGTAATAGCGGTATTTGTACCGGTTGGCGAGCCACTTTTTTGGGAAATCGCTACGCTTATAACTATCATGCTTTTGGGACATTGGATTGAAATGGCCGCGGTAGGTCACGCCAGCGGCGCGCTTCGCGAGCTTGCAAAATTATTGCCGGATACAGCGGAAAGAATTACACCCTCACCCGGCCTACGGCCACCCTCTCCCGGTGCGGGAGAGGGGACATCTGCCCAATTCCCCTCTCCCCTAGGGAGAGGGGAGGGTGAGGGAATTGAAATAGTGCCAGTGAGTACGTTGCGGATAGGGGATCTGGTCCTGGTTCGTCCCGGAGCAAAAGTGCCGGCTGATGGCGAAATTGTTGAAGGAATTTCGGCAGTTAATGAATCCATGATTACCGGCGAATCAAAACCGGTTGATAAAAAACCGGGCAGTCAGGTGATTGCTGGAACAGTAAATGGCGAAGGCGTGCTTAAAGTGCGCGTGACAAAAGTAGGGGAACAAACCGCGCTGGCCGGAATTATGCGTCTTGTTGCGCAAGCTCAGGCCTCACGTTCACGCACGCAAGTTCTTGCGGATAAAGCCGCGCTTGCGCTTACTGTGATTGCGGTAACAGTTGGCGCGATTACCGCGTTTGCGTGGCTTTATTTGGACGCGGGGATTGCAGTAGCGCTTACACGCGTTGTTGCCGTGCTTGTTATTGCGTGCCCGCATGCTTTGGGAGTGGCAGTTCCGCTTGTCTCCTCAATTTCAACCACGCTTTCTGCGCGCAGTGGCGTGCTGGTGCGTGAAAAATTAGCGCTTGAACTTGCACGCAAAATTGATATGGTGCTTTTTGATAAAACTGGAACACTTACGAAAGGGGAATATGGAGTGACGGATATAATGGTGCAAGGAGCGACAGGGCTAAGCCCTGAACTCGCAGAGGGCTTAGCCCTTAATATTTTGGCGCTTGCGGCGGCAGTGGAGTCCGGATCAGAGCATCCAGTAGCCAAGGCAATTGTAAAAGCGGCACAGGCGCGTGGCGTAGCCATGCCAAAAGCGACGGATGTTAAAGCTTTGCCCGGTCGCGGCGTAATGGGAAAAGTTGATAATCAAGAAATCATGATCGGAGGGGAAAGTTTAATTCAGGAACTGGGCGCGCAAATTCCAAGTGATATCGCTTCATCTGCGCAAACTGCGGCGGCACAAGGCAAAACTGTCGTGTATATCATTGCCCCATCACCTCAATCCTCTCCCACACGGGGAGAGGAAGTAAGACACAATCCCTCGCCCGCGGCTGGGAGAGGGGAGGGTGAGGGGAAAATTCTAGCCGCATTTGGAGTTGCCGATATTATTCGCGAAGAATCGCGCGAGGCCGTCAAGGCGCTCCATAACATGGGAGTAAAGGTTGCAATGGTAACCGGTGATGCAAAACCAGTGGCGCAGTGGGTTGCAAAGGAAATAGGAATAGATGAGTATTTTGCGCAAGTTTTGCCAGCGCAAAAAGTTGAAAAAGTGCAAGAATTACAAAAGCGCGGCATGCGTGTGGCCATGGTAGGGGACGGAATTAATGACGCGCCAGCGCTAACCGCGGCAGATGTGGGAATTGCGATTGGCGCGGGTACGGATGTGGCAATAGAATCTGCCGGGATTATTTTAATTAAAAATGATCCGCGCGATATTGTGCGCATTATTAAATTGGCACGCGCGACTTATCGCAAAATGGTGCAAAATTTAATTTGGGCAACTGGCTACAATGCCTTTGCTATTCCAGCCGCGGCCGGCGCGTTTGCCGCCTGGGGCATTATTCTTTCCCCAGCACTGGGTGCCATATTTATGTCGCTTTCCACTGTAATCGTTGCCTTCAACGCCCAACTCTTGCGTCGTCTGCGATTGTAAAAATAGACGCGAAAAGGGTCCGATACCAATACTATGACAAACCAATAAACTGGAGTATATTGGTATGTTATAAATAAGAACTATGATTTCAAAGAAAACAGAAATGTTGTTGCGACAATATTCTACAATAATGCGACAGCTCCGTATCCAGGGGATTATTCGTTCCAGTAATAATCCGGTGGCAGATTTGGGTGAATATGTCGCATGTGAAGTTTTAGAGCTCAAGCGAGCCCCAATGAATGCAAGGGGCTACGATGCGATTGGGAAAGATGGAAAAAGATACGAAGTTAAATCAAGGAGACATACTCCTGAAAACTCAACATCTCAAATGGGGATGATTAGAGATCTCCAGAAGAAGCAATTCGATTTTTTGATTATTGTTTTATTCGCAGAGGATTTTACATTGAAGGAAGTTTGGAAGGTGCCACACGCAGTCGTGAAAAAGTATGCAAAGTATAAAAAATACTCAAACGCGCATATTCTAATATTTTCGGGGGCCATACTTGATGATCGAAAAGTAAAGAAAGTATACCCAGCGCGTGTATACAAATGATGCAGAAAAAGAAGAATACCTCCCTGGTACTATATTAAAATTCATACCTACAAACTGGAGTTTGTAGGTATGAGTGTGCTATACTGTGATATATGGGAAAGCAGATAAAAACATCAAAACAGATGGAGCGGCATCTGAAGGGTATGGCGAATCATTATCGAATTGAAATTCTTTTGCTTATTGCGTCACGTGATAAACTGACCCTTGAGGATATTATTGATACTCTGGGCGCAAATGCGAAAACAATCGGAGAGCATACGCGCCGCTTGCATCATGCCGGATTGGTAAACAAAAAATATCGCGGCAAATTTGTAGAACACTCGCTTTCACCATACGGAAAAATATTTGTCCGTTTCCTGCAGTTATTCCAAACAACATAATTCCATCATATAAATTCATACTAACAAACTGGAGTTTGTAAGTATGATGATTTAGTGCCACCTTTTGTTGAGATTAAAGCATAGTTATTGCGGCGCTGCGCTTCTAAAATATAAGCGACCCCGCAGGCGCGCGTGGCCGGGGGTCGTCTAGGAGCGGCTGGGGGGTCATTGTGGTGCATATGTATCGAGAAGTACTACACGATTCGCAACCTCGCGAAGTGTGCGGGAAAGCGCATGACGAGTTGATACAACAACCGTGTAAATTCCGCGCTGTTTTGCGCGGCTGAGGAGATCCTGAAATGCGCGATCTCCGGTGTAGAGTACGATGGTCTTGACCCCGGTACTTGTTGGAGCGGCAAGGAGGTGATTGATATGCCTTTGGATGTGAGAATCCGGCATCCCGCTTCTTCGGTACTCCCCACCTTTTACTTGGCGAATGCTCGGTGGTACGGTGATAACCGTCCAGCCGTTCACGCGCATGGAATTTATCCAACCGTGTCCTCGCATTGATCGCGTTGAGCGGTCGATACCAGCGGTGCTGAAGTAGCAGAGGGCTGCATCTTTTTGAGCCACACCGCTGATCTCGCAGAGAATCGCGGTGATGCGCTGGGGATCAAAGCGATTGGGAAGTTCCGCAAGAGCGTAGGAGAGATTGTCGCCGTCGACGGCGACAATCGCGCTGATTTTCGGCATTGTCGTCTCCTTTCTTGGCAACACTAAAACTACCATATTTACAAGCTTATGTCAATGGGCTATGATGCGAGCAGAATATGTTATCTCCTGTTGATGAAATAAAAGCAAGACTGGATCTAGTGGATTTTGTTGGCACCTATGTGCAATTAAAGCGCGCCGGTGCCAATTTTAAGGCAAACTGCCCATTTCATCAGGAAAAAACGCCGTCATTTATGGTTTCCAAGCCAAAGCAGATTTGGCATTGTTTTGGTTGTAATGAGGGCGGCGATATTTTTAAATTTATCATGAAAATAGAGGGGTTGGATTTTCCAGAGGCGCTAAAAATTCTCGCGGACAAAGCTGGTGTTACGCTTCCAAAATATGACGCGCGCGCGCAAAGTCAGCGCAATACACTTTTGGAAATTGTAAAAACCGCGGCCGAATTTTACGCGACGCAGTTCAATTCGCCGCGCGGCCAAGTGGCGCAAGAATATTTGGCAAAACGAGGATTATCAGATGTGATCATTAAACAATTTGGTCTTGGTTATGCGCCAGATTCATGGGACACGCTTGCCACAGCGCTTCGCGACAAATTTAAGGCAGAAGATGTTTTTGCCGCCGGACTTTTGATTCGCAGTGAACGCAATCAAGGATTTTATGATCGTTTTCGTCATCGTATCATGTTTCCAATTCGCGATGTACATGGCAATTCCGTTGGATTTACAAGCCGCTTGCTTGATGAGACACGCGCGGCCGCCTCCGAAGGAGGCGAGCCTCGCCCATCGCAATGGGCGGGAGGGAAATATGTGAATACGCCGGAGACGATGATTTATAATAAAGGGCGTGTGCTATATGGTCTTGATCTTGCGCGGCAAGAAATTCGCGCGCGGGATTACGCAGTGATCGTTGAGGGGAATATGGATGTTATTGCCTGCCATCAATTCGGTATGGTTAACGTCATTGCAGCATCCGGTACCGCACTTACGCTTGATCAAGCGCGCTTGCTTAAACGCTACACGAATAATCTCATGATATCATTTGATGCTGATGCGGCCGGGGAGCATGCGGCTAAGCGCGGAATTGATGTAGCTCTTTTAGAAGGCATACGCATTAAAGTAATTACGATTCCGGAGGGATGTGGAAAAGACGCGGATGAGTGTGTGCGAAAAAATATTAAGGCCTGGGAAGGCGCCGTACGCGGCGCGCAGGAAATCATGGAATATCACCTTCAGCAGGCGCAAAAGAAATTTAATGTGGCTACCGCGCAAGGACGGTCACAGTTTGTCCATACTCTGCTCACGGAGCTTATAAAACTCCCAGATGCAATTGAACAAGATTTCTGGATAAAGCGGATTGCTGAGATTTTAAGCGTGGAAGAGAAATTGATAAGGGAACAAATGAGAAAAATTCATAACCCCACCAGAATTCCCTCACCTGGCCTCCAGCCATCCTCTCCCTTAGGGAGAGGGCAGGGTGAGGGTGCGCGTTCCCGTACCGAACTTATTGCGGAACGTCTTCTCGCGTTATTTTTTACTGCCCCATCATACGCGGAAGAGATAATTTCTACGATTCTTCCGGAAATGCTCAGTCCGGTACTAAATCAGACTCTTTACACGCAATTGGTTGCGTGTTATACTGCATATAATTCAATGGGGTCCGCCACGGCGGACGCTAATTTTGGCCAATTTTGGCACACTTGGTCTCCGACTCAGGTCGGAGCCACCGAAATTTTATCCACAGCCGATGTTCTTGAGCTTTTTGGAGACAAAGAGTTTGAGGGCTGGGATAATGCTCAATATAAGCGTGAAGCGCAATTTCTCATACAAGAGTTGCGGCGCGAATATTCAAAAACGCGTCGTTTAGAGCTTGCCCAAGCAATGCGCCGCGCTGAAAAAGAAGGGGATCAAGCGCGCGTGCAAGAGCTTACGCGTGAGTTTGCCTTGTTAGATTAAATTTTTTAATTTCATCAATGTCTGAAAAAAAGAAAACAAAAGTAAAAAAGTCCGCGAAGAAAATAGCCAGGAAGCGTTCTTTTAAAAAGGTAAAATCAATTCCGCCCCCTCCGGAGGCGCTGGAGGCGCTCTTCAAGAAAGGGCGCATGCGAGGGTTTATTACTGAAAATGAGATTCTCTATACCTTTACGGACCTTGAGGATTACCCGGATGAGTATGAGCAATTTTTAGATTTACTTGATCGGCAGGGAATTGTGATCGCGGAAACGCGTGAAACGCTCCTTGGCGCGCGTCCAGCGCATGAAAAGACACTTGAAAAAGTGCGCGCGGCTCCCGCAAGGAAGATTACAGTGCCTGAGACTGGAGAATTTTCCGCTGATTCTGTACAGATGTATTTGCGCGAGATTGGAAAAATTTCTTTGCTTACTCCGGAGGAGGAACTCTCACTTGCAAAACGCAAGGAACGGGATGATAAAGAGGCGGAACAACGGCTTATTGAGGCAAACCTTCGCCTTGTAGTTTCGATTGCGAAGAAATTTGTGGGAAAGAGTTTGTCGCTTTTGGATTTAATTCAAGAAGGCAATGTAGGACTTTTCCGCGCCGTTAAGAAATTTGAGTTTCGCAAAGGGTATAAGTTTTCCACATACGCGACTTGGTGGATTAGACAAGCAATTACCCGCGCGCTTGCGGATCAGTCGCGCACAATTCGCATTCCGGTGCACATGGTGGAAACCATTAATCGTTTTCAAACCGTGGAACGCCAGCTGATTCAGGATTTGGGACGCGAACCGCTTCCTGAAGAAATTGCGGCGGAAATGGGCGAGACATTGGAAAAAATAAATTACATTATTAAAATTTCACAAGATACAGTTTCACTGGAAACTTCGGTTGGAGATGATGAAGAAGATTCTACGCTTCTGGACTTCATTGAGGATATTCGAACAGTGGCGCCGGATCGCGCCGCGGCACAGCAATTATTGCGCGAGTATGTTCGCGATGCGATTAAGGATTTAAGCGCTCGTGAACAGAAGATTCTTGAAATGCGATTTGGGCTTATGGATGGCGTAACACATACGCTTGAAGAGGTTGGGCGGGAGTTTGATGTAACTCGCGAGCGCATTCGTCAAATTGAGGCAAAAGCGCTGGACAAGATCCGCGCGCACACGGCTATTGAAAAATTGAGGGATTACTAGTAAAGTTATGATGTCTTAAAAAGCATTATTAGAATTGGCGTATAAACTCCGGGGTAGCGCAGCGGTAGCGCAGAGGACTGTTAATCCTTTGGTCGAGGGTTCGAATCCCTCCCCCGGAGCTTATAAGCTGATTTTAATGAAGATAACGGTAGCGTCCCGCGGACGCGGGATTGCTTCTGGGGTTCCGCCGCCGCAATCCTACTGTGGACACATTAGAAAAAATAGCCAAAGCCCTCGGTGTGTCGACGGCAGAATTGTTTAAATAAATACTATGAAAAAAAATTTAATCATTCCGCTAGTTTTGAGTTTTTTCATTGGAGGATTTTTTATTTATGAAAA
>MGDU01000010.1 GCA_001790815.1 Candidatus Uhrbacteria bacterium RIFCSPHIGHO2_02_FULL_46_47 | reverse complement strand
CGACGGGGATAAAACCCCAACACAGCGCTGCGCGGATCTCGCTTGTCAAAGAGTACCATAGTTGGTACTCTTTGATTATACGAACAGCGTGTATCTGGTGCGCGCCTCGGCTCGGCGCGCACCCAAATTTGACTTATTTTTCCTTTGAGATATAATAGAATCGTAACAATTCACTTCAATATATATGCGCAAAATCGACTTAAAAAACGTGGTTTGGAAGGAAGGTAAATCCTACGTCTCGTGGAACCTCAACACAGGTATTTCTAGTTTTGGCGACACCAAAAAAGAAGCCCTTTTGGCGCTCCAAGAGGCATTAGAGTTGTATTTTGAGGATGTTCCTATTTCCAAAATAAACAAAGTGGAACGACCCGACTTGGTCCCACTCATTTTTCAACATGCCTAGACCGATTCCCTTGAAACAGGTTATTCGAGGCCTTAGAGAAAAGGGCTTCTTTTTTGTATCGCAGAAAGGTTCCCACGCAAAGTTTCGCAAACCAGGCAATCCTACGCGTACTGTCATAGTCAAGATGGCAAAGAAAGAAATACCATACGGAACCTTTCAGTCGATTTTGCTTCAGTCAGGATTGAAGGAAGGTGATTTTCGAGAGGAAAAATAAGTCAAACTTCAGATACACGCGGACGTTAGGCGAAATTAGCGGACAGAAACTTTTATAAACTACTCCATAGTCACAACTATTATGAACTTAGAAAAATACGTTCAAAAATTATATGGTTCGGTGGTTGCCTCTCCTTGCCCGTTTACCAAAGAGGAAATTGCCGAACTTGAAAAAACAAATGAATTGCTGATTTATCTACCGGCAGCTCTTTCCATGCAAGAACTAGCTGAGCGTTTTGGCATTAAAACTAATGTTGATTTTGACAATGAGCAAATGATTCGCAATGTCATGGTTTCTGAAGATCAATGGTTTGTTACAAGCGCGAGCAAAACTCCCGAATTGCTTTATACAAGTGGCCAAAACGCTCTCCGTATTTACGAAAATGAGGGTTTGAAAGGCATGGACTTTCGTCGCTATTTAGCTTTCGCAGCTACTTTCAAAGAGAAGTTCGGCAATTTCCCTGACGATACTTACTGGACGTTTTTGCTTTCTGGTAGTTATGATAGAAGCGGTGTTTCAGTCGTTGGTTTTGACCGCCACAGGGTATTGAGCCATCATGGATGGATGAAAGACTTCAAAGCAAAGTTTGCTGGCTCAAGATATGTTGTTCTCGCGCCAAGAATTGAAATCACATCAGAGACGCAAAAACTTAAACGTGCTTATAGAGGCAGTAATGAAGTTTCTGGAAGAGGGGCAGCCACCGATTAGGTTTCTGTCCGCTAACTCAAGGGGACGCTGCGCTTTGCTTCCGCTTCGCTCCAGCAACCCTCGCCTAACAAGGGATATACAGTTCGGGGCTCGGCTCGCCTCTCACCCAAATTTTGCTCCTTTCAGTCGCAAAACTTCGTATATCCCTGACGTTGGCCAAAATCGCTCGCGAGACATCCGAGGAATGATAGATACAGCTAGAAAAATATACTTGTGGATAACGATATTGACAATATTGATTACATATGATAATTTGTAATTAAAGGGTGGTTGGCTAGTTATACATAACGGGTCAAAACTACTTGTCACAGAAAACCGCTGGCTCAACCAGCGGTTTTCTGCTATACTAATGGCGGGTATGCGACCCGGGTTCAAATCCCGGCGGGTCCATACCCAAAAATAAACTTATGAAAAAGGTAGTGGTGTTTGGTGTTTTTGATCTTCTGCATCCGGGGCATTTGTATTTTCTGCGCGAAGCGAAAAAATACGGCGATCACCTTACAGTTGTAATAACCCGCGATGCGCGCGTACTTCATGAAAAAGGACACACGCCAAAACTAAATGAGCGCGAACGTGTGGAAATGGTAAGCGCGCTTCGCGATGTGGACAATGTTGCATTAGGTGATAAAGTGGGGGAATGGAAAATCCTGCGAAAATTAAAACCGAATGTCATTTGCATTGGCTATGATCAAGATGCTACACTCATTGAGTGTGCGGGCTTAACCTATCGACCAAAAATTGTGCGAATTACACAGTATAAAAAGTACAGTTCCAGGGTTATTACCGCCCACTAGGATAATTCATAACCCCCTCTAACTCCCCTTTATCTTAAGGGGGAGAACATATTGGTATGTTAGACATTAAATTCATCCGAGAAAATTCAGCGCTTGTCAAAAAAATAGCCAAAGAAAAACGGGTGGAGGTTGATATTGATAAACTTTTGAAATTGGACGAGAAACGGCGTGCGCATATTGTAAAACTGGAGGGTATGCGGGCGCAGCAGCGTAAATTGGGAAGCGGACACAAAGGCAAGCCGCCAAAAGAAATAATGGTTAGACTTAAGGAATTGTCCGATGATATTAAGGTTGCGCAAGAAGCGCAAAATACGCTTGACGAAGAATATCAAAAACTTTTATGGACCGTGCCAAATATTGTGCACGAATCAGTGCCGCATGGTAAAGATGAGAGCGAAAATAAGATAGTGCGCAAGGTGGGCAAACATCTTACCATGGATTTCCATCCCAAAGAACACTGGGAATTAGGCGCTGCGCTTGGAATTATTGATATTGTGCATGCATCTGAGGTGAGTGGCGCGCGATTTGCGTATCTTAAAGGAAAACTCGCGCTTTTGCAGTTTGCTCTTATAAATTTTGCACTTTCCGTGCTCACAGATGAAAAAAAACTCGCGCAGATTGCAAAGGACACAAAACTGAAAGTATCCACAAAGCCATTTACTGCTGTGATTCCGCCGGTACTGATGCGCCCGGAGATTATGAATAAAATGGCACGCCTGGAGCCGCGCGAGGAACGTTACCATATTGAAAGCGATGATCTGTATCTTGTGGGGAGTGCCGAGCATACGCTTGGACCGCTCCATATGAACGAGACACTCAAGGAGGAGGATTTGCCAATTCGTTATGTTGGCTATTCCACGAGTTTTCGCCGTGAAGCCGGCACGTATGGTAAAGATACTAAAGGAATAATGCGTGTGCATCAATTTGATAAGGTTGAAATGGAATCGTTTACAACTCCGGAGCAGGGGATAGCAGAGCAGGATTTTTTAATTGCTATTCAGGAATATTTAATGCAGGCGTTGGGCATTCCTTATCAAGTAGTGTTCAAATGCACCGGCGATATGGGCGCGCCGGATTATCGCGAATTTGATATTGAGGCATTTATGCCCGGGCAGGGGAGATATCGCGAAACGCATACGGCTGATTACATGACCGACTACCAAGCGCGGCGACTCAACACAAAAGTAAAACACGCTGATGGCCGTACTGAATTTGTGCACATGAATGACGCAACCGCGATTGCTTTAAGCCGCACGCCCGTTGCCATTTTGGAAAACTATCAGCAAAAAGATGGCTCAATCAAAGTGCCGGAAGCTCTTGTGCCATTTTGTGGATTTAGTGAAATTAAATAATGATAAACAAAACTTGGATTGAAATTTCAAAAAGCGCATTGCTCCATAATGTGGGGCAATTTTTATCGCTACTAGATCATGCGCCGGCTAAAGACCGGCGACTACAAAAACCTCAATTCATGGCAGTGGTAAAGTCCAATGCATACGGCCACGGTTTGCGCGAAGTAACCGGCATCCTTCATAATTCCAAATTCCTAATTCCTAATTCCAGTATCTGGTTTGGGGTGGATAATCTTGATGAAGCGCGGGCTGTGCGCGAAATTACATCGCACAATCCAGTGCTCGTGCTTGGATATACCCAGAGTGAACGATTAAAGGAGGCAGCAAAGTTAGGCGCGCGAATTACAGTTTATAACTGGGAAACACTAAAAACTCTCACCCATAACTCATCACGCATAACCCATAACCCGTTGCGCGTTCATGTTAAAGTAGAAACCGGAACGACGCGCCAGGGGGTAGGGGAGGATGAGGCAGTTGATTTTGTAAGGGCGCTTAAAAAAATAAAAGGGGTGGAGGTGGAGGGAATTTCCACGCATTTTGCTGATTCAGAGGATTCGCAGTCAGATTATGCTTTAAAGCAGCTTGCGCGCTATAATAGCATTATAAAGCGCCTAAATGGGACAGGGCTGACTATTCCGATACACCATATGGCCTGTTCTGCGGCAACTTTACTCTATCCACAAAGTCATGGGAATTTGGTCAGAGTGGGAATTGGGATGTATGGTCTGTGGCCATTCGATGAAGCGCGAATCAAGAATTATGAATCAAGAATTATGAAAATCCGATTGCGACCAGTGCTGACTTGGAAAGCGATTGTGGCGCAAGTAAAGGATGCGCCGAAGGGCACGCCCATTGGCTATAATCTTACTGAGCGAGTAAAGCGAGATTCCAAAGTGGCTGTGCTTCCTGTGGGATATTGGGATGGATATGATAGGGGATTGTCCGGCACTGGCGAAGTCTTGGTAAATGGAAAACGATGCAAGATACTTGGCCGCGTATGCATGAATATGTTGATGGTTGATATGACTGATGCAGGTAATGTAAAACCGGAAGATGAAGCCGTGCTGATTGGCGCACAAGGCCGACAAATAATCACTGCTGATGAAATAGCTAAAAAACTAAGCACAATCAATTACGAAATAGTAACGCGAATAAATCCGGTGCTTCCCCGATTGGTAAGGGCGTAACATCTTATTACTCACGATCGTGAGTAATAAGCAACTCATTAAAACATGTGCTATGACAAAAAAACGTGTAGTTGTACTTTTTGGCGGGCGTTCTGCTGAGCGCGAAATATCGCTGATTACGGGGAAACAGATCATTGCTAATCTTAACCGCGCACGGTATGCGGTTACTCCAATTGAAATACCGCGTACTGGAAATGCTTGGCTTAATAAGCTCATGCGCGCAAAACCAGACGTGGTAATCCCGGCTCTTCACGGGCCATTTGGTGAGGATGGCACGGTGCAAGGCATGCTTGAAATGCTTAATATCCCTTATACATTTTCCGGTGTGCTTGCCTCCGCGCTGGCTATGGATAAATATCGCCTCATCGAGTTTTTGCGCGTACACGGAGTTTTAGCCCCAAGAGGAGTTTTGCTTACTAATGACGAGCCTTCTCCGATTCGGGCGAAACGTAGAATGAAAAAAGCACATATTAATTTTCCTTGCGTAGTGAAGCCGAATCGCTTGGGATCTTCAGTCGGCGTAACAGTAAACATTAAAAACATGCGTGATCTGGGAAAAGCCCTGCGCCTGGCATTCCATTGCGATAGTGAGGTGCTAGTGGAGGAACACATCAGAGGCCGTGAAATAACCGCGCCGGTACTTGGAAATGAAAATCCGCGTGCTTTGCCGCTTATTGAAATTACGCCAAAGATTGGCGCATTTTATAATTATAGAAGCAAATACGCACCGGGGGGATCATCACATGCGCTTCCAGCTCCGCTTTCTCCCGCAATGACAAAACGTATTCAGGATATTGCAATGCGCGCGCATAAACTTGTTGGCGCGCGCGGAGTAAGCCGCAGCGATTTTATTCTACGTGATAATCAGCCATATTTTTTAGAGCTCAATACTATTCCCGGCATGACTAAAACTTCTCTTGTGCCGGAATCTGCGCAAAAGGCAGGTATTCCATTCCAAAAATTGCTTAACATGCTTATTGCGTTTGCTATGAAATAGCGCCATTATGCTTAGACGCTCAAAAAGCGCGATTTTTCGCTTTCACAAAAGCGAAAAAAAAAATTTGGGTAATCCGTTTCGTTTTCATGCGGCAGCATCGCCCATGCACCTCCCGGTGTGGCTAAGTATTTCGCTCACGGCGCTTATACTGAGTGGGGGATTGTATTGGCTTTTCTTTTCAACAACATTTGCAATTCGGCAAATTCGGGTAGATAGCAAGTTATACATATCATCAGATACGCTTGCCGCGCAGATCAAAAACCAGATGGCACAATTTCGCTGGCGTATTATTCCTCAGCGCAATATCTTCGCGTTTAATAGTGAAAAATTTATGCAAAATATTTCAACAGAATTCGCACTCAGTAATGCCTACCTAAAAAAAGATCGCCCCGATACGCTTTTTCTTACCATATCTGATCCGCCGCGTGAGGCATTGTGGAGTTCTAAAGGTATTCAATACGCAATTGACGCACAAGGATTAATTGCTGGCATTATTACAATTTCGGCGCAAAACGCCACAATATTGTACGACACTAGCAATTCTACGCCAGCATTAAAAGATCAGGTTGTTTCCACTAACTTGCTGCACTTTGTGGTAGTTGTGCTTCAGGATGAAATGATAAAAAATCTTGGACCAAAATTTTTTATTATTGAAAAAGCAAATGATACGGACATTCAGCTAAAGTTGGCTGAGGGCTGGAAGGCGTATTTTGATACGACAGGTGATCCTAAGACCCAGCTTGCAAACCTTGACCTTATATTGCGCAATACCATGCCGCCCGATAAACGCAATAAGTTAGATTATATTGATCTTCGGTTTGGAGAAAAGGTTTACTATAAATATCACTAGGGGATTTTTATAAACAGTTGTTGTGGCGTCGCACATTATATCTTATACGACACCACTAAGGCAGATATCCCATTGGATCTACTGGCACACCATTTATGCGGGTTTCAAAGTGTAAATGGGGACCGGTTGTCCATCGGCCTGCGCCTGGAGTGCGCGGCCTGCCTCCTGAGTATGCAATGACATCTCCGCGCAAAACATAGGTGTCTGGTACTACCGCAATTGATGATACATGCATGAATACTGTTGATAATTGATTTCCATGAAGCAGCATTACATAGCTTGGTCTAATACCGAGGCCGCCATTAAAAACTTTTGCAACATAGCCAGATGCCGGCGCGCGAATCGGTGTTCCTTGCGGAGTACGAATATCAACACCACCATGCTCAAATAAATATCGAAATGGATAATCCGGATCGTGAAATGACGCTGAGAGGCCGCCAATGGGGGCAACTGGCCATGAAAGTATGCCAGTATCCCCTGCCAATTTATCCGCAATATCCAATTTTTGGCGAATTGTTTTTTCCAGCGTAACAATCTCCGAATCAATGGAAGAGGCCGCGGCGCGCAACTCCTCAAGAAGATTGCGAAATTCTGCCTCGGTTGACTTTGTTCTTCCAAATAATGCCTCCTTTACGCGCTTTTCCTGTTCAAAGGCATCTTGCATGATAGCCAGACCCTCTTTTTTCTGCTCCGCTTCGGTTTGTTTTGTAACAAGTGTGGTGCGATTATTATCCAAAATTCCGCGAATAGATTTAATTTCATCCAACTTGCGGCTTAAGTGATTGGCAAGTCGCTCGGTATAATAAAGCTGATCAAATACCTCGGAAAATGAATTTTCAGCGAGTACGATTTCCACATATTTCCTATCGTCATAGCGTTTAATTTCGCGAAGTACTTTACTAATGTCGGTAAGCATGTTGTTCATTCTCCTCTCTTCATCTTGAATTTGTTGTTCAACAAGCTGTGTTTCAAGCGCAAGCTGCTGCGCTTCTATTTCTTTTCGGCGTATTTCTAATTCGGCTTTAGAGATATTTGCTTCTAAAATATTTATCTGATTTACAAGACTCGCCGCTTTTTTCTGAGTTGTGCGAATTTTATTACTATAGTCATTAATTTTTTGCTGAAGCTCCTGTTGCGCGCGTTTCTTATCTTGGATTTGTGTATTTAAATCCAAAACCGAGGATTGCGCATGCACTGATGAAATGAAGAATGTAGAATTAAGAATAACGAATAAAAAAAATAACAGGTAGCCGCGGGTCTTTAGCCCGCGCAAAACGCAACCTAAAGAGTTGCGACTACAGTTTTTTCGCCAGTTTGATTGCATATTCCAGTCGCGCAAGGGTGCGCGTTTTGCCTAAAATTGCCGCAATATCAAATGGGGGTGGCGAAGCAAGCCGGCCGGAAAGCGCAACCCGCATTGGCCAAAGTATTTCCCCTACTCCCCTGCTCTTTTGTTCAATCCATAGTTTTATCGCACTCTCAAGTGCATTTGCGTCCCAAGTCCCATCATAATCTGAAAGAAAATCATGAAGAGCTTGTAAATTTGGAGCAACACTTTCCTTTGGCGATTTTTTCCATATTAAAATTTCCGGCTCATAGTGCGGAATCTCAACAAAGAAAAATTCGGTTGCCTCACTGAGATCGCTTAGTTTTTTAAGTCGCTCCTGTTCCAGTGCAACAACTTTGCGCGCCAGCTTCATGTCATCAGTCGGCAAAAATGGCATGGTCAGCGTGACTAATTCATCTAGTGGCATGTGACGGATATAGCTTCCATTCATCCAATCCAGTTTTTCAAAATTAACAACCGCGCCGGATTTATTGACTTTTGCAAGATCGAATTCGTCAATAAGCTCATCAATGGTATAAAGTTCTTTATCAGCGCGCGGATTAAATCCCAAAAGCGCGACAAAATTAATTAATGCTTCGCGCAAGTATCCTTTTTTAATATAATCCTCAACTGCCACATCACCTTGACGTTTAGATAATTTTGAATGATCAGAATTAAGAAGAAGCGGCAGATGCGCAAATTGCGGCGGTTTCCAGCCAAGCGCTTTATAAAGCAAAATATGTTTTGGATTTGAGGACAGCCATTCCTCCCCGCGTATAACATGAGAGATTTTCATCAAATGATCATCAACTACATTGGCAAGATGGTATGTTGGATAACCATCAGATTTCATGAGCACTTGATCATCAATCAATTTATTTTCAAATTCCAACTTGCCATGAATAATATCCTCAAACTTTGTTTTCCCAGTCCGTGGCACTTTCAGACGGATCACATAAGAGCTATTAGCTATTTGCAATTTGCTATTTGATAATTTGCGACATTGGCCATCATAGCGCGTAGGTTCTTTGCGCTCCATTTGTGCTTGCCGCAACTCCTCAAGCCGCTGCGGCGTGCAGGTGCAATAATATGCCTTGCTTTTTTTAATAAGTTGTTCGGCGTATTTTTTATAAATATCCAACCGCTCCGACTGCACATACGGCCCATGTTCGCCTTTTCCCTCACCCTCCCCTCTCCCTAAGGGAGAGGATGGCCGCAGGCCAGGTGAGGGGGCCAGTTGGGGTCCTTCATCATACTCAATCCCGGCCCACTCCAGCGTGCGAATAATACTTTCAACTCCACCAGGCACTGACCGAGCTCGGTCCGTGTCTTCGATGCGCAAAATAAACTCCCCGCCGTGCTTACGCGCGAACAAATAGTTATACAGTGCAGTACGCAAACTCCCAATATGCAAAAAACCCGTTGGCGAGGGCGGAAAGCGCACGCGAACTTTTTCTGTAGCTTTTGCAATCATTTGCATAATCCTAGTATAGCACAAATTTCCAAATAAAAAAACAGCCCGACGAGCGCCATAGGCGCAAATCGGGTAATGAACTACGGAACGAACCACTTGCGACGATAGCGAAGTCGTGCCTCCACTTCCTCATCTGTGAAGCAAATTTGTACCGGCACTGGCAATTTCGTTATCGGATATCCTCCTCGCGTGTTGGGACTCGTACGTACTGGTGAAACTGAAGCTGTTCTACGGGCTCACCCACCGGGATTTCGGAAATCGGGATATCGAGCCGTGCGCCAGGCGCGCCACATGGTTGCGAGCGCGGATGCATAAACTCGCATTTGGGACAAACCTTTCGCCGATTGCGTAATTTCTTTTTTGCCAACAGAACACCTCCTATTGTAGTTTAGCACGAAGCACGAGAATGGGAAACTTAATCACGGCGCGCCAGATGCGTGGCAATCGCGAGGGTTGAAGGATAAGACGCCAAAGCCATTCCAAGCCGAGACGGCGCAAAATGCGCGGAGCGCGTAAAACACGGCCGGCAATAAAATCAAATGCCCCGCCAACCCCCATGGCAACTTTTACGCTGGGCAATTCCGGCAAATGCGCGGCAATCCATTTTTCCTGTTTTCCATGCCCCAAAGCAATAAGCAAAATATCCGGCGCTTCCTCGCGAATCTTCTCCACATCCGGCTCAGTTTCTGATTTCACGATTGCGCAATTGCGCAATCGTGAAATGATCGTGTCGGCGGCGGCGTTTGCCACGCCCGGTTCTCCGCCCGCAAGATACAATTTGTATTTTTTCTCGCACGCCAATTTTGTAATTTCCCGCACAAAATCCGAGCCCGCAATTCGTTCCATAAGCGGCGTACCCAAAAATCGCCCGGCAAGCATAAGGCCAAATCCATCCGGGAGCGCAAGGGCGGCGCGATTAAGTATGGCGCGAAACTCTAAATCTTTTTGCGCCGCAACAATTATTTCCGGATTCGGTGTTGTAATAATATGCTGTCCCCCATCGCGCACCATATGATCAACACGCGCAATTGCCTCCGCGCGTGTGATGCTGTCAACTTGCACTCCAAGAATAGATGGCATAATTGTTTTAATTTTAGCATAATTTACGAATAAGTCCAATGTATGTTACACTGTAAAAACTACCCCATTGACAAGCAAATTTGCTGTTGATAAGCTTATTAGCAATCTATACTTGAGACTGCTAACCCAACCTTTACTATGGCATTTCAAAACTTTACCACCAAATCCCAAGAAGCTCTGCAACGCGCGCAACATCTGGTGGGCGAATTAAATCATCCGCACATGGATCCATTGCATCTGCTCGCGAGCTTAATTGAGCAGGAGGACGGCGTGGTCATGGCGATTTTTAAAAAATTGGGAATTGACATCGCGGCTCTTACCCGCGATACGCGCACGCTTCTAACGCGCATTCCGCAAACCAGCTCTTCTACTAATGTTGCGCAAATGTATTTAACGCAAGAGATGATGCGCGCTCTGCATCAGGCCGAACAAGAAGCCAGCCGCTTGCACGATGAATATATTTCCACTGAACATTTATTGCTCGCGCTTTTAACGGTGCGAAGCCGCGCCGCGGAGTTGCTTACACATCACAGCGTACAATATGATACTGTGCTTCAAGTTTTAGCAACAGTGCGCGGAAGCCAGCGCGTAGTTGACGCCCAGCCGGAAACAAAATATCAAGCGCTGGAACGTTATAGCCGCAACCTTACCAAACTCGCGCGCCAAGAAAAATTGGATCCGATTATCGGCCGCGATGATGAAATTCGCCGCGTTGTACAAGTTCTGGCCCGCCGCACGAAAAATAATCCGGTGCTGATTGGCGAAGCCGGAGTGGGCAAAACCGCGATTGCGGAAGGACTGGCTCAGCGCATTGTGGCCAGCGATGTTCCGGAAAGCTTGAAAGACAAGGAATTGATTGCTCTGGATTTGGGGTCGCTTGTGGCCGGAACAAAATTTCGCGGTGAGTTTGAGGAGCGGCTCAAAGCCGTGCTTAAGGAAATTGAACAGGGCGCGGGAAAAATTATTTTATTCATTGATGAGTTGCATACGCTTGTTGGCGCCGGGGCGGCCGAGGGCGCGATTGACGCGGCCAATATGTTAAAGCCCGCGCTTGCCCGCGGAGAGTTGCATGCCATTGGCGCGACTACTGTTAAAGAATACCAGCGCTATATTGAAAAAGATCCGGCACTGGAACGGCGCTTTCAGCCGGTTTATGTAACCGAGCCGTCTGTTGAAGATACTATTGCGATTTTGCGCGGCATAAAAGAAAAATACGAGGTGCATCATGGCGTGCGCATTACTGACTCGGCCCTGCTTGCCTCTGCGCATCTTTCTTCGCGTTATATTACCGACCGTCATTTACCGGATAAGGCCGTGGACTTGATTGATGAGGCCGCTTCCGCGCTTCGTCTTGAAATTGACAGCCAGCCCGAAGAGCTGGATCGCATGAAACGGGAAATGATGCGCTTGGAAATTGAACGGCGCGCGCTCGGCAAAGAAACTGAAAAAGAAGCTAAAGCGCGACTGAAAGATTTGGAAAAAGAACTTGCCGAAGTCAAGGAAAAAGCCATGGATCTGGAATTGCGCTGGAATACTGAAAAAGAGCATATCTCCGCTATTCGCAAACTGCGCAAAACCATTGAGAAAACGCGAGCGGAAGCGGAGATTGCCGAACGCGGCGGAGATTTGCAAAAAGTGGCGGAGTTGCGCTATGGCAAAATTCCGGAAACTGAAAAAGAATTGCGCGTAGCTGAAAAAAAGCTGGCTGAACTGCAAAAAAAACACCGCATTCTCAAAGAAGAAGTTGGCGAAGAGGATATTGCCGCCGTGGTAGCGCGCTGGACAGGTATTCCGGTCACTCGCATGCTGGAATCCGAGATGGACAAACTTTTACGCATGGAAAACGAACTGGAAAAACGCGTTGTCGGGCAGGAAGAAGCTGTACGCGCGATTGCCAATGCCGTGCGCCGCAGCCGCGCGGGAATTTCCGCGTCCGATCGTCCGATTGGATCATTCATTTTTATGGGCCCAACCGGAGTTGGAAAAACTCAATTGGCCAAGGCACTGGCGGAATTTATGTTTAATTCCGATCAAGCGCTCGTGCGCCTGGATATGTCGGAATATGGCGAACGGCATTCTGTTGCGCGCATGCTTGGCGCTCCGCCCGGATATGTTGGTTATGAAGAAGGGGGACAGCTTACGGAACTGGTGCGCCGCCGGCCGTACAGCGTTATTCTTTTTGATGAAATTGAAAAAGCCCATCCGGAAATATTCAATTCGCTTTTGCAAATTCTTGATGATGGCCGGATGACAGATGGCAAAGGACGAGTGGTGAATTTCAAAAATACCATTATCATTATGACTTCCAATATCGGCTCGGACGCGATTCTTTCCATGGCCAATCGCGGCACGCTTGGCTTTTCCGCGGAAACCGAGTCGCAAAATGATGAACAAAAATTGGATGAGAAACTGCGCAAAATGCTATATGATCGATTTAAGCCGGAGTTTCTTAATCGCATTGATGAAATTGTGGTTTTCCATTCTTTGAAACCGGAGCATATTAAACAGATCATTGATCTTGAGCTTGCGCAAATTGGCGAGCGGCTGAAAGAAAAACGTATTCGCCTTGAGCTTGCGCCGGATGCAAAAAAACTGCTGGCACAGCGCGGATACAGCCCGATATTTGGCGCGCGTCCGCTCAAGCGGCTCATTACCGACGAAATTATGAATGCGCTGGCGGTTGAACTTATCAAAGGAAAATTCAAAGAGGGCGAACGAGTTAGAGTTGGCGTGGAAGATGGAAAATTCGCATTTGAACGAACAGAATCCGCAGTGCGGCGCACACCAGTGGCGGCTATGGCGCAATAATGATATAATTGCCGAATATGATTACTTTTGCGGCAATTGCGCCACATTCCCCCATTTTGCTACCAACTATTGGAAAAGAGCATCAAAAAAAACTCGCTAAAACACTTGCGTCGTACAAAATGCTGGAGGAAGATATGTACGCGGCTAAGCCGGATGCCGCGCTTATTTTGTCGCCTCATGGCTCAATTTTACCGGATGCTTTTGCCTTGCTTATTTCGCCAACTTATCGCGCCAATCTCAAAGAGTTTGGAGATTTTTCAACCGCGCTGGAATTTCGCGCGGAACTGACGCTTATTGAACGTATTCGCCAACTGCGCCTTCAGAACGAAGCCGTGCCGGTTGTTGGAGTAACTGATGAGTTTTGCGATTATGGAGTTTCCGTGCCGCTTTATTTTTTGGCACAACATTTGCCCAATCTGCGCATTGTGCCAATGTCCAATTCGGAATTACCGCTTACCATGCATTTTCAGACCGGGCAAAGGATCGGCAATGTTTTACAAAAATCCAAGAATCGCGTGGCTGTAATCGCGTCCGCGGATTTGGCTCATACTTTAACCGACGCGGCACCGGGCGGTTTTTCACCGGAAGGCAAAAAATTTGACGAGACAGTTGTGCAGGCCTTGCGAAAAAATGATTATGAAAAGATCATGGCGCTTGATAAGCAAATGATTGCGGCCAAGGCCTGCGGTTTGCGTGTTATTGTTATGCTTTTAGGCATGCTCGACGGATTTAATTGCACGGCTGAACCGCTTTCCTACGAAGGGCCGTTCGGTGTTGGCTATCTTGCCGCACGATTTAATTTAAGATAAGACCTTTAAAACAATGGAAGGTCTTAAAAACATCCTTAAAAAGCGCACTGGCGCGAAAAACAAAAATATTCATTCGGAAGCCCATTATTGGGCTGACGTTATTTCCAGCGCATTTGGCGAGCGCAAACGGTTTGCGATGTATCTGGGCGTTATTAAGCGGATCGGGATAAAAGAGGCGCAAAAAATTTTCGCGGAAGTTAAGCAATCTAACGCAAAAAATCCCGGCAAACTTTTTGTATGGAAAGCGGGAAGGAAAAATACTGAAAAACCGCAATGATTACTACCGTCGCCATTTCAACTTATAATCGTCGGGAATACCTTGAAAAATGTGTCAAATCATTAAAAGCGCTTGATCATTTTCCTGATGAAATCATTATTATAAATGATGGTTCCACTGATAGCTCCAAAGAATATTTGGAAAAATTAAAATTGGCAGACCATCGTTTCAAGATTATTCACCATGAAAAAAATCAAGGATTAAGCGCTGGACGAAATACGGCAATTCGCCATGCCAAAGGCGATATTATTGCGTTTACCGATGATGATTGTATTGTCACGCCGCAATGGTTTGCGGAATTGCAAGGGCCATTTGCGAACGGATCAATTGTATGCGCGTACGGACAGGTATTTTACCGCTCTGCGAATTATCACGGGTATTTTCCGGAGCGAATAGTGCAAAACAAAGGCCCGCGCTGGCCTATGGGTGCCAATATCGCATATCGGCGTAGCGCTTTTAAGCAGGTTGGCTTATTTGATACAAAATTTTTTAAATATAACAATGAGGATTCCGAAATGGCTTTTCGCCTTGCCCGCGTAGGAAAGTTTGCGGCAATATCGTCCGCAATTGTATATCATCAAGAAATGCAATGGAATTGCGGTTCACTTTTGCGATCCGCTCGTAATGCCAGTGTATGGCCGGTTTTGTATAAAAAATATGGCAAGCATATTTTCCAGCAGCAATTTTATCCGCCTATCCGCTTGCGCCATGTTGTCAACGCGCGCGATTATTTGTATATCATCACACTTCCGCTTTTCTTACCAATACTTTTAATGCGTTATCTTTTGCATGGCAAACGGAATTTAAAAATGTTTTTTTGCAAGTGGCCAATATATTTATTTACGCGCCGCGCATTTATTTGGTTTGAAGCTATCCGAAATGGGGTTTTTATGATATAAATTCTACTATGCCAAAAGTATTGCTTATTGTTCATGAACCAAATACAGTTTTGCGGGCGCGCGCAAAAGATATTATTATTTCCAAATGGGATCCGAAAGAGCTAAAACAACTGGCCGAGGATATGGTGCTAACAATGAAGAAAGCGCCGGGGGTTGGACTAGCCGCCCCGCAAATCGGCAAATCAATCCGCCTTATTATCGTGGATCACACACCCGAGCCATTTGTTCTGATTAACCCTAAAATCAAAAAACACTCGCTACGGCGCGATACTCTTGAAGAGGGGTGTTTATCAGTTCCTGGCAAATACGGCCTTATAAAACGCTATAAAAGCGTACAGGTGAAGGCGCAGACCCTGGACGGCAAACCCTTTGAGCTTGAAGCCAAGGGCTTTTTAGCCGAAATCTTCCAACACGAGATAGACCACCTCAACGGCACGCTTTATATTGACAAGGCGTTGAAGTTTATTTGAGTTGGGTGTGGACAAAACATACCTTGACACAAGATATATAGTGTGTTAATATATGATTAGGTATCAGCGAGTTGCTCCAACACACCATTGGGTTGGGCCAACCAAATCAAAAGAGCGTTGTCTGTAACAGGGCACGCTTTTTTGATATACTAGATGCGTGGACATCGAGGGCCCGTAGCTCAATGGTAGAGCGCCTCGCTGATACCGAGATGGTTGGGGGTTCGACTCCCCTCGGGTCCACTTCAAAAACCACCCATGATGAGGTGGTTTTTGAGTAAAAAAGATGAGCGAACGCAGGAAATAATATTTTTTAGCGAAAATCAAATGGCATCGTAAGGCGTATTTCCTTGATGTATTCCCGGTCCTCATCCGGATCAAAATGAAAATCAAGCAGGGCGTTTATCATTTTATATCTAGCATTGAGCGCTTTTTCACACATTTCATCAAAATGTTTAGCCTCATCAGGCATTTTCCTTTTTAATCTCGCTATTTTTATTGGGATACGATAAATCGCTCGCCTTAATTGCCTAATGCGGCCTTTGGGGGAATAAAATACTTCGTAGATTATGAGCCAAATAAACAAGAGGATGGCGATTTCCATAGGATTATTTTTTACAATCCCTTGGCAGAATCCTGAAGTTTATAGTTTTTAATATCGGTGCAAGCCCCATATAAATCTAGTCCTTTTTCCGTAACATCAATAACACACTGTGCCCGGCTGGTTTCAGCAATTATCTCATTCCTATCCCGCAAGTACGTTTTAATAGTCAAAATTAAAAACGCACCCAGGGCAACGAGTATGGCTTGCCAAATTATCATTTCCCGTTTCATTAATTTTCAAATAAATCTTAATTATATAATAAGTAGAGATGAGATTTTGCTCGGTTAGGCATTAAAAAACCATCACAAATGCTCATTTAATAATCGCAATAATAACAACAATAATGATAAATATTATAACGAACCGAAATAATGCGACAAAACTATCCCCGCAATCGCCTTGGGCACTCGATGGATTTTTTACATCATCATACCGACCAGTTTCCTTATACTGCGTAATTTGTTCAGGCATTAATAATGGCATACTATGTCAATGTAAGCGGAAATTTTAATACCATTCATTTTCACAATCCAAGCAGTAATTTGGAGTGGTATATGCTATTTTTTTAGCGGGATGGCCTTCGGGCTTACTGGGTGCATATTCAGCACTCTCCCTTATATTAGTAGAACTACATTTAGGACATCTGATTTTATTAATTGCCATACAACTATATTATATGGATCGAGAGTAATCAAGCATGTAGCATTTTGTTCTCGCAATAAAATGCATCTTCGGATGGTAGCGATCTATTTATAACTCACCAGCTCCATAACCGTGGAATCCGCGCCGGTGTATGAAACCTTCAATGGTACAGGGATATTGTCAACAGCCCAGAAGGTCGCGCCGGCTTGCTCGTACTTTTTCGCGTTGAATGTTCCTGCCGGCACGGTTACTGATTCTTTCCCAATGTATTTAAGCTCTTCCTCGCCGGTAGCCGTTGCCGCGTTCGGACCTTCTTCCGGACACTGGCCGTCTTGCGACATAGTTTGGCCCGCGATATTCATCACGGTTAACACCTTAAGGCACGCCATTGATGATTTGGACATCCACATTTTCGCGGACACTTTATTTCCCTGTACATCCATATCCGACTGTTGAAGCCACGCGGCTTTTCCATTTACCGTATCCGAACTAATTGTATACTTCACATTCATCGCGCCTTGCTGACTATCCGCGCCGGATGTAATGCGGTATTCATATTCGCGCAGTGCGCCAAGATTGTAAAGCTTGCCCATTTTTATGCTTGACTCCTCTTGCTCTGGCGGTGTTGCCAACGGCGATCCAGGAGACGCTGACTTTTGCGTTTGCTTTCCGCACCCTGCCCCGACTAAGAGTAAAACCCCCATTGCCAATACCACTAACGAAATTCTTTTTTTCATATTGTTATTTATGTTAATTTGTTATTAATTTTGGTATTGTTACTGATTTAATGCTATGATTACCTATAACCAGTACACAGCATTAAAGATGTAAATATATCATACCATAGTATGCAAAAAAGTACAGCACGGACCAAAATTATCTTTTTCGGAACACCGGAGTTTGCGGCGCCGGCGCTTACCGCATTGCATGGTGCGGGTTTTTCGATTGCGGCAGTTGTAACACAACCAGATAAGCCAGTTGGGCGAGGACTAAAAGTTGAAGCGCCACCGGTGAAAATTAAGGCACAAGAATTGGGATTGAAGGTGTTACAGCCGAAAACATTAAGGGGTGTAGTCGCCGGTCTTCAGCCGGCGGACAACATTGAACGCAGGCTAAAGCCTGCGGCTACAATTATTGATGAATTAAAATCATTGCATGCAGAAGTTGCCGTGGTCGTTGCGTACGGCAAAATCTTTCCGCGCGAGGTGCTAGAATTATTTCCGCGCGGCATGGTAAATGTGCATCCATCACTTTTGCCAAAATACCGTGGCTCATCCCCTATCCAAGTTGCTATTTTGAATGGCGACACAGAAACCGGCGTAACAATTATGCTATTGGATGAAGAAATGGATCATGGACCAGTGTTGACACAGCATGTGGTGCAAATCTCCCCCTCACCCGACCTACAGTCTCCCTCTCCCGAAGGGGTCGAAGACGGGCCGAGCGAGCGCAGGCCCCGGGGAGGGCAGGGTGAGGGACGCCATAGAACTGGCAGTGAGCTTTCGAAGCTTCTTGCACATGAAGGGGCGAAGTTGCTGGTGGAAACATTGCCACAATATCTGGGGGGAAAAATTAAGCCAAAGCCGCAGGATCATAAAAAAGCCACTTTTACAAAATTACTTGAGCGCGAGGATGGAAAAGTTGATTGGCAAAAATCCGCAGAGTATATTGAACGCATGGCGCGCGCGTATGACTTGTGGCCTGGAACATGGACGCAATGGGAAGGTAAGCGCCTCAAAGTACTCAAGGCCTCGCTTCTTCATCCTACCATTGGCTGTGCATCCAATGCCACGCCAGGTTATGTTTGGAAAGCGGATACCGAGACATTATCCCCTGAGCAAGCGCAACGCGTCGAATGGCCCTCGACAAGCTCAGGCAATAAATTGGGGCAACTAGCAGTCAATTGCAATCCCGGAAGTATTATTTTGGAACAACTTCAACTTGAAGGAAAAAAGGCCATGTCCGGCGCAGAATTCCTCCGCGGCTATCCAAAATTCCTCGGCTCAATATTAGCATAGATTCAAGGAGAAAAAGTATCAAAAAACTGTTGCGGTCAATTTGCTACGATCGTAGTCTTTTGACCGCGCGGATTTTTTACAAAAAATGCTGATAATTGCAAGTATGTCGGGTAGTGTCGGCATGCGCTTGGACAAAGCTATCATTTTCGATTGTGCGAATTATTTCGTCAATTTGCGCCGTGTATTCGCTTCTTAATTTTTCAATTTGCTCAGGCGTTGCCACAAACGGCTCGGTGAAATGATTCGGCACCAAATCCCAGTACATCAGACCTCCCACGCGTTCCCGCAAAAATTCCTGCGCCGCGATTTGATAAATGACTAATTGTTCTTTATCCACCTTTTGCAATTTATCATGCGCGCTCTCACCGGTTTTGTAATCAATAATAATGCAACCCTCACCCAACCTTCGGTTGCCCTTTCCCTCAGAGAGAGGGCAGGGTGAGGGTGATACGTCAATCCTATCAATTTTCCCCACAAATTTGTACGGTCCCATGGCAATTTTAAACCATGGCTCAATATACTTTGGTTTTGGCGGATTGGCGATAAAATGTTCATAAAAATTTTTTAGAATTGCTGGCCCGCGTTTTGCGCGATACTCATTTTTTTGCGTCGCGCTCTCATACCAATCATCAATCCAGCTTCGCTCATATAGCGTTTTTAATTCCTCAAACATTGGCACGGAAATTTTGCCATTTTTTTCACTGTCGAATAAATCTCCTTGCGCGCTGCGCAATCGTTCTTGCCAAAGTTTCAAAAATAATTCCAAAGTTTTATGGATAGTATTTCCAAAGCTCAACTGCGCGCTTCCCGCGCTTGGCAGTTTTAGTAAATACTTAAATTTATATTCTAACGGGCATTTGCGAAATGCGGATACAGAACTAAAGGAAAAGCTTTCTGGGATAGGATAATGCGCACCCTCACCCTGCCCTCTCCCTGAGGGAGAGGGTAAACTCATTAAACTTCCTCGCCCGCTTGTAGGAGAGGATTGAGGCGGGGGAATTTTTGTTGCGCGCTTTACTGTATCTTTTTCCAGTATTCCTAACTCATACAAAAATCGCGACGGCTTGCGCGTAGTTTTTCCAAGATAATCCTCTGCCCGCGTCAAGTATAGCCCATCGCGCGCGCGAGTCATAGCTACATAAAAAAGTCGCCGTTCTTCCTGTAAATGTACATCTCCTTCTGGCAAAGTTTCTTTAATCAAAGCAGTTGGCAATTCAATCGGTTCGCGCCGTTCAGTTGATGGAAAACGCCGGTCAATCAGATGTGGAATAAATACGCAGCGCCACTCCAATCCCTTTGAAGCATGCACGGTAGTTACTTTAACGGTGTCCGGACCTTCTTCAAAATCCGCGGGAAGTTGCCCTTCTTCGCCGGAATCCAATTCCAATTGCAAATGTTTTAAAAACGCGTTTAGCGCGCGCGCGTCGCTATCGCGCTCAAATTCCTGAATGCGCTTGTAAAATTCCGCCAGATATTCGGCTTCACGTACAAGCGCCGGATGCTCAACCCGCGCTTCAATATCAAGATCGTGCACAACCTGCACATAAAGCTCTGAAGCGCTTTTTGCGCGCGCAAGCGCAGCATGTTTAGTAATGAAATCCAAAAGTCGCGCGATAGTTTCCGCGCCGAGATCGCTTAATGCCGGACGCTCGGAATTTTGCAAAGCGCTGTACAAAGAAATAGTTTTTTTGCCAGCATATTGCACAAGCGCGACTAAGTCGCTATGGGGAAGCGCAAATGGAGCGGTAGATAAAACGCGGTAAAGCGCTTCGGATTCATGATAATTGTCTAGCAGTTTCAAGTAACTTAAAATATCTAAAATTATTGTTTCTTTGTATAGGCCCTTGTTCGCCACATAATCAAACGGAATATTGTGCCGCCGCAAAGCTTGCAAAAATATCGGTGCAGAGGAATTGGCACGCAAAAGTATTGCGAAATCACTCCAAAGGGGCAGTAACCCCTCCTCCCCTCCCCTTAAGTTAAGGGGAGGCCGGGTAGGGTTATGCAGCGCAAGAATCCGCTTTGCCACTCCTTCTGCCTCATCTTCTACAGTGCGATAAGCCAAATGCGCAACCTCGGCGCTACCTTTACGATGAGCAATAAGTTTTTTTGAGAGTTCTTGGCCATCTTGCGAAAGAGTCACTTCCAAACGATATGGGTTATTCTGCTGGATAAAAGTATGCGCGATATCCAAGATATTCTGGTAACTGCGATAATTAGTTGTAAGAAGTACTTTTTTGCTTTGCGGAAAATCGTGCGTAAATTGCAGGATATTTGAAATGGAAGCGCCGCGGAATTTATAAATGGACTGATCATCATCCCCTACTACTGTAAGATTATTATTCGGCGCGGCAAGGAGCTTAATAAGCTCGTATTGTGCAATATTGGTATCCTGAAATTCATCAACGAGAATGTATCTGAAGCGCTTACGCAATTCGTTAAGCACGCGCGGGCGTTTGTGCAAAAGCGTAAGTGTATGATTAATCAGATCGCCAAAATCAAACGCGTCTTTCTCCAGCAAAAGCTGAGAATAAATATGATATGCCTCAGCAATCTCATTGAATTGCGAAACTATTTCAGTGTCAGAGTCCTTGTCCAGTGCCAAATTCCGCACATACTTTAAATAATTTTCCGGCGCGATTATTTCATCTTTGGCGCGCGAGAAATGTGACAGCAGAGCATGAATAAATTTTGTTGGATTGCCAAGCGGACGATAATAATTTAGCGCAAAACGTTCTAAATTATTGCGCACCAGCATCCATTGCTGTGAGACGGTCAAGACCTTAAAATCATTGGGCAATCCAATTTGGAGCGCCCAGTCGCGTAAAATGCGTTCGCCAAAGGCGTGAAAAGTGGATACCCAAAGATTAACATAGCCATATGGCAAAAGTTTATCCACCCGTTCCTCCATCTCGCTTGCGGCCTTATCCGTAAAAGTGAGCGCCAGGATTTCTTCCGGCTTAGCTTTTTTTTGCGCAATGAGCCAGGCAATGCGCCGAGTAATAACAGATGTTTTGCCAGTACCAGCGCCAGCTACAATCAAAAGCGGCCCGTTGCCAAAGGTAACGGCCTCCTGTTGGGCCGAGTTAAGATCACTAAGTAGCTCCATAGCACCGCGCATTTATTTTTTCAACGCGTCATCAATTTTTGGCTTATCAAATCCCATCACAATCGTGCCTTTATCATATTAGAGTATCACTTCAATGGCATCCTCATCTTGGAACACAAATTCCAAGCCACGCTCGATCTCTTTACCATTAACGATGACTTGTGCATTTGGGGTACTCATGCCGATGCTATTGAAAAACATCTGGAGCGGTACGCCAGTTGCATGCATGTGGAGGCGATTAAAATCCGGTCCTTCAATATGCATAAAGCTTGAACCTGTCCCACTGCCACTGCTATCCATGATACGCGCGTATGGTTCAAGATTCAATGGTGCGCCATTCCTAAACGCCTGAAACGCCGCGTGGCTATGCTTCGAGCCAAGCAAACCAATTTTCGCCTCGGGATCCATCGTACATTGCATCATCCCTGACTCGATACACTGATCAATATCCATGCCACAGACATCACACTGTCCATCACCGTTTTTATCCATGAGCTCTTTGGCGTGAGCAACGTCGAAGAGGGTGAACTTCATGCGCCCCTCACCCTGCCCTCTCCCCGCGGGAGAGGGTGCTCCGACCGCGATCGGAGCGGGTGAGGGAATCTGGGAGGGGTTATGGACCGTAAAAAGCACTCCCACCACCGCCACCATCCCCACTAGCCCACCTGCCACCTTTCTACCCTGCTCAACAAAATCCACGACCCACCCGGTTTCCACGCGCTTAACAATCAAATCTTTGAGATACCAGGCAAGCACCCCCAGTACGAGCACTAATCCCGCCGTCCGTGCCCCACCCACCCACTCGCCTGCAAACGGCAATCCCGCCAGCAAAAGCCCGCTATTCCCAATCATCCCACGTGTGGTAATACAGCGCATTCTCATCCCCACGCGAATCGTAAGTAGCACGCCAAAAAGCGCCACTGCCGCAATCCACAATGACCACTGAAAACGATTTAAAAATAAAAGCGGCATGCCTTGTAGCGCAATACCAAACGTGGCCAGCAGAGCGATAAGCGAAGTGCAAACATTATGACAAATCTGCCATGAACCCAAAATAGAAGCACAACCCGAGATTTTACTTCCACGGGAAAACCAATTTGCAGAAATTTGCATATACTATAGGCGCGGCTGTGGTAAAAGTGGAGTAAGATTTGCTTGAAAATATCGATCAACCCCCAGCCATAATGCAATAGCCCAGACGACTAGTATAACTCCAGCGACCTGCCGCACGCGCACCGCGGCATGCGCAAATCCCGTGATGCGCAACACCAGCGCGCGGCCGCCGTAGCCGATCAAAAGCATTGGCACTGCGGCGCCAAGTCCGTAAGTGAAAAACAGCAGTCCGCTTTGAAAAACATTTTGTGTACTTGCCGCAAAAGTAAGAATGGCGCCAAGAATTGGGCCGGCGCATGGAGTCCAGACCACTCCGAGCGTTGAGCCAATGCCGAATCCACCCCAGAAACTATTGCTTCTTTTTTTGCCCTCACCCTGCCCTCTCCCAGTCGCGGGAGAGGGATTGCGATCGCCTTCCTCTCCCCCGGTGGGAGAGGATTGAGGTGAGGGGGTCGGCGCACAACACGCCTTTGGCGCGCTCACCTTTCTCCACGCAAAAGTTCCCTTCACCACTAACCATTCCCATAGTGTCGGCACGGCCAGCGCAAGCCCAAACAGGAATAATAGAACGATCGAGACCACGCGGAGTGTACCCTTTGAAATTCCGAGAACATCCAAGAATATCGCAAATGCCGTGCCAAAAATTGTGAAAGTCACGACAAGGCCTGCAACAATTCCAAGCGGCCGCCATTTACTTGTACTCAACGACCCACCTAAAATTGCGGGGAGTACCGGTAAAAGGCACGGCGCGGCCACCGTCAGCACACCTGCGGCAAAAGAAAGTGGGATTAGTGAAAACATAGTCATATACCCTCACCCTCCCCTCTCCCCGCGGGAGAGGGTGATCGAGCGGATGCGAGATCGGGTGAGGAGAAATTAAAGCACTTGCTGCACCTTAGCCATGAGCTCCATTTCGGAATGATCACCAAAAAATTTATCAACTGGCTTTCCGCTTTTGTCCAAAAGCACATAGCTATGCTGATAGTTAATCCTGTATTGACGCATGAGTTGCTGGTTATAGTCCGCATTCACGCGCACACCCATAACCGCCAAATTTTCATCAACCGCGCGGTGAAAAAATGCTTCGTGAATTGGTTCTTGCCCGCGGCATGTTCCGCACCAATCCGCGTAAAAGTAGAGAAGCGTGGCGTTCCCGCTTGAAATCGCTGCAGTAAGCACTTCTGGCGTATATTCTTTATAATTCTCATGCTCGTGAAATGGAATCTTCGGCCCTCCAAGCGACGGCTCTCCTACTACGGTAGGAAGATCATTTCCGGAAACTCCTGCGTATGGTGTGCTTACCGGTTTGCCGCCGCGCGTACCCCACACAACTATTCCGATAACACCCAGCACCGCAACTGCGAAAATCACATAAAGAGCATTTTTTTGAATTTTAATTTCCATAAGTTTAAATGCTGAGTTATTACTACATTATGTAGTAACAAGAAAATATCGTCAAGTTCTCCCTGTGGATAATTGACGCGTAGCGTCATCCCGAGTAAGCGTAGCGCGCCGAGGGATCTCTTCACTTCACTACCACCGTTTTAATATTCACAAACTCTTTGATGCCGTAAATTCCAAGCTCGCGGCCATATCCAGATTTTTTTACGCCGCCAAATGGCAGGCGCGGATCAGATTTTACAAAATCATTAATAAACACCGCGCCACATTCAAGTTGGCAAGCCATTTGCTTAGCTTTTGCAATATCCTTTGTCCAAATCGCGGCTCCCAGTCCATAAATTGAATCATTCGCAATCCGCACGGCCTCATCCGCATCTTCCGCAATAATTACAGAAGCCACTGGCCCAAAAAGCTCTTCACGATAAGCCGGCATGCCGGGTTTCACATCAGTAAGCACAGTTGGCTCATAAAAGTATCCTGCCAATACTTCCTCTCCCCCGGTGGGAGAGGATTGAGGTGAGGGGGCAATTCGTTGCCCACCGCACAGCAATTTTGCGCCCTTTGCTGTGGATTCTTTTACTTGCCGATCAAGCTCGTCTACTAGATCACGCCGCGCCAGCGGCCCAACTTGCGTATTCTCATCCATGGGATCCCCTACTATAAGGTTTTTCATTTTCGCCACAAACTTCTTTGTAAATTCCTCAGCAATTTCCTTTACCACAATAAATCGCTTTGCCGCAATACAGCTTTGACCGGCGTTAAGTGTACGCGCTTGTACTGCAACCTGGGCCGCCCGTGCAATGTCCGCGTCGGCAAGCACAATAAACGGATCAGATCCGCCAAGCTCCAGCACGCACTTTTTCACGTTCCGCCCGGCAGCCTCGGCCACCTTTTTTCCCGCGGTCGTGCTTCCTGTCAGCGTCACTGCAGCAATCCGAGGATCGGCGATAAGTGATTCGATAATGCTGCGGTTTCCCTCACCCTCCCCTCTCCCTAAGGGAGAGGGTGGCCGTAGGTCGGGTGAGGGTGAACCACTCCCAATCAACACCACCTGCACCAAACCATCCCCTGCCCCAGCTTTGTGAAATACTTCCTCAATTGCCAGCGCACACTGCGGCACATTGGAAGCATGTTTGAGCACAATCGCATTTCCTGCCACCAGCGCACCAGCCGCAAAACGAAAAAATTGCCAAAACGGAAAATTCCACGGCATGATTGCAAGTATCACTCCGAGCGGCTCAAACCGTATATATGCCTTCTGTGGATCCCCCGGCCGACCCTCACCCTCCCCTCTCCCTTGGGGAGAGGGTGACCGAAGGTCGGGTGAGGGAATTATCACTTCCTCTTCCAACCACTTCGGTCCATACTCCCCCGCTACCTCACATGCCCATGCGCATTTTTCAACTTCGGAGCGCGCCTGCGCAATTGGTTTCCCCATCTCAAGCGCCATAAGCCGCGCATACTCTTCCTTCCCCACTCTGAGCACCTCCGCCATTCGTTTCACAAACGCCGCCCGCTGCGCAATTGGCACGTCTTTCGATTTCAAAAAGGCCTCGTGTGCCATGCTCATTTTTCTCTCCACACTTTCCCGTCCCTCTTCCTCAAATGTCTTTATCACTTCTCTAGTTGTAGGATTAGTAGATTGAATTGCCATATCAAATTGGGCAGACGATGTTTTTAAGTTCTTCGGTAAACACGCGGACGGTTTCATTGTGGTCAACCGGACAATCAATAAGGGCAGGTGCGTTTGCGCTAAAGGCCTTTTCAAGAATATTCGGAAGTTCTTGTGCATTGCCCACGCGGTAGCCTTGCCAGCCAAAACTTTCCGCGAGTTTTACGTAATCCGGATTTTTAAAATCAACACCCACCGGCGTAAGTCCGGATTTTTGAGCATGCCAGCGAATCATGCCATACCCATTATCGTTCCATATGAGTACTGCGAGTTTTACGCCAAGCCGTTTTGCAGTTGCCATCTCATGCATATTCATCAAAAATCCGCCATCACCAGTGATCAAAAGCACGCGCCGCTCCGGTCCCGACGTAAAGTCGGGATCCCGACCGAAGCGTCGGGACATAACGAGCGCAGTCGCAATCGCGCAGGGCAATCCCCCGCCCATTGCGGCAAGCCCATTATCAATAAGGCAGGTTTGATATTCATATGTTGGAAACGCTCGCGCGACCCAAATTTTATGCGCGCCAACATCAGAAACTAATATATCATTGCGCCCAAGTACCTGCCGTGCTGCCGCAAGGACTGTTTGGGGGGTTAATGGAAATTGATCGGACGGCTTTGGAGTGAGATGCTTAAGGAGTGTTTCACGCAGGCTGGCAAAGTACGAGGTGTTCCATTGACCCTCACCCTCCCCTCTCCCTGAGGGAGAGGGTGATTGAGCGCTAACGAAATCGGGTGAGGGAGACACTAGTCGTTCTCCCAACATCTTAAGGTTCGTCGCAATATCACCGACCACTGCACTATCCGGATTATAAAAGTGATCAAGCATTGGCGGAGAAAAATCAATGTGGATAATTTTTTTGTCGCGACCATTATTCCAAATCGCCGGTGAGTATTCAAGCGCATGGTAACCAAGGGTAATAATCAGATCCGCATACTCAATACCGCAATGCACCCAATCACGGCTATGAATTCCAAGCGTCAAAAGTGAATGCAAATCGTCATCAGAAAGCGTACCTTTTCCCATCTGTGTGTGAGTAACATAAAGCCCGGTTGCCTCCACAAATGCTTTCAGCTCATCGGCAACGCGTTTGCGCACAGCTCCATGAGATACTAAAATAAGCGGGTGTTTTGCCTTACGCAAAAGCGCTGCGGCTTGTAGAAGCGCTTTCTTCTCGGCAATCGGTCGCCGAATATCAATACGCGCAAGCGGCTCACCTTCCGTAACTTCTGCCGCCACGTCTTCTGGAAATTCAAGATGCGTCACGCCCGGCCGCTGATCTTCCGCAATTGCAAATGCTTTTCGCGTAAGATACGCGACATCGTTTGGATTTTCAATTCGTGCATTCCACTTTACAATCGGTTTGAAGTGATTAACTATATCCACCCGTTGAAATTCACGCTTCCAATTGTCGCGAATGCCGCTTTGTGCCGTTACGGCCACAACTGGCATTCCACCAAGCGCGGCAAAAGCAAGACCTGTGGTGAGATTAAGCGCGCCTGGTCCAAGTGTGGAAAGGCATACCCCCGCCCGGCCCGTGAGTCGGCCATAAGTTGCCGCCATGAATGCCGCGGCTTGTTCATGTTGTGTCAACACAAACTCAATCCCGGCTTTGGCAATCGCATCTACAATATCAAGCGTTTCCTCACCCGGCACGCCAAACACATATTTGACGCCTTCGTTTTTAAGCGACTGTGCGAATAATTCTGCGGCGCGCATAGTTTAGTAAATATATACCGCTAACAATAAGTATAATACTTCCGTATTGTGCGGGAGTTAGTCCAAAATATCGCGTATCCGACATTAGCAAATCTCGCGCACGGAAAAAATCCAAAATAAAGCGCACTGCGCCATAAAATATCATGCCCGACACAAGATAAAACCCGTCAAAACGTTTGTATTTGCGCGAAACTAATAATATAACAACCCAATAACTTAATAAAACTACACTCTCAATAAATCCCATATCAAGACGCGCGCCGTCTGGATATTGCACAGCAATGGCCAAATTACTCAGACGCCCGGGATGCATGTGCGTTAAAAAACAGCCAATGCGTGCAAGGCCATGTCCCAGCGGCCAGGCAAACATGAACACATCAGCATATTGCCAGACATTCAGTTTATGGCGGTGCATATACCATAAAAATGCCACGGCTGCGCCAATAAATCCACCAAATGATGAAAGTCCGCCTTGATCCACGCGTATTATTTCGCGCACGTGCTGGCTAAAATATACCAACTCATAAAAAAATACATGGAACAAACGCGCTCCGATAAACGCGGCAACAATGATCCAGAATGCCAGATCCAACACTTTATTTACATCAAGGCCCTGCGTACGAGCGCGTCTATATGCAACCCATATCGCAACCGCAATTCCAATTGAAACAACAAACCCCCAAGTGTAAATGGTTAGGGGCCCGATTTTAAATGATTGAATTTCAAAATACGGAATCATGTACGAGTGAATTATGAATCAGGAATCAGGAATTATGACTTACGGTCATTTCATACGCACCGGTCACTCTAAACAATATATCTTCACCAAGTTGCGGCGCGAGAATTTGCAAGCCAACCGGCAATCCATGCGCTTTTCCGCAAGGCACGGAAATTCCCGGAATGCCTGCAATATTGGCAGAAACTGTAAAAATGTCAGCCAAATACATGGAGAGCGGATCAGTCATGCGCTCGCCAATAAGCCAGGCTGGAGTTGGAGAAGTTGGCGTGGCAATGCAATCCACTTTGGTAAATGCATCATCAAAATCGCGCTTTACAAGCGTCCGTACGGCCTGCGCTTTTTTATAATAGGCATCCGCATATCCAGCAGAAAGCACATAAGTCCCGATCATAATGCGTCGCTTTGGTTCGTCACCAAAACCCTCTGCCCGCGATTTTGCATACACTCCATACAAACCTTCACCCTCCCCTCTCCCTGAGGGAGAGGGTGATTGAGCGAATGCGAGATCGGGTGAGGGGCGTAACACAGAATGCCCATATCTAATTCCATCAAATCGCGCTAGGTTTGCCGAAGCTTCTGCGGGTTGCAAAACATAATAAACCGCGAGCGCATACGGCGAATATGGCAATGAAATTTCAATAATTTCCGCGCCGAGTTTTTCAAGTTGCGCAATCCCTTGCCGTACTGTTTTTTCAGTTTCATTATCCATGCCATCTATAAAGTATTCCTTCGGCACTCCAACTCGCATTCCTCGCAAAGTGCCCTCACCCTGCCCTCTCCCTTGGGGAGAGGGAAATTGTCTCGATTCTCCCTCGCCCCGTGTGGGAGAGGGTGATCGAGCGGATGCGAGATCGGGTGAGGGGCATTCAACCGTCGTCGCATCCATCGGGTCTTTTCCTTTAATTGCTTCAAACACAATCCGTGCATCCTCTACGCTCTTTGTAAATGGCCCAATCACATCAAGTCCAGAAGACATGGCAATGAGGCCGTAGCGGGAGACGGAGCCATAGGTTGGTTTTAATCCCACAACACCACATAATGCAGCGGGTTGACGAATTGAACCGCCAGTATCAGAGCCAAGTGAATAAATGCATTCGTGTGCCGCAACTGAGGCGGCTGAGCCTGCGGAAGATCCGCCGGGCACGCGATCAAGATCATGGGGATTGCGTGTAATTTTGTAGGCCGAGTTTTCACCGGACGAACCCATGGCAAACTCATCATTGTTAGTTTTGCCCAAAATCACTGCTCCGGCTTGCTTTAACTTTTTAATTACTGTTGCATCATAGGTCGCGATGTAATTTTCAAGAATTTTAGATGACGCAGTGCACTTTACACCTTTGACTAAAATAACATCTTTAATCGCAACTGGGATTCCTTCCAATAATCCCGGCACAACACCGGCTTTAATCTTTTTATCAACTACGTTTGCCTGCGCAAGCGCTTCTTTTTCCGTCACAGTTAAAAATGCGTTGACCTTTTCATCAACCTCATAAATCCGATCAACGCAGGCTTTTGTAAGCTCCTGCGAAGAAAACTCTTTTTTCTTTAGTCCCTCATGCGCTTGTGCAATAGTAAGTTCATTCAATTTCGGCATGTTTAGATCAATTAGAATAATTAGGGTAATTAGAAATTACTCGAACACTCCCAGTGTTTCGAGTAGATCGCCTTTTCGTTTTGGAAATTGCTCAAGCATTAAATCTCGCGTGTCCGGATCACATCCTTCCACCCGATCCTCGCGCATAACATTTTGCAAACCGGTGATTTGCGATATTGGCTCCACCCCAGCAGTATCCACATTTTGCAACTGTCCCACATATTCTAAAATCTGGGACAACTGCGTCCGAAATTTCTCCACTTCCTCGTCTTTCAACTCCAGCCGCGCCAATTTTGCAATATGCAATACCTCTTCTTTAGTTAATGCCATAGTCCTATTAATCTACACTATCTTGACAAATGATGCAATGATTGCTTTAATGCGCATTGGGAGGATCCAGATGCATCTACTGCTTCAGTGGCTTGGAGGAGGGTTCTACCTCCTCAACAAGATCTTTCTCTCATTCTCGGAACACGCGCGCAATCGCGGCGATGAGGCAAGAGCGCGGAAGTGGCGGATTGCTTCGTGGGCGGTGTACCTTGTTGGTCTGCCTCCATGGGTAATCATCTTCGTCAGTTGGCGTAACTGGATTGCGGCTTCGGTAGAAGCGAGCGGTGCTCCGGCAATGGTGCTGGGTCTTGTCATCGCACTCCGCGGCACGACCAAGAATCCGCCACGCTGGCTCGACCATCTCGCGCTCGTCTGTATCCCGCTCGGATTCGGTTACAGCCTCTACGACTTCGGTGGTATCACCACCATCAATCAGTGGCTGGAAATCGGACTTGTACTGGGATTCCTCGTCGGAACCTACTTGCTTGCGAAAGAGCGAGCTAGCGGTTATCTCTGGTATGTTCTCATGCACGTCACCTGTGGGTGGCTGATGTGGATTCAGGGGTATCCATGGCTCTTTCTCCAGCAGTTGGTCTCGCTCGTGTTCATCGTTGATGCGTACCTAACACAACGAAAACGATAATCGCTCTTGCAGAGCGAGGATTGGTTACTTTGCCGTGCGCGCCCTCAGCGCCCGGCTTCTTTTTTATCTCAAAATTTTAAGCTTAGGCAATTTCGCAAAAGTCTTATTCCTCACGATCGTGAATAATAATCCGTCGTACAAAAATTCACGATCGTGAGTTTTAAGATGCTGGGAAAATTATGCTTTTCCGGTTTTGTGTGCAGTCTGTCGTGCCTTCAATCGTAGCAACGCATTTTTTAGAAATACTTGCTTCAGTTGATTGCCAACAACAATGCGCACCCATTTGTTAAGTTTTGTACCTTGTAAAAGCGCGCAAAGATCATCCATCACGTCTTTATTTGAAAACCAGACACTCTTTTGCAACATGGAAAACCCACACTCCGCAAGTATCCAGCGAAGCGTGTCGCGCACATGGCGCTCGGACTCCGGCACATCAAATACTACAATAATACATCGGCCATCTTTGCACATTGTTTTTGTACAACGCATACGATCGCGCAAAACCTGTTGCCAACCCTTTGCTGTCAGTCGCACCATCAATTTCTCCCCTATCTTCTTCGTTTCAATCCACTTTCGCGCTTTTAACTCGCGCAACCGCTCGCGCTCCTCATATTTACGCGTTTGCTCTTGTCTTTCCTCATACTCGGCCCACCCAAGGTTATAATTATGTCCGGCAGCCGCAATATATCCGGTAAGACTCGCCATATCTTGCAAAAAGATGCGACCCGCGCGTAATCCATAACGCAACAATTCCGCCTGCCTTGATTTTTTCTTTTGTATTTTCTTTCTCATTGTCATAACAACTTATTACTCACGATCGTGAATAATTATCCGTTCAGCGTATTTTACTATCACTTTTGTTATTGTGACTGTTATTCATTCAATGTATTCAAATACAAATGATTTTACCCTGGGTAATTTATTTTAGCATGCCCCGAAACGTTTTCTCATCTAGTGTTTTAATTCCGAGTTTTTTGGCCTTTTCGTATTTGTCGCCGGGGTCGGTGCCGACGACGACATAATCGGTGTTTTTGGAAACCGAGCCGGAAATATCGCCGCCTAAGGCGCGGATTTTTTCTTTGGCTTCATCGCGCGTCATGGTTTCCAGGCCGCCGGTCAATACGAATGTTTTTCCCGTAAAAGGTTGATGGCGCCTAATATGCACTTCTTCAGCTCTAACCCCTGCATCAAGCAAATCATCAATTAATTTTTGATTGTGCTTGTCCGAAAAATACTCGTGCAATGATCGCGCCACTACTTCACCGATATTCGGTACGGCTTCAAGCTCTTCAAGCGCGGCTCCGCGTATTTTTTTAAGCGTGCCAAAAGTGTTGGCCAAATCCACCGCAGTTTCCTCACCCACATGTTTAATACCCAGCGCAAAAATAAAACGTGAAAGCTGGGGCGTGCGTGCTTTATTAATGGCGGCAATCAGATTTTCCGCGGATTTTTCGCCAAACCGTTCTAAATCAATCAAATCTGACTTGGTCAGTTTATAAATATCTGCCGGCGTGGCAATAAACCCCGCATTCATTAACTGTTCCACTATTTTATAGCCAAGTCCGTCAATATCCATGGCTTTTTTGGAAACAAAATGCGTGATATTTTCCAGATGTTTTGCCGGACAATTTTTTTTATTGCAAACTATTGCAACCTCGCCCTCCGCGCGCGTGACCTTACTTCCGCAAGCCGGACAATGCGTTGGCGTGTGGATTATTTTTTCATGGCCAGTGCGCAGTTTTGACAAAACCTTCACAATTTTTGGAATAATGTCGCCGGCTTTTTCCAAAATTACCGTATCCCCTATTTTCAGACCAAGTCGCTCAATCTCATCCATATTATGCAGGGTAGCGTGCTGAACGGTTGTTCCGGCCACAAAAACCGGATCCATTACCGCAACGGGCGTAAGCGCGCCAGTACGGCCGACTTGCCAGCGCACTTCTTTTACTTTTGTGGTTGCCTGTTGCGCCGGAAATTTATACGCAATCATCCCGCGCGGCGCTTTACCAACCGCCCCAAGCCGCTCAAACGTCGCGTCATTATTTATAACCGCGACAATACCATCAGTCCAATATGGGAGCTTTTCACGCTTTTTATAAACGTGCTCATGAAATTGCACTACGTCATCAAGAGTTTTACAGTGCTTATTTTCCGAATTCACCGGAATTCCGAATAATTTTATAAGTTCGTGCGCTTGCTCGTGGGTCTCCCACCCCTCCTTAATCCTCCCCTCAGGCAGGGGAGGAAACAAAAGCGCATAACCAAAAAATGAAAGTCGGCGCGAGGCACTGATTTTAGGATCCAGCTGGCGAATTGCCCCGGCGGCGGCATTGCGCGGATTGGCAAATAATTCTTCGCCCTTTTTCTTTTGCTCGTAATTAAGCTCCTCAAAAGTTTTCTTGGACATGTACGCTTCACCGCGAATTTCAATCTCGCCGTGTTCAATAGCATTGGTAATTGTAAGATATAAGGAAGCTGAGCTTCCCCCTGGGAAGCTCAGCTTCCGGATTTCTGATTCGCTTGGTACACGCAAGCGCAATGGGATGGCTTCAATTGTTTTCAAATTCTGCGTTACATCCTCCCCCACTTTTCCATCTCCACGCGTAGATCCGGTATGCAGTATGCCATTTTTATAAATAAGCGATACAGCCAATCCGTCCATTTTAACTTCCGCGTAAAAATCAAAATGGCCATTAGGATAGTGCCGCTCAATTCTTGTGAGCCATGCCGTAAGTTCCTGCGGCGAAAACACATCTTCCATGGAAAGCATGGGCACCTTATGCGTCACTTTTTTAAATTCCGGCAGAGGCTTTCCGCCAACCCGCTGAGTTGGCGAATCCGACGTGATAAATTCCGGATACTCTTGTTCCAGCTTAAAAAGCTCGTGCTTTAATGAGTCCAGCGCGGCTTCGGAAATTTCAAGCTTATCCAGTACATGATACTGATATCGATAGCGATTAATTCCCTCGCGCAATTTCTCAATTCGCTTTTTTGCTTCATCTTTAATCATAGTCCTTTTTTGATTTCGGATTCTGAAAAAATGACAAAATCAAATAATCCTGACGCTGGAGGACGGCGAACCATAAGCGTCTGCAAGGACTGGCTCACGTCTCCGGATTGCCCAGAAGCCACGATGCGCACGCGTCCGGGAATATCTTCTACGGCAAGATTATCAATGTCGCAATACAAAGCGCGGATGCGCATTTCAACCGGCGTTCCACCAGCCGGAAATGCAATACGCAACTGACCTTCGGATGTAAAGTCGCTGTGAGAATACGGGTATCGTTGTGAAATAAATTCCGCACCGTTCCATGAAATCGGTGTTACCTCAATCCAGCTTGCGCTTGCGCTTGCGCATGCCTCTGCCGGCTTCCATGTAGTAATGGTAGTAATGCGCGGCGCAATATCGGATACTTCCCCGTCTACGCTAATGGGCAATGACACAAAATCATTTTCCTGAATGCTAAAATATTGTGGATCTTGCGAAGATGAAACGGCCGCACCGGTTGCGCCGGCAATCTGATCAAGTGGCAATTCTGTCTTGCGCAATAAATACAAAACGCGCTCGGTTTTTTGTTCTGCGCTTGCGCGAGCTTGGATTGCGCCGGCAGTTTGCCGCGTTTGCCGAATTTCCGAAATAATAATAGTGGCTAGCGCAGAAGCGGCTGAAAGAACAGTGCTGGTAATCAGCACGGCCAAAAGCAAGGAGTAACCCCTCCTCTCTCCTTTTTTCCCCTCACCCTCCCCTCTCCCTGAGGGAGAGGGTGGCCGCAGGCCGGGTGAGGGAGGTTGGGTAGGGTTACCGCCGATAAACGCGGCTTGATATTGTGGTTTGAACATCATAACGAATATAATTTGGATCGCCGGCGTCTTTGCCATTATCAAGCGATAGCGCGACTGTTACGCGCGGTTGGCTATCGGCTAAATAATTTCCGGTATCTGCTGAAAAGTTAAATGGATCTAGTGTTGGGGAAATGAAGAATTGCGCGTTGATAACTCGCGTATCCACGCCGGAAAGCCGCTCCGGAGAACCGCCACGCGCAATCGTAAGACATGGGAACTCGCTATTATCCGGACAAGATGCGTTAAAGGCAAATTCAACCGGAACTGCGGAACTATCTAATATCTTAAGCGTGGTTTGCGGCGTATTCAACGGCAGAGTTGGATATGCACTGTAATGGATCGTACCTTCCCGCACTTCGCGCGCAATTTGCTCAATAATCAATCTCGCATCTGAAACTAAATGCTCAAAGCTCTCTGTTTTGCGAGAAACGCGCTGGAAGGTAAAGAAAAGATCTGTTGAAATCGTAACAACCACTGAAAAAAGCGCAAGTGAAACCAGCATCTCCATCAGTGTAAAGCCGTTTTTATCGCCAGTCATATAGGATATCAGTAATCGTGATATTTTTTGCTCCTTGATTCCAACTAACAGTGGACGAAATCTCAAGGGCAACCGGGGGAGTGGGATTCCCAGCCGCTTCGCATACAGAGGCGAATTCATCGCCTGAAAATTCTCCTACACAGCTTTTGAACGTAAGATTCAGCGTTCTTGAAAATGGGGTAATTTTATCGCAAATAAAACTGCTCGGTTGGATATAGATTCCATCTCCGCACTGTGCAACGCGCGCGCCTTCAACAGACTCTTCACCGCCTGCAGGCGCAAACGCAAACTTTTGAGTTTCTGGATTGAATTGTATAGTAAAATCCCCTCCTCCTGGCGGAATTCCTTGCCAGGTATCCGTACCAGCAAGCCAGTTGCTATCGCGAATATTGCGCACAAGCTCAATTCCTTCGCGCGCAAGATTAACTGCTTGGTAGCGCATCGCCGTGTCGCGCTCATTTGTTAGATTTGCAATACTAAGCGAAATAACTGAAACAAGCCCAGTTATAATTACTCCCAGCGCAATAATAGTTTCCAGTAGCCCAAAACCACGTTTCAGCATACTATTTTATTTCACATCAATACGACCGCTTGCGGGACGTACAACAATCGTGCGATTATCCCCGCTTTTTTCATGCTGTGCTGTGATGTATACATTACTTGCGGCTTGCGCTCCATTTACCAAAATTTCTGCATCTGGCGGCAAAAACACAATGGCCAATTGTGCATCTTCGGTTTCGGTTATAACGCCAATTACAATGTTTTGCGGAAAATCTGTTTTCACATTTGCCAATTCCTCACCTGTATCAAAAACATGATTATTGTTTCCATCCGCAAATAATAATACTGCGCCATTTACTATAGACATGCCATATCCGCCGGTTGGAACACGCTGAGTGCATGCGCTGTCGCAGTTTACTCCACTGCCTACCGTGCATACTTGGTTTGCGTATTGATCTGGCGTGCCATCTGCGTCCTGGGTATCGCACAACTCCACTGTTTTACCGCTTTGCGCCATTGTTTGCAAAAGCCGCAGTGTGCTTGCCAGATTTTCCGCGCCAAGGCGCAATTGCGCGCTTTGCTCCCCACTGCGATAATTAATTACAACCGCGGTCGTAATTATAACAAAAATGCTGATAGAAACAAGAAGCTCCAAAAGCGTAAATCCTGCGGATTTACGCGAATTATGAATTATGAATAATGAATTATGATTTTTTCGCAATCCATGATTCCAAATTCCTGATTCGTGATTCATATTTTCCAATACGCGCGCCATAATTGTTCGCCATATAAAAATACAATTGCGGTACCAAGAGTAAGAAATGTCCCAAGCGGCAATGTTTGTCCAAATTTCTTCCTGCCGTTTATTAAAAGAAACACACCGACAAATCCGCCGATTATGTAAGAAATGATAATTGCTTCAAAAATATACGGCCAACCAACCATCGCGCCCATAAGCGCGCCAATGCGTATATCACCTGCCCCTAGCCACTTTCCTTTTGAAAACCAGTATTGCAAGGCGAAAAATCCCGCGCCAATTGCGACTGCGAGTAGGTAGTAAGTAGTAGGTAGTAAGTAGTTATGGTTTGGATTTTTACCATAGCTCAAGATGATGTTGTACGCCATCGCGATTACAATAGCCGGCAACACCGCTTCATCCGGAACAAGACCATAACGAAGATCAAATACAAACAGTATCGTGAGCACTGCGAGTAAGTACCAGGATACTACAATAGCAAGATCTTCGCGCCAAAGCGGCGCAAGCGCCATTTGCTTTATATTCACAAAAACCAATATAAACAAAATCCCAGTGACAAACTCTACCAACGGATATTGCCAATCTATTTTTTGATTGCAACCGCGACATCGGCCAAGTTGTACAAAGAATGATACAAGTGGAATAAGCTCGTACCAGGCAAGACCTTTTTTGCATTTTGGACAATACGACCTCCCCCGCCACACAGATCCACCGCTATGCAAGCGCCAAATATACGCATTTAAAAAGCTGCCAATTGCAAGACCGGCTATAAAAACAATGCCCATCATAGTATGCCATTATACCATAAAACACAAAGGACTACCCATATAGGGTAATCCTTGCGAGCCCTTGTAATACAATACAACTTTATGGGCAAGCACCACCTGCAAGGCCTCCCGTTGTAAGACAATTTGCGCCTGATGGTAATGTACCAACTGCTTGCTCCAGCGTAAAGGCAACTTTATAAGTATTGCTTCCACTTATACTAGTATACGTGTATACATTGGAATCCGTATTACCGGAATTTGACGATGGATCGCGTGGCACGCGAATCAACTGGTCAGATGCGGTTGTACATACCCCAGCTTGGAATGCAGTAACCCCCGAGGTATTGCAAAGATATTGATCCTCTATGTTTGCCCCCGGATTTAGAACTGGGTAAGCCGCGCGATCTGTGTAGAAAATTTCCAATGCGCTTTGGAGTGAACGCATATCCGCTGTTCGTTTTGAATCCCTTGCACGCACTCGCGCGTTTCCGAGTGAGACAACTGCCAAGGTTGACAAGATGCCGATAATTGCAATCACGACAAGCAATTCTATAAGGGTGAATCCTTTTTTATATTGTTTCATAGTTTATTATATTTTAATTATTATAGCCGCAGCGCTTTAAGCTGCGCGAGTGCGCCGGCTAAAGACCGGCGGCTACAATCTACTTTGAGCAAGTGCGCCGGCTAAAGACCGGCGGCTACACTTTGATTCGACCTTTATGGACAAGTAATTCCACTTTCTGTCGCAGTACAATTTCCACTTAAATTTTCAACATTTCCTTCCAATGTAAACGTGATGGCATAATTCTGCGCTCCGGTTTTACTGTATGTGTAACTCGCGCCGCCAACAATATCAGCAGGAACCCTTTGCATAATCACAAGTTCTCCGCCAGCGCCGCATACCACGTTAAATCCTGCAACAGAATCATCCAGGCACTTTGCATCCCCGCTTCCCAATATGACGCCGCCAACAGGAGTTGCCGGATAAGTTGCCCGCTGATTTGAGTAAATGAGCAGCGCGTTGCGCACCTGCTGAATATCGGAAACGCGTTTGGTATCTCGCGCCCGACGCCGTGCCTGAATCAGCGACAATGTGGCCACAGTGGTCAATATGCCTATAATCGCAATCACCACAAGAAGCTCAATGAGCGTAAAACCTTTTCCGGTTCTATTTCGACTTATCCACATAGGTATAGTATAGCATATTTTTGTGACTGCACAAAGTCGTCAGTTCGCGCGCGCCGGCTAAAGCCGTCGACTACAAAATCCGCGACTACGATTGACTCGGTGTTGTCATCTATCAAAATGACCCGGCAAGTTTGTACATGGGCAAAATTATAGAAGCCACAATCATTCCAACTCCAAGCCCGATTATCACCATCAAAAGCGGCTCAATAATGGACACCAGCGTAGTTACGCCATTATCCACCTCACGCGTATAAAATGAAGTTAATTTATCAAGAATTTGTGTCATCTGACCGCTTTCCTCGCCTACTGCCAACATTTGCGAAACCATGGCCGGAACAAGCGAGCTTTGTTGAATTATGGTATTTATGGAATTTCCATCCGCAACTTCGCGCTGAGTTTCGCGTATCATCCGCGCGTAATACTCATTGCCAACCACCTCCCCCACCACCTCCAAAGACCCAACCACATCCACGCCACCGGAAAGCAAAATGTGCAAACTGCGAGTCATGCGCGCAAGGTAAATTTTTTGTAAAAGCGAGCCGAAAATCGGTATACGCAATTTCAGCTTGTCATAGGATTCACGAAAATCGGACTGCCTTAGCGCCAAACGGAACAATACAATCGCGCCGACTATCAAAATAATCAAAAGCCACCAAAAATTGCGCATGAATGACGACGCGCCAATAAGCATGCGGGTGGTAAGCGGAAGCGTGGCGCCGGACTCCAACAGCACGGAAGTCAACCGCGGAATCACAAAAATCAAAAGCACGACACTGATGATAATCATGCCGGTTACGATAAACGCGGGGTAAAGCATGGCGCCGCGCACCTTGGAAACCAAATCATATTCTTTCTCGGTTTGATCCGCCAAAAAATTCAATACTTCAGCAAGCCGGCCAGCGGTCTCGCCGGACTTTACCATACTCACAAAAAAACGATTAAAAACCCGCGGATGCTTGCCAAGCGCGATACTTAGCCGCGTGCCGGCTTCCACATCATCCGCGACTTCTTTCAAAATTTTGCCAAGTTCGCGATTGGGAGTTTGGTCCTGCAAAGTGCGCAAACCCTGAACCAAGGTAACATTAGCTGAAGTCAATACGGATAACTGGCGGGAAAAAATAACAATATCGCGCGCGGTTACGCGTCCGGCAAGGGGGATGCGCCAGCGCGGCGCGATTTCTTCAAGCAGAACAATATTCAAGCCGCGATCCTCCAGCGCTTGCTCTGCACTTGCCAAATTCGGCGCTTCAGCCCGGCCAACGGCCATACGGCCGGATTTGTCTTTTGCCCTATAGCGAAATATTGCCATAGGCGAAAATTTATCGTCCGGATGCGGCCAAAACTTTCTTTACTTTCTCTACGGTTTCGGCAGGCATAAAATGCGCTTTGATAAGATAATCCGCCGCGCCAAGTTTCAGCCCTTTATCAACATCTTCTTTTTGTCCAAGATTGGTCAGCAAAATTACCGGAATAGCTTTTGTTCCCGCGTCACTTTTTAATTTTTCCAGGACTTCAAAACCATCCAGTTTGGGCAAAAGAATATCCAGCAGTATTATATGCGGCGCTTCCTTTTTCGCCAGTTTAAGCGCCATTTCGCCGTCAGTGGCAAGCGCCACCTCAAAACCTTCTTTTTCAAATTTATTAGCGTAAATTCCGGCCAAAAATGTATCATCTTCAACAATAAGTATTTTCATTTTTGTTCCTTGAGCCATATGGATAAATGTAAAATTTAAAATTTAAAATGCAAAATTACGTTTTCATTTTTCATTTTACATTCTACATTTTACATTCTTATTGTTCCTTGCTAATACGCATCACTTCTTCAATAGTGGTAAATCCTTGAATGGCTTTTAGAAGCGCGTCCTGCTTCATTGTAATCATCCCTTGACTTTGCGTTTCCGCGACAACTTCGGCCTGTGGAAATCCAATCGCAATCAATCGATTCAAATTCACAGTTCCCTGCAAAATCTCGGCAACCGCAACGCGCCCCTTATATCCAAGTGTACCACACTTTGGACATCCTTGACCACGATAAAATGTCAAGGGACCATTTACGTCAAGCCCAGATGGCACAAAGCGCGTCGGGGTAGCGCGCAGTTCACTGCGCATCTGTTCTACCACATTTAAAGGCACTTCTGCCGGCCCTTTGCAATCCGGGCAAATTTTGCGCGCGAGTCTCTGCGCGATTGCCACGTTAAATGTTGCCGCGAGCAAAAACGGCTCGGCCTTCAAATCAATCAGCCGCGGCACTACCCCCAGGGCGTCGTTGGTGTGAATAGTGGTCAAAAGCAAATGTCCGGTAAGCGCGGCATGCACCGCAAGTTCTCCGGTTTCCGCGTCGCGGATCTCGCCAACCATAATTATATTCGGATCTTGCCGCAAAATTGAGCGCAGACCGGTTGCGAAAGTATATCCAACCTCCGGGCGAATTTGCGATTGATTAATGCCGGCAATAAAATACTCAATCGGATCTTCCAAAGTAATGATATTTATTCCCTCGCGATTAAGCATGCTTAAAACCGCGTAAAGGGTGGTTGATTTTCCGGCTCCGGTTGGCCCGGAAATAAGCAAAAGTCCGTGCGGCTTTTTTATGTTGCTGTCTATGATTTTAATATGTTCCGGATGAAATCCCAATTCTTCCAAAGTCGGGGTGCGTTCGGTGGACAAAATCCTCATCACCACTTTTTCTTTGCCTTCCTGAAGAGGCAAAGTTGAAACGCGAAAATCAATCGGCCTTCCGCCAATCTCCTCGGTAATGCGGCCGTCTTGCGGAATGCGCGTCTCATCCAGCTTTAAATTCGCCAGCACTTTCACGCGCGAGACGATTGCGGAATGCAATTCTTCCGGAAGAGCCAGCGAAGTTTTTAGCACTCCATCAATGCGATAACGCACGCGCGTCTCACCGCGATAAGGTTCTATATGAATATCGGAGGCCTTTCCTTCATAAGCATGCCGCATTATAACTGAAACGATGCGGGAAACCGGAGCGCCCTTAATTACCTCCTCAACCGGCACTGCCGCCTCTTCTTTTGGCGCCTCACGTACCTTTTCTCTGCGCACAACCTCAATAACCTCCGCGACCTCTTTTGTCAGCTCCGCGTATACCTTTACTGCGGAGGTAAAACTACTAAGCGAGGTAAGATAATATTTGATGCGCAGATTACTTTTCACGGCCAGCACATCAAGGGCAGCCATGGCTTGAAAATTGCGAGGATCGTAAATCGCAACATTAAGCTGCGCGGCATCGCGATCAAACGCGATTACACGATAGTTTTCAGCCACTGCTTTTGGAATAAGTCCCAAAGTTGCCTGATCAATTTTAATTCCGGTCAAATCAATATAGGGAAGACCGAAAAATTTTGCCTTTTTTGAAGTAAGTTCCTCTTCAGAAATAATTCTATCCTTTGTCAATACTTGCTCAACTGTACTGCCTTCTTGTTTAGCACGTGACTCCAACTCACCGACTTTTTCTGTGCTCAATACCTTTTCTCTAACTAAAAAATCAAGAAATTCATTTTTAAAAGTAGTTTGAACAGCCATAGCTTATTGGCTCTTTTGAGATTCAAATGTCGCGAACGGATTTTCTCGTCCCACTGGCTCTTTTTGAGGCAATAGCACCGGCGCTCCAAGCGCTTTGAATCGTGGGTCGCTAAAGAATGCCGTATCCACAGGAACTAAAGCAGACGCCTCTTGCGAAATACGCTGTGCGCTTAAGTTGATGCTGACCGTTGTGCTTTTGGGATCAAAGGTAAACGAATTTACCTCAAGGAGCGGAACCGCGACTGTTAAAAGCTTCAAAAGCTCTTTAAGTTCGCGATAACCTCCGCCTTTAAGCTGCGCCTGCGCGCGCACTGTTTGAAGCGCACGAGCATCATTACGTTCTGCTTTCTCAGTGCTAATTTCAAGATTGGTCAGAAGAAAGCGAGCCGTCTGCGCGCGGTTACCAATAATATTTATCAGCTCCGCGATTTCGCTCTGACGCACAAACAAAGATTGCAGTTTAATAATTTCAGCTGGCGTGCCGGCGGTCGCCTGCGCCGCAACTGCGCGCGCTTCTACAATTTTCTCCTGTGTGACTTCGCGCGTTTCTTTGAACTTAGCAAGTTCGCCATTGGCACTGCGAAATTCCGCGATGTTTGACCGCACACCGAAAAAATAACCGCCGATTCCAACCGCGATAATTGCTGAGGCAAGAATTAATATTCTATACTGCTTTGTAAATAATGCGGGCATATAAATTATGGTTTCCAAATCAGTGTGCCCTCCTTAAGCGTGAGCGTAACGCTAAAATCAATGCCTTCCACATTCCCGAGTTTATCAACAGTTGCGGATACGCCTGAAACACGCGAGTGCGCAATTTGCGGATGCGTATTCCAGGCCAGTATCTGACGCGTTACTGCTTGAAAATTCTTTCCTCGCGCGGAAAGTATAAGCGTGCCGTCAGTATTTGCGGCAAATTGCGTAAAATACACTTCCGGCACTGTGGATGATTCTAAAACATCCGCAACGCGCTCAGCGGCAATATGGTTTTGCAAACTGCGTTTTGCAAATTCAATTCTCTGGCCAACATTTCCTCCTGTGCGCACTGATGTCTCAACTTTGGCAAGCTCTAAATTAAGCGCGGCAAGCGCGTTTTCCTGTATCTTTGCTTGTGATATAGCGCGCGCGGCTCCGGCGCGCAAATATATAGTTGCTGATACAATTATTAATATCGTCCCCGCGAGAATAGCAGTAAGAATTCGCTCGGTTCGCCGAGATTCAATTTTGGATACTACCTTTTCTTCCGGCAATAAGCTAACTCGCACCTCTTCAATTTTTTTTGTTTTTTTCGCCGCCATATTATAAGTGCGACAGATCTTACAGACTTATGCGTTTCGCAACGCTAGACCGATTGCTACTGCAAATCTGCTTCCAAATGTGTACAAAAGTGGTATTAAATCATCCTGAAAATTCACTCTCTCCCATGGATTCCCCAAAAAACTCTTAATATTAAATTCCGAGGTTATAAGTTCGCTCAGTCCGGGCAATCCCGCGCCTCCGCCAGAAAGAATGATTTTCTCCGGCGGACGCGCGATGACACTGCGGGTTCTATATACGTTAAAACTGTACTTCATTTCATTCAAAAGCGGAGTAAGCACATCTTTTAAAAGTGTCGGCATCTGTCCGGGAGCGCTTCCGGGAAGCGGAGCAATTCCCAAATCGCGCTTCATCGCCTCAGCGCGGTTCATATCAATTGAAAGTGCGCTTGCGATTGCCTCCGTGCATTTTTTTCCTCCGATTTCTACTGAACGAATAAGCATAGGTATTCCGCGATCCACAAATAAAATATTGGAACGCACCGCTCCCATATCCACAATAATCACCGGAGCTGGATCAACACCTACCATCGCACGAATAAGTGCAAATGCTTCTGTCTCAAGTGAAGTAAGAGTAAGTCCTGCGGCCTTTGCGATCGCCACATATTTATCAATTACGCTCTTTGGCGCCGCGGTTAAAAGCACTGAGATCTGCTTTTCTCCAAATGTCTTTTTAGCCGTGGTTTCTTCATCTGGAAATCTAAGCTCTTTAAAATCAAGCGTAACTTCCTCAAGCGGCAAAGGTATCAATTTTTTCGCTTCCCACTCAACAGCTTTGGCAAGCTCTTTTTTTGGCACTGGCGCAATAGAGAGAACCGCGGAAAATACAGTTGGAATAGGAAGCGCGGCTACCGCGGAAGTAGTAGTCGTACGCGCTTTTGAACAAATCGTTTTTAAAAGTGCGGCGGTTGCCTCTGGATTTTCAATATAATCTACTCCCATCTCTTCAGGCGTTCGCTCGGAAAATCCATAAGTAAAAAGATTTCCCCGGCCATCGCCAGGTTGAAGCTGTATTATCTTAATTCCTCCTGCGCCAAAATCAATTCCGATATGCCCTTTTTGTTTTCGTTTAAATATGCTCATACTTTGCTTGTTCGCAGTATTATACCATATCTCACTACTGTGGTGCTACTACTTTGGAGACTGGTAGGGCTTTTACAAGATCAGCAAGCCCAGGCGGCGGATTTAAGATTGTTCGGCCGTCATAGATAATAAGCTCTGCTCCGCGCGCAGGCAAGGCTGGCGGACTTACATAGGTGCGTTCAAAATTAAACCGCCTGGCTACTGCAAGTCCCTTTATCGTCAGTGCTTCACTACTCTGTCCTGTTGATATCCTATTTGACGCGATAAACGCGCCAACCATATCTTCTGATGGATGACCGCCAACCGCTGGATCAATGATAATATTGCCTTTTGTCCCGCTAGCATCTCCAACAGCAATCCAGGCAACTGAGGCAAGTTGACGAAGAGGCGCACCGGGCAAAAGCGGAGTCGGATCATAATGTGAGGGCGCGCGAAAAGTAATATTTCCATCAACAAGAATTGTTCGTGCTCCATTTTGCACTCCATTTTGCCAAAGTATTTCTTGATCAACAACAAGATCACCTTGATGATAAAATACCTTGCCAGCATTTGCCGCTAAGCCCAAATCGGAAAGGTTCGCAGGAAGCGGCTGAACCGCAGTCTGGCGCAACTTCGTATAATCAATACGGGCGCGCAAAGCTTGACTCCATAATGCCAATGCATCGCCGTACTGCAGCAGCAAAAACTCGCGCGCGCGCAAACCAAGCGTCAATTCACATCTTTCAGTTTCTGATCTGAAATTTTCTATCGCACCTGATGAAAGAAGACAAAATGTCGCATTTGATCCGCGCGGACGAGCTGGCGCCCGGAATCCGCCGCCATAAATTGATCCTTCCCGCGTTTCAAGGAATGCATCACAGGCATCACCAACACCATTAGCATTCACATCAGTTTGATTCTCATTTGCAACAAGCGTTGTACCTAGTTTTCCGCAATTGTCCGCAAAGTCACACACTTTATCATTATCATTATCTGCACAATAGTTTGGCTGTCCTATATCTGCAGGATCAGATGATTTGCACACGCCCTCACAATTAGGATGGTCATCTTCTGCCCCGTCTGCTGGGCCATCACCTATAATATTGCTTTGAACACACGCCACAAATGAACCGCACGCAGAATCCAAGCAGTCTGCATCATTATTTCTGTCATTATCAATTCCATCAGTACAATAATTAAATTCATTTGAGGCCTCCACTGTTACACAACGCTCTGTTGAATCTGTAGGATTTTCTGCACCGATGCAATCAGTATCACTGCAATCAACTCCGGCGCCTTGGGCAGGCGCACCGCCGCGCACCCATGCGTCAAGATCATTATCAACATCAACCCCATCAAAACATTGCGCTGGAGCGGGAGTTCCATCCGGATTTTGGTTCTCCCTTGAAGGACAATTGGGCATGCCGGCGCAGTCATAATCTTGGCAATCAACCCCGGTTGTGGTTGCGTCAAGCGCGCCAGCCAAATCTTTTTCATCAGTAGTTGTATAGCTTCGGTCACGGTCATCGTCTACCAAATTACTACAGCAGGCAATCGGGCCATCGCCGCAACCAGTTTCTTGATCCGGCGGCAATGTAACGATCACATCATTATCGCCTCCGCAATTTGTCACGCAATTCGCATTTCCCGGCGGGCCTTCATCAAAATAAACCCAGCCAATTCCGCCTCTATCGCTATTTTGCTGCCAACCAGAACCGGATAAACTTGTTGTGCCGGACTCATTTTGCCATGCGCCAACTTGAATCGGCGTATTGCCCGGCGCTGTGCCGCTTAGTTTAATCCAGCCGCCAAGATTTGCTCCGCTTTCATTGGCTTGCGTTTCTACGCGGGCATATCCTTGCACATACGCAACTTGCCGCGTGCACGAAGCGGACGAAGGCGCGCACTGCAAATTATTCATGTCAAATCGAGCCTCAACCGGACTGCCTTCAGGTCTGCCGTCACAGCTTACTCCGGAACATGCCCCACAGGTTTCTCCAAAACATACAAGCCCAATATTTGGTGACCATGCCGCACCGCTAATTGTACCAATAAGCGTTACAGGATTTACCTCAACCGTCACGCCATACGCGCCGCCCTCACCACTGCAACGCTCCTCTGGTGGCGTTGCCGTATTATTATCCCAATCATTGCTGCAATTCATGCTGATCCAGCCGATTGTGTCACTCCACAAAAATCCCGCATAATTTGGTGGTGTGCTTTGCGCCTGCGCGAGGCCGTGAAGATCTATTTGTACAAGCCATGAGCTGCCTAAAATTAAAAACAACAGCGCAAAGGCGCCGTATATAACGGAAAATTGGCTTCCCTTTTGCATGGTTTTGAGAAACCGCTTCATGCCTGTATTATAGCATGTCTAACCATGTTGTGCACGATCAATCGCTTCGTTTACCATCTGATCTGCTTCTTTATTTTTCTCTCGCGGAATATGCGTAAAAGTAACTTTTTTAAAATTGATTATCTCATTCCAAACTTTGGTAAAAATCAGCGCGATATCCGGATCCCGCACTTTATATTCACGATTTAGCTGTTTTACCACCAGCTCACTGTCAAGCATACAATGCACCTCAGTTGCGCCAAGCTCATGCACGCGCTTGAGTGCCGCTAAAAGCGCGTTGTATTCTGCTTGATTATTAGTAGTTTTGCCAATATACTTTCCAAACTTCTCCACTAATTCCAAATCTTCCTTCGCATGCTTTAATGCTTTAATGTTTTCATGTTTTAATGAATAAATCACAACCCCAATCCCGGCCGGCCCCGGATTCCCCCGCGCCCCACCATCAGTGTAAGTTATGTAGTGCATAAAATATGATGCAAATCTACAAATCTTATGCTAATCTACGAATTGCGAATGAATTATTTGTTATTTGTAGATTGGCATGAAATTCGTATATTGGCATCATATTATTGATGGAATCTTAAATCCACAATTCGCATCTCAATATCACGATTTCCATTCCATTCATTTACTCCAACTTCAACGACCACATCAATCAAGTCGCCGATTTTTAACCGCTCGCACCAGCTTCCACAATTAAATCCAATCATTTTGCGCGGCTTTTGCGTTTCATCAGTAACCGTAAGACGCAAGTGCTTCCCGCCATTTCCTACAGTATCAAATCCAAGCACGGTTATGCCATGTATTAAAAACCGCGGACGCGGATTGCCTTCCCCGCACGGCTCAAGCGCTTGCACATCAGAAACTAAATTCCAATCTACTTGCGCAAGTATAAGATCCGCGTCAATATAGAGCGTTGGCCGCACATCAACAGCATGGAGCGCTTTGTGCGCGAGTTCCTGCAAATGCGCAATAAGTGCATGCCATTTCTCTTCGCTTTCAACAGAAAAACCAGCGGCTTTGGGGTGCCCGCCAAATTTCAAAAGATATTCTTTTGATGAGGCGAGCGCTTCAATAATATTAAATTCTGAAATTGATCGTGCCGAGGCCATAAATTTTCCGCCTTCATTGCGCGTGCAGATAAGTACCGGCCGCCGAAATTCTTCCATAAGCCGTCCAGCTACCAACCCAATCACTCCGGGATTCCAGGAAGGATTATACGCGGCAAGGAGGTACGGTAATTCCCCCTCACCCCGACCCTCTCCCGCAAGGTGCGAGGGGGGTTGCGTTACTTCCTCTCCCTTTATGGGAGAGGATTGAGGTGAGAGTAATCCCTTCATAATTTGTTCCCTCGCCTCCTTTAACGCGCGATCGGTTTCCTTTTGTCTCGCCACATTTGATTCGTTCAACTGTGCCGCAAGACGCTGCGCTTCTTCCGCGTCAGTGGCCATCAGCAATTGAAAAGCGGCATTGGCATGATCCATGCGGCCGGCGGCATTGATACGCGGAGCGATTTGCCAGCCGATTGAATAAGTGTCTAGCGCACCCAGCTTTATTCCTGCGGCTTCAATAAGTTTTTGCAAACCTAGCCGGCGGGTTTTGTTAAGTACGGTAAGTCCATATTTTACAAGCGTTCGATTCTCATCCAGAAGTTTCCCCACATCCGCCACAGTTGATATGGCCACCAAATCCAACAACCACTTTTCAAATCCTTCAAGATCCTCTCCCCCTCTTAAGGTAAGAGGGGGTTGGGGGGAGTTATGCGCGGTTTGTAAAAGCGCGCACGCCAGCTTATACGCCACGCCACCGCCGGTTAAAAACTTGTTCGGATATTTTTCTCCGGGAATTAATGGATGCAAAATTGCAAATGGTTTGGGTACTATTTCAGGTATGCGATGATGGTCAGTGATGATTACATCAATTCCTTTTGCGCGCGCCTCAGCCACTTCTGACGCATTGCTAATCCCACAGTCGCAAGTAATCACTATCTTGCCATTTTGCTCGGCCATATAGGCAATGGCGCCGCTATTTAGTCCATATCCTTCTTTTTCGCGATGCGGAATATAAATATCCGTAACCGCGCCAAGCGCGTCCAGGGTAGTTTTCAAAATAGCCGCGCCCGGTACGCCATCCGCGTCATAATCGCCATACACAAAAATTTTCTCCTTTTTCTCAATTGCCGCAAACAGCCGCGCCACTGTTTTTTCCATGTCCTTAAACAAAAAAGGATCATGCAGATCCTTTTCAAAACTAGGATGTAAAAATTGTTCTGCCTCGGCCTTAGTTCGCAATCCACGAGTCCACAAAATCTGCCGCAAAATAGCAGACACCTCTGGCATTTGACCTTGCCAATCCTCCGGCGCGTTTTCCAAAAGTACCCAATTCTTTTCCATATTAAATGTAGTCGCCGGTCTTTAGCCGGCGTTCACTAGAACAGATACGGCACGATGGTAAATAAAATCATCGCCGCAATCATAATGATTACGACTACTGTCCAGGCACGCTGAAATGTCTTGCGTTTCATAATGGTTGAATACTATATCATCAACGTTTCAGTACCGCAAGGTAGGCCGCTGGTGGAATATCCACTGCCCCGTGGCCCATGGCCGCCATTTTTTTCTTGCCTTTTTTCTGTTTTTCCAAAAGTTTCATTTTGCGCGTCACATCGCCGCCATAAAGCTTGGCCGTCACATCTTTGCGCAAAGGTGAAATGCGTTCGGAAGCAATAATTTTTCCGCCCAGCGCGGCCTGGATTTTAATTTCAAATTGCTGGCGCGGCAAAGTTTTTTTAAGCGCCTCCACAATTTTACGACCCGAGTCTTGCGCGCTATCGCTATAAACAACCGTGGCCAGCGCCTCAACCTGATCTTCAGCCACTAAAATATCAAGTCGCACCACATCTGCTTCCTTGTATTTGGTCAATTCATAATTGAGCGAGGCATAACCAGAAGAAACGCTTTTGAGTTTATCATAAAAATCCACAAGAATTGAGGCAAGCGGGAGTTCGTAATGCAAAATTACGCGCCCCTCACCCGATTCGTCCATGGCCGAATCTCCCTCTCCCATGGAGGGAGAGGGAACCTGATTTTCTCCCTCGCCCCTTATGGGAGAGGGTTGGGGTGAGGGTAGCATGTACTCCGTATTCACATACACTCCCCTTTTCTCTTGTACCAACTGCATCACTCCGCCAATGTATTTTTTTGGCACCACCACATCAATTTTGACCCACGGCTCTTCAATTTTTTGAATATAATTTTGATCAGGCAATTCCTGCGCGCCTTTGATTATCATCACTTGACCATCAGTTTTGCTAACCCGATACGCCACAGATGGAACTGTTGTAATTACTTCAACGTTATGCTCGCGACGCAAACGCTCTTCTACAATTTCCAAATGTAAAAGTCCTAAAAATCCGCAGCGGAATCCAAATCCCAGCGCAGTGGATTTTTCCGGCTCATAGCTAAGCGCGCCGTCATTGAGTTTGAGTTTTCCCATGGCCTCGCGCAGTTGCGAATACTCATCCCCTACTTTTGGAAAAATTCCGGCAAACACCATGGGTTTTACTTCTTTATAGCCGGGAAGGGGTTCAACCGTGTAGCTTGTAGCGTGTAGCGTGTAGCCCGTAATAGTATCTCCAACGCGGCATCCGGCAATATCTTTAAGCCCAGTCACAATATAACCGATCTCACCGGCTCCAAGTGAATCGGAGGGAACAAATTTTGGTTTGAAAAATCCAACTTCCAGCGCTTCGCTTTGCGCCTTGGTGGCCATGAAAATGATTTTCTCGCCCTTTTTTATTTCACCGTCAAATACCCGCACATACGCCACCACTCCGCGATACGTGTCATAAATGGAGTCAAAGATTAAGGCCCGAAGCGAAACACCCCCCCCTTTATCCCCTCCCATTAAGGGAGTGGGGTATTTCTGTAACTCCCTCTCCCCTTGTGGGAGAGGGTTGGGGTGAGGGGCTGGCACGCGTTCCACAATCGCCTCCAACAATTCCGGCACACCTTCACCAGTTCGTCCGGAAACTGCCAAAATCTCCTCTTCTTTGCATCCGATTAAATGCATGAGTTCTGCCTTTGTCTTAGCAACATCGGCACTGGGCAAATCAATTTTATTTACCACTGGAATAATTGTGAGATTTTGCTCTAGCGCAAGATAAAGATTACCAATAGTTTGGGCTTGCACGCCTTGAGTTGCATCAACCAGTAAAATCGCGCCTTCCACTGCCGCCAGTGAACGCGAAACTTCGTAAGTGAAGTCAACGTGGCCGGGGGTGTCAATTAGGTTAAGTACGTAGGGGGTAGTATGTAGTACGTAGTTCATGCGGACTGGAGCGAGTTTGATAGTGATGCCGCGCTCGCGTTCAATATCCATCTGATCCAAAAGCTGTTCTTTCATCTGCCGCTTTTCTACTGTTCCGGTCAATTCCAAAAACCGATCCGCGAGCGTGGACTTTCCATGATCAATATGGGCGATAATGCAAAAATTCCGAATTTTCGATTGTTCCATGTCTCCCACCATACCCCATTTCTACCCCCCTTGACAAGGCATTCAGATTATGCTAAACTGCATTCAGAAGTAAAAGTCAAAAATAAGAAAAATGTGTGGGCCTTAAAATGGCCGCCGGCACGACCGATGCGCGGTCAACTCTCGCAAGGGAGCCAACTAGGCGTGCTGGAATGCTCCGAGATCGTGAACGCGCACGACTCGGCTCTGTGTGGGAGTCCGGTACTCCCCGCACCGTAATTGTTTCTCGGGCGCCGTACCGGCGGTGAACCCGGCGCCCTTTATTTGCTCCTTCCGACCGCAAGGTCGTACAGTACAGCTAGCCACAAGTGCATCAGCAACTAGGGCTCATTGAGACCGACGAGAGCCCGCCCTCTCTCCAGTGGGACCTGGAGCAGGCCTGGGAACAGGCACATTGCATGATCGCACGGCGTAAATGCCCACCCAATGGACTCTCGGGGTGGGCGCTTTTTTTATTCCGCCATCATTCCGCAATTCCGCAGAATCGCAGAATGCATTCTCCAATTCGCGCGAATTGGAGAATGCGGTATTTATAAAAAAATGCCCACACCGCTTTATTGTCAAAAATAAGGCCGGCCGCTGGGATGACGCGGTCGGCATATGAATTCAACGCTACCTCCTTGTGATCCCAAAAGATCGACGCCAATGCGCGATAGTTGTAAAACTAGTGTTTCCAACCTCGCTCGCGATTTGCTTGTCGGATAAGTTGCGCGCAACGCGCGCCCTAAGCCACGCCTTATCACGATATGTGCGTAGCGTGTGTGTTTGTTTCTTTGGCACAAACGCTTGAAGTGTTTTTCGTCGCTTAACTATCTCCGGAAATCTTGCGAGCTGTCCCATGCCAAAGGTATCCAGTATGACCGCAAGTGCTTTGGTTCTGCGATAATCAATACCATGCGGAGTCACTCCCTGCTCTTGTGCCAATTGCTTCTGCTCACAGAAAGTGCCGTTTACTGCGTAATACGCGCAAAGGGCAGCGCCTTGTGTCTCCGGGAGCGCTAAGCGATGCAGGCGCGGCGCAAGCCACGTCCCAAAAGCACGCCGCTCCTTCAGATTTCTCGGTGGTCGCTGCCGCGGCGGGCACCTGATGCCAAACTGCTTGCGCCAATATTCTATAGTGTGAGCTGTTACGCCGGTTTCGTGAGCAATTTGCCTATCAAGAAACCCGCGCGCAATCTGGGCGGCCAGCCACTTCTGATTGGCGTAGGTACAAGTGGCAGTATGAGAAAGGTGCCCATTAGCCAACTTGAACCGCAAGGCCCAATTGGCAATGGTAAGCGGATAAACGCCTACCTTTTTGGCAATCTCTTTGTAGGTGTGTTCTGCCGCAAGTTCTGCGCGAAGCCACGCTCTATTGGCATAGGTTGCCCGCGCGCGTCTGTTCAGATAATTGCGACAAATCGCGCGCAAGGAACATCCAACAAGGTCATGAATCGCGATCCATCGTGTTATGGTAGGCGTGCTGACTTTGACCTGATTTGCAATCTGAGGCGCGGTCAAGCCGCGCTTTAGCCGCACCTTAAGCCATGTCCTATCTTGATAGAGAGTGCGCCTTGGCCGTGATTGCATGATTTTTCCTCCTAGGAACTACTTCCACCCTGCGCTTCTTACCCTATTTTGTCAATCCCGCCCCACGTATCATCCGCGGGGCTCCACGATTTCCACTGGCCGGACATCTTTCCCGCGGAAAAGGCGCTTGGTAAAAGCATTCTTAATGGCGCGGGCTTCGTCTGAGCCCATGGCCAGCGCGGTAATTAAAAATACAGTAAGACCGAGGGTGCCCGAGACAAATCCTTGCGTTAAAACTCCTACCCCGGTTTGCATATTCACTTGCGGGGCAAGCCAATACTTTGTGGCCTGCACGACAAGTGCCATGGCCAGCGCCGCTCCGGAGATTTTAAAAAGCGCGGGAACAATTTGCGCCTCGTCAAGCGAGCGCAGACGCGCACGAAGCATAAGCCAAAGTATCCCTAAATTTATAAGCATCGCGAATGAAAACGCAAGCGCCAACCCGGCAATCCCAAAAGGTCCGCGAAAATACAAAGCGAGTATGACATTGGCCGCGACTCCTGCGGCACCGGCCAGAAGCGGCGACAATGTATCCTTCAATGCGTAGGATGCGCGTGCCAAAAGGGGCAATAGCGCCTGGGCAAACAAACTTAAGCTAAAAAATGCAAGCGTGTCCGCGGTAGCTATAGTATCTGCCCAATCAAATTTTCCGGACCCCAAAAGCACGCGTACAACTTGGGCCCGCAAAAGCAAAAGCAGGATGGCAAATGGAATGGTTAAAAACAAAATGAGGCGCGCCGTAGAAGAAAAACTTTTTCTAAATCCATCGTTATCTTTACGCGTGGCAAATTCGGAAAAGGCCGGAAACGCGGCGGTGGCAAGGGAAATCGCAAAAAGTCCTATGGGTACGCTTTGAATGTCATTTGCCAGATTAAATATTGACAAACTTCCGGAAGACAATTTTGAAGCTAAAAGTGTAATCGCGAATAAATTGACTTGAGTTACAGCCAAACCAAGCAAGCGCGGCATGGAAAGCACTCCGATTTTGCGTACGGCTTGGCTTTTTAAATCTAAAATAGGCCGCCAGCGAAATCCAACACGGCGCACATTTGGAATTTGCACGGCCATGTGCATTAGCGCGCCTATTACAACGCCAAGTGCCAATCCCAAAACTCCAAAAATCGGCACAAGCCAAAGCGCGCCGAAAATTATGCCTACATTATAAAAAAGCGGGGCCAGCGCGTAAATTACAAAACGGCGATAGGATTGCAAAATTCCGGAAAATACCGCGGAGATTCCCAAAAAAATAGGGCTAAGCGCCATGATGCGCGCGAATTGTATGGTCAGCGCGAGTTTTTCGCCATTAAATCCGGGGGCAATAAGCATTTGAAGCTGTGGAGCGAAAATTGCAAAGACCGTGGCAAAAACGGCAAGAATTATGACGAGCGCGTTTAGCACGGTTGAAGCCACTTGCCACTGAGAATTGCCCTCACCCTGCCCTCTCCCTGAGGGAGAGGATTGAGGTGAGGGGGTGTGCGCCATCAACTCCATAAATACCGGAATAAACCCGGCCGAGAGCGCGCCTAAGACCACAAACTGAAAAATTGCGTCCGGAATGCGGAAGGCGGCATAATAAGCATCCAGCGTATCTGAAGCGCCAAACGCGCCAGCAAGCACGCGATTGCGCAGCAGCCCTAAAATTTTAGATGCGAAAGATGCCCCGGCCAAAATTACCGCGGCACCTGCAATGCTTTCTATTTTAGAATTGAACCATTGAACCACGACAATGCAAATTTACAAATCTTATTCAAATCTACAAATACAAATTCGCGATTTGTAGATTTGCATGAAATTCGTAGATTGGCATTTCATTCTTTGGGAGTTTTCATACGCAGCGCTAAAAATGAAAATACGCCTGCAAATATTGTAGAAAATACGGCTGCAACCCAAAGCTTTGAAAAACCTCCGCGCGGTATTTTCGGAATTTTTGTCTGCGGCGTAATTATAGTCGCGTATTCAGCTGAAATAATTGATTCTTCTTCCGCGCGTACAGAATCTTCCTTATCCAGCACTGCTGTGGCAAGCGGAGCTGATGCCTCAGGTGTACTGCGCGTGTCTACCATAGTTTCCGAAGCTGCATTATCATTTTTTGCACCCTCCACTGCCGCACCGCCAGACTGTGATTTTTGCGTCTCTGTAACTTTTGCGACTTTTACCGGCGTATCTTTCTTTGCTAGCGGCGAAGGATCGGCTTTGAGAGGATGCGGATCTTTACTGTCAATCATACCATCATTATCAGTATCGGGATTCAACGGATTTAATCCGCGCGCGACTTCGTCAATATCTGCGAGTCCATCATTATCAGAATCCGGATCACACGCATCTCCACGTCCATCTCCATCGTGATCTGCTTGGTCCGCATTTACAACTGAAATACAACTATCGCGTTCATCAATAATCCCATCATGATCTTGATCCGGGAGCGGTTCTTTAAGCGGAGTCACTGTATCGTCATTGCCTGAATTTTGGTCGGCAGGAGATATTTCACTTAATTTGACCAAGATATTAAATGGGCCGTCCGGCACCGTAAAATCAATAAATACTTCATCGGCAAATCCTTGCGCCTTAACAGATACAATCTGTAACTGACCAATAAGAAATGGCCCTTGATAAAATGAAACTTTTCCTAAAGCATCTTTGGTTCCAAAATTATGCACGGTCGCGTATATACGCGCAGTTTGTCCAGCAATAGGTAAGGCTGGCACTATCAAAATATCTTCGAAACGCAGTCCCAAATCAACCTCAAATTCACCGCCCTGTGCAAATTGAATTAAAAATGTAAAATTAAAAATTAAAAATGCACACTGAGCGAGGCGCAATAATTTTACATTTTTCATTTTACATTTTACATTCATATGATTCCCCATTTAGTATAACATTTAAAACCCGAGGCGTACAAGGCCGCGCACCATTCGTTTTACTTCAAACAGCCGAAGCGCGTCGCGTATTTCACGATATAAAATAGGATGAACACTTTTCGCGAATTCCGCTGCGACATGAAATTCGCGGCGCCATCGCGGAAATTTTTTTCGCGCAATAGGAGTCCAGGCCCACCACGGCACGTCCGCCGCGCATCGCAAATTATCAAGAATATCCGCGCATTTGATTAGTTGCACTTCAAACGGATATTTTTGCAATGTTTTGAGTTTTGCAATCTTGCGTTTTTCTTTCTCAACTTCGGTTTCTCCTTTTTCTCTTCTACGCGTAAGAGCTTCAACAAAGTGGGTAACGCGTTTTCCAAAACGTTTTTGCAGAGTTGCGCGTCGCACGCCGCAATCCTCAATTACGTCATGTAAAAGCGCGGCACCTACAATATCACTATCCCAAGTTCCTATATTATCAAGAAGCGTAATTGCAACTCTAATTGGATGAATAATGTAGGCGTCTCCCTCATCGCGCCGCTGTAAAGTGTGCGCGCGCTCCGCAAAAATAAACGCATCTATTATTTTCTTTTGATCTTGCGGACCAAAATGTTTGGCAACTAGCGCGCGAAATTTCTTTTTTTGAAACTTTAAACTATGAAATTGGACTAAAGAACTTTTCATATTTTCACTGTTATCCAACAAGTCGCCCGCCAAGTGTTTTTAAAACATCCTCCACTGAATTATCTTTTTCAGACGGCCGGGCGGAAATTACCCCTTGGATGCGCAGTGGCATGGCATATACATCACTTACAATCTTTTCAAGTACCGCACGGGATTTTGGCTCATTTAATTTATCGCAATGAAACGGATATTGCACGCCAACATGAATGGTATCGCCTTCCATCCGCATTGGTTCACTTGTGGAAAGCAAAAATGGCAGTGAATGATTCTCTTCTTGCGCGCGCTTTAACACCTCCGGCCATTTGGCCTGGAGATCTTGCAAAGATAATACCGCATTGTTATTTTCATTCCTCTTCACTTTTGGCGCGACGGGCGGCTGGGAGGACTGCCGAGAACCCTCGCGCAGCCCCGCCGAAATCTGGGTCTCTTTTAATGGAGTCGTTGAGGCGGGGCGAGCGGGAGCGCGGCGAGATGAGTCATCGTACAGGGTAAATGTTGCGCCGACGCGTGTTCGAGGCAGATCTTCCGGCTGACCGGCGCGCCCTTCCTCCCCCGCCTCCACTACAGCAATCTCCAATGGCAATTGCGGAATGGTTGCGCCCTTGAGTCCTTGTTTGGCTTTTACAAATGTATCAACGATGAAGAGTATCCGCGGCATTGTCCAGCCGTCGCTAATTTTTTCCAAACGCTCAAATGTGGACGCGTCTGTCGCGGAAACCACCATGTCCTTGCCGCCATTTTTAATCAGAAGCACATTGCGCAACAATTCCAGCAAGTCGCTGGAAAATTGCGGAAGATCTATCCCTTGATCCGTAAGCGACCCGATAAGCAAAAGCGCGCGTCTAACCTCACCCGCGCTTATACACTCCAGTAAATCCAGCGCGAGCGGCATGGAAGTGCGCGGAAGTACCAGTGATGCCACATCTTCGGTAATTTCCTTTTCTCCCAATGAAAATAATTGCTCCAGCAAACTTTCAGCGTCGCGTACGCACCCTTCGGCAAATCGCGCCACAGATTGAAGCACTGGCGTTGCAACTTTTACTTTTTCCTGCGCCGCGATAAATTTCAACCGCGCAACCATGTCAGAGGGGCGAATACGATGAAAATCAAATCGCTGACAGCGTGAGAGAATCGTTGCCGGAACTTTATGCACCTCGGTTGTGGCCAGTACAAAAATAACATGCGCGGGAGGCTCCTCCATTATTTTCAAAAGCGCGTTCCAGGCCGCATTTGAGAGCATATGCACCTCATCAATAATGAATACCTTGCACTTAAGGCGCGAGGGCGCGAATTTCGCCGTTTCAACAATGGTTTCGCGCACATTATCTACGCCGGTATATGAAGCGGCGTCAATTTCAATAACATCCAGCGCACGTCCCTCCGTAATAGTATTGCATGCCTCGCATTTATTGCACGGCTCACCATTTTGTCTAGGGCTTAGCCCTTTTGCGTCCAGGGCTAAGCCCTGACAATTCACTGCTTTTGCCAAAATGCGCGCGAGCGAAGTCTTTCCCGTTCCTCGCGGACCTGAAAAAAGGTAGGCGTGTGCTACCTTTTCTTGCGCAACCTCTCGCTCAAGAGTTATTTTGACATGATTCTGATTGGTAATTTCCCGAAAGGTTTGGGGACGATATTTGCGATAGAGTGCTAATGCCATAGATTATTTTGCAATAATGTTTTCCACTGCTGCCCATTTTGAGGGAGCATCGCCTGGCAAGAAAATAATTACCTCATCTCCGGCTTTGCCTTTAAAAAATGTTACTGCCGCAGTCAAAAGGCGCCATTCATGCACGCCATCAGTTGCATGCCACAATCCCTCGCCATCTTTGGTGAGCGTGCATGCCACTCGTTTGCGCTCAATAGGTCCGATTTGTTTATAAATAAACGCGCCTTGCAAAGTTATAGAGAGCTTCATCATATCACCCTCCACCAACTTTGACTTCGACGCATAATTTGGCGGCACTAAATACTGTTTTCCGTCCGCGCCAATCATGCGCTGTCCGTCAAACACGCCTTCAATTATACGACTCCCATCCGGCACTGGGGTGGGTTGCGTGGCATGACTGTGCGCGCGCAAATCAGCTATGAATGCCTCAGCTTGCTCTACATCGCCCTGCTCCATCATCTTCTGCGCCGCATCAATTTTTTTTCGAAATTCCGCAAGCTGTAAGGCAAGCTCATCATTTTTGTTTGGCATATTTTGTATGGGTATTTGTCTATTTACAGCGTACCACGGCACCACGCATTTTGCAACTGTAAGGAATTATGTTAATATCATGGGGCTGGCTAGTAGATCATTGACTCAAATCCACGCACAAGTAGGAGAAAGAGTGCGACTATGAGCGAGAAACAGGCAATAACCTACGCCGGTACAGGTGTGGACTACGATGCCATGGATCCGTTCAAGCGCGAGGCACAACTTGCCGCGATGGAAACAGCAATCAACGTCGCTCGACTCGGTTTATCGGAAGTTCTAATGAGTCGCGGTGAGAGCGCGTACCTCATCGACGCCGGTGACCGTTTCCTTGCCCATGTTGAGGAAGGGCTGGGTACGAAGAATCTCGTTGCCGACGCGATGTACAAACTCACCGGCAAGTCCTATTACGACCAGATTGCACAGGACACTGTGGCGATGATCGTAAACGATATGATCACGCTTGGTGCTCTGCCGCTTTCGGTGGCGATGCATCTTGCGGTTGGCGCGTCCGATTGGTTCCAAGACACGCGACGTTGTAGTGATCTAATCCATGGATGGAAACAAGCGTGCATACTCGCCCGCTGTGTCTGGGGCGGCGGTGAAACACCAACACTCAAGGGTGTAGTGGTACCCGAAGCAGTGGTACTTTCCGGTTCGGCGATCGGCCTGGTGCAGCCTAAAGAACGACTCATCACACCGAGCAAAATCCAACACGGCGACGCGATCGTTCTTGTCGAGAGTTCCGGGATTCACGCGAACGGCCTCACGATGGCGCGGACGATTGCCGACAATTTGCCCGAAGGATATCTCACTCAGCTTCCTGATGGGCGGACATACGGTGAGGCACTGCTGGATCCGACATACATCTACGTCGCACTTGTTGAGGATTGCCTCAACCATGGCGTGAGTATACACTACACGGTGAACATCACCGGACACGGCTGGCGCAAGCTCATGCGCGCGCGCGAACCGTTCGTGTATCTGCTGGAAAAAATCCCGGAACCCCAGCCGATCTTTCGCTTCATCCAGGAGTGCGGTCCGGTAAACGACACAGAGATGTACGGCAACTTCAACATGGGCGCGGGTTTTGCGCTTTATGTACCAACGGCCGATGTGGAACAGGTAATCACACTTGCCGAGCAGTGCGATTTCAAAGCCATGCGCGCCGGCCACATCGAAAAGCGCGGCGAAGAAAAGAAAGTGGTCATCCAACCCAAGGGACTGGAGTACGACGGTTCAACCTTGGGCGTTCGTTAAGAAGGTTTCTAGGCGCGCCTGCTTCGCAGGACGCGCTTCTTTTAATTTAGAAAGTTTTTTATCCTGTCACAAAAACTCGCAAATCACATGCGGCACTGATTGTCAGTTTATCACGATCGTGAGTATTTGACAATCACATTTTTGGAGATTTTCGCACAAACTACCTAATCTTCCGTTGCACGCGCGGGCTGCAACCGCCGCAATCAATTTCCATTAGTTCATAATGTATCTGCAATTTTAGATAACGCACTATATCGTCAAGCGCCGGGCGCGGGTCATAGCGCGTCATCCACACGCTCAACTGCAAGAACTTAAAACCGTTGCTTTTCAGCAGTTTTCGGAAAAAATCGCGATATCGGCGCATTGTTTCCGGAATATCAAATACCACCAAATAAAATTTTCCATTCCATGGTTTGTGACGCTGTGCCTGCATATGCAGCGCGAACTGAAGGCGCAATACTTCAAACTTTCCGCGCGCGGTCAGTTTTTCAAAAGTGTGATCCGCTTCCTTAACGCGCTCCAAATAATGATGTCGCTTTAGGTATGCGAGGCGCTGGGCAAGCATTTTTTGCTTGGCCACCAATTTCTTGCGCGTCCAATAGCGTTGCTCCGCGGCATAGACTTCGGGGCCAAGCCCAGTGCTTGTCCACTTGCGAGTACGCGACACATGCACACTCTCTTCCTGAGGATGCGCAAGTTCCCATTCCAACAGTGAAATTTCCCACTGTTTTAGTTTTAATTTCAGACTCATATTTTTTTGCTCAATTTTGGGGTGCTTCACTGCTTGTCAGTTTATCACGATCGTGAATAGTTGACAATCACGGTTTTTGCATATTTTCAACGCATCGCAACGTCTCCCATTTTGCAATGTGTGCTACTCTTTCACATACACATACACCGGCGGGGCGCGGCGGGAAAACTGTAAACGCGCCTGCGGCGTCCAGCCCGGAATTTTAAAAGCACGGGAAAAAATACGCGTACCGGGCTTAAGTTCGGTTTCAAATTTTTCCTTCAAATGTTCCATGGCTTTGGGCATTAAATAACAAAAAATCACATCCGCATCAGACAAATTTTCCCGTAAATAATTCTTTTTTAAAAAAGAAGCACTGCCAACGCTCGGCGGTGTGGTGAGGAAGGATTGGGAGCGTCTGCAGGCCGAAGGCCGAAAGAGGACCCTTGCGTTCCTTCCGAATCCACACTGCCGGGTGGTGGCAGTGCGCCACCACAGCCGCGACCACCAAACCAGCAACCACGACTGTTCAAATCCCACAGCGCGCGCACCCAAACGCGCCGCCGCGCGCACAGCACGGCCATCACCGCTTCCTAAATCATAAAATACTTCGCCGGGTTTAATTTCCGCCGCTTCCAGGATTTTTTTCAAATCTCGCCTTCCGGTTGGAACATACGGCGCCTCCGCGCGCAAACTCGAAAGCATGGAAAAACCTAAAAAACCAATTCCCAAAAGGAAAACACCGTAAAAAACTGTTAGAAGAATCATAATCCGCGCTCCCCTACCAAAGGTCCGGCAGTTCGCTCCGGCTCGCCCAACTGCGAGCGTTCCAAAATCTCTGCTTCCACAATCGCGCGATCGCGGCCGTATTTCAGGCGCGAAAGTTGTTTTATTGCTTCGGCAATTTTTGGATCGCCTTTTATGGGCGGATAAGTGTGCATATTAAACGGCCTGGTTGATTGATTGTCCACCAACAATTTTATGTATGCCGTATATTGCTCAATGTTGATCATGTCATACTCATTAAATACCGGCGCGAATTCTTTTGCCATAACTTCCGCGTCTTCAACGCCGATGCGAAATGACGACATGGTCCCGGCATTTCCAAGCACGGCATCACGAATCTTGGTATCTTGTCCGCCTTCTTTTCCGCCAGACAGTTGTCCCATATATTGGTGCGCGATAATAAGACACAAACGGTATTTGCGCGCCTCAGATAAAATCGTGGCAATAGAATCAGTAATAAAGTTTTGAAACTCATCAATATAAAGATAAAAATCGTGCCGCTCCGCCTCTGGCAAATCCGCGCGGCCAAGAGCCGCCATCTGCAGTTTTGATACAATAATAAGCCCGAGCAAATTGGAGTTCACCTCTCCGGTTTTTCCTTTGGCAAGATTTACCAAAAGCACTTTCTTTTTATCCATGACTTCGCGAATATCAAAGCCGGAGTTTTGCTGGCCAATAATATTGCGCATCATCGCGTTTTCCACAAATCGACCGACTTTTGAAATTAAGTAACCAAGCATTTCTGATTTATGAAAATCGCTGGTTTTTGCCATTTCTTTTTCCCAAAACGCGCGCACTACCGGATCTTTAAGCTTGGCCACCCAGAACTTTTGATAATCCGCGTCGGAAAACATGCGCGGGATTTCCGCAATGGTGCCATTTTCATTGGGATCTGACATGAGCGTGAGCATCACATTGCGCATATTATGTTCAAACATCGGACCAATCATTTCTGGAGGAAATAGTTTGTAAAAAATCGCGATCATTTCCTGCACGGCAAAATCCTTAGTGCCTTCGTCTTTTGCCTCCAGCATATTAAGCCCCACCGGCCGCTCCAAATCCGAAGGATCAAAAATAATCACATCATCAATCCGTTCTTTGGGCACCGCGGCCAAAATATGCTCAATCAAATCACCATGCGGATCCACCACACATACGCCTTCGCCAGCGCGAATATCCTGAATTGCCAGATTTTCAATAAACACAGATTTTCCTGTTCCGGATTTACCGATAATGTAGAGATGCCGCCGGCGATCATCGCGTTTGAGTTTTATCACTGTATCAATGCCGCGGTAGCGATTGTAGCCAAGTGTAATTCCTTCTTTGGGGACATTTACCGGCGCAGGCGCTTTACGCGCGAGAAGCCAGCGGATATTCGGCGTCTCAGTGGTAGGCAGCGGCAAATGCCAAACCGAGGCCGCCTCTTCCGCGCCCAGTGTTACGCGGCGCTTTTGACGCCAGCCGCGATAAATAAAATCGCGCGCAATAAACGAAGTTAAGCGCGGATAGGATTTCCCAAAACTGTTTCCATACTCAAACCAATCATACTGCACAAACGCGTTCATTATATTTTTTAGATATTCATGCGCTTGTGTTCCGGTTTTTGCCGCGGTTATCACCCGGATATTCATGTCCAGCCCGGCTTTTGATGCTTTTTCCTGAATTGCTTTTTGCTGTTCCTGCTCCATGGCTGACAAAAATCTTTTTGATTGCTCCTCAGCTGGCGCTCCACCCGGGCCTTTTTTACTGGTCTTAAACGCTTTGCTAAATCCTTTAAATATTGAAATAGATGCCATTGCCTCATGCGCGCTTTTTCCTTTTTGCATTTCAATAGCAACTTTTGCGCCGTACTTGCGCCATTTTTTGCGCGCGGAGCGTACGACAAACTGAATAGCCGCGCCATCTGCTTTATCAATACGTGAAAGCGCGTTTGCTAAGCCATCAAGCGGATCAGCTTCAAGTTTGCGATAAGTTTTGAGTGGAAAAAGTGTTGGACGCTTAAGCGTGAGATAGCCGCCGGCAATCGCGCCTTTGGAAGTAAAAATATTATAGTCCTCAACTTCTTCAACTTGAGCATTGTGATACAACGCTTGGATTTGCTGTATAACATAATCTTTATATTTGGGGTGGGTCGCGACATAAAACCAAATTAATCCGCCCTTCACAACAATCTCAAATGAAAAAAGATCAGAACGCCCTAAAAACCAAGCGATAATTCCACGCTCCGCTCGCAGACCGCCGATTGCGGCAAATAATTTTTCCCCGACCGCGATATCCTCTTGAATCTCTTGGAGCGCTTTTTGTTTTTCAAGTTCTGATTTTTTCTCAGCGGCCTCCTTTGGCACGCTTACAAGAAGAATAGTTTTTTTAAGCCCAATGGCTTTTTTATACCAAAAGCGCAATGCCGCGCGCGCGGCAAATACGGCCGCAATAATGCCACCATAAAATCCCACAATAATTCCTGCCGTGATAAATCCGGCGGATGGTATTTCCGGCGGAGTGATATTGATTGCGAACTGTAGCATAAATGTAATGCAAATCTACAAATCTTATTCAAATCTACAAATACGAATTTGCAATTTGTAGATTGGCATGAAATTCGTATATTGGCATCATACTTCCTTCTCCTCCTGCGCGACAGCCATAATTTTCTGCGCTTTGATCGCGGCTTCTTGTTCCAGAAAAAATTTGTTCACACCCGGAATAATTTTGAGCCACTGCGCAATGAGCTTTAATACTTTGCGCGCTTTAATCTTGGCAGTTGCCATCATAGTGCGAATTGCGCTCGCGACTTCCTCGCCCTTGACCTTAAACTTTGGCTTAAGCTCTGGCGGAAGTTGCGCATAAACCTCTTCCAAATCCTCCGCAAGGATTGTTTCAATTTGCTTAAGCACTGGATCTGCTGGTACTGCCGGCGGCAACACTGCCGGCGCAATTGGCGGCGGCGCTTTTGCCGGCAATTCTTTTTCCGCAGGCGGACGTTCCATTGGAACCTCAAGGACAGGCGCCTCTTTTGGCGCTTCAGGAATTTTTTCTATTTCCGGCGGTTGTTCAGTTGGGACTATTTTTGGTTTTTCTTCTTGTGCCATATGTAGCCGCAGGTCTTTAGCCTGCGCGCCGCCTAAAGAGCGGCGACTACTTGTGCCATATGTAGCCGCAGGTCTTTAGCCTGCGCGCCGCCTAAAGAGCGGCGACTACCTTAATAATTAGTAAAGTATACCATAGTTTGCTATAATGAGATATATCTATGACGCCATCAACTATCCACACCCTGAAAGGAAAACGCTATCAATGGATAAATGCGGTTAAAACGAGCGGGGAAGAACTGCAATACTTGGAAAAGGCCTATAATTTGCACCCGCTTGATCTTAAGGATTGTTTGCCGCCTATCCAGCGCCCCAAAGTAGTGCCGCGGCTTGATCGCAAGTATATTTTTGCAATCTTTGTTTTCCCGCTTTTTAACCAAAAAACTCGCGAAATAGAACAGCAAGAAATTGATTTTTTCATTTTCAAAAACAAGGTTATTACTGTTCATGAAAATAGTTTTATGGACCTTAAAAATTTCTTCCAGCTCCTGGAGCTAAAACCGGATCATCGCGACGATCTTATGGCAGATCCAACGCGTTTTATTTCCCAGCTTCTTGACGAGCTTTTTGATGCCTGCTTCCCCATGATCTTTCATATTTCAAATGACATCGATACTTTGCACACAAAAGTACTCCATGGCAGAACCAAAGAAACTGTCTATGAAATCTTGCGCCTTAAAAATAATGTTGTCACCTTTCGCAAGGCCATGCAGCCGCATCGTGATCTCTTGCGACGCCTCATAAATCTTTTACCACATTACATGAAAGTGTCTGACGATTCTTTGCATACCTATGATCGTCTAATTGATCACACCAAAGAAATCTGGGATCACCTTGAAACATATAATAGCGCCATTGATGCAGTGCAAGATACTCACTCTACCCTGCTTTCGCTCCGTCTGAATGATATCATGAAAACGCTTACAATTTTTTCCATTATTCTTTTGGGGTTGACTTTATTTTCCAATCTTTTCATTATTCCTGCATATTCAACACCGCTTATTGGCAAACTGTATGATTTTTGGGCGATTCTTGGGCTGATGATGCTTGGCACGCTTGTGGTAATTGGGATATTCAAAAAGAAAAAATGGCTTTAATAATACAAAAACAAAACAAGAAGAGTTGACAAACTCTTCTTAGTGTGCTTAAATAGAGCCAGACTTGTACATTGGAGGAAACGTGGAAAAAAGACTGCTAAACATCCTCGTTGTAGATGATGAGCCGATGGTGGCAAGAGTAGTCCTACGCATCCTTGAGGGTATCCTTGAGGCAGACGGATACACGGTCGTTACCATCATTGAGGCGGGCGAGCACGGCTTCGGAAGCGCAGTCCGTACGGCACTTGCGCAGGCCAAAGCAGAGGGCGAACCATTTGATATTCTGGTAAGCGACATCGGACTCAATGGTGAAAATGGCTGTGCAATCGTCGCTGAAGCACTCAAGGAATACAGAGATCTACGAGTGTTCGTGATGTCGGGCGCTGACAGTCACTTGCTAACCGATGAGCTGAGGGCGCTCATCGCCGGCTTCATTCCCAAGCCATTTACGACTGGCGATTTCCGCGCCGTGCTCAAGCCATCAATCGCCGCGGCGCAGTAGCTTCAACACCCATCGTGGGTATGAGGAAGGAGGGCGTGATCTCCTTCATGAAGGAATCATCACGACCTTTGTTCCAAAGCCCTTCCCAACAGGACAGCCGCTCATCGCAATCCGCGCAGAACTCAAGCACCTATAGCGCTTGCGCTGAGATCCGTTCTTTAGCACGCCGCCGCTTGGCTCAACCTCGCGGCGGCTCTTCTATTTTAATTTCACCCTCGGACCTTGCGCTGTGTCTTCCAAAATATAGCCATGTTCTGCAATTTCTTTACGCAACGCATCAGCACGGCCAAAATCTTTTTTATTGCGCGCTTTTTCACGCTCTTGCACTAATTTCATAATTTCTTCTGGCACAGTGCGCTTTTCACTTTTTCCAATCCCCAATCCCAGCACCTCATCAAATTCCATCAGCAATTTCAACCCCTCACCCACCCCTCCCCGGGGCCTGCGCTCGCTCGGCCCGTCTTCGACCCCTTCGGGAGAGGGTGTCCGAAGGACCGGTGAGGGTCTATCCATTACTTTATTGATTTTTTTCACCAATTCAAACATCACTGCCAGCGCCTTTGAAACATTTAAATCATCATCCATGGCGGCAATAAAATCCTTGCGGGTGCGTGCGACCAATCGCGCAAAACCCTCACCCTGCCCCTCTCCCATGAAGGGCGAGGGAATGCGCTTTACTCCCTCTCCCCGTGCGGGAGAGGGTTGGGGTGAGGGGGGATGCAACCTATCCACCACCTCATCCACCCTTTGCAACGCATTCTCCGCCGCCTTCACGCTTTCCAAAGTAAAATTCAGAGTTTCCCGATAGTGCGTTGAAATAAGCGCATAACGAATCGCGCGCGCTGAATATCCTTTTTGCAGTAAATCTTTCAGAGTATAAAAATTTCCCAGCGATTTTGACATTTTTTTGCCATCAACCAGTAAATGTTTGACATGCAACCAATAGCGCGCAAATGGCTTGCCGGTTGCGCCCTCTGACTGCGCGATCTCGCACTCATGATGCGGGAACTTATTATCTTCGCCGCCTGTGTGGATATCAAGCGTTTGCCCAAGATATTTCATGGACATTGCAGAACACTCTAAATGCCAGCCCGGATATCCCGCGCCCCATGGCGCACTCCATTTTAAAACATGCTCCGGTTTATAAATCCACAGCGCGAAATCATACGGATTGCGTTTTTCATGAATAACATCCACTCGTGCTCCGGGAATGAGATCATCTACTTTGTTTCCGGAAAGTTTGCCGTAGTTTGGAAAAGTAGATAAGTCGTAATAAACAGAAGCTCCCACCCCTCCTAACCTCCCCTCGGGCAGGGGAGGAAATTGATTCGTTTCCCCTCCTTGTGGAGGAGGGGTTAGGGGTGGTGCAGATTCCGCCACCAAATACGCATGCCCGCGTTTGAGTAATTTTTTAATTAGCGCGATCATCTCCGGAATATGCTCAGTGGCACGCGGATATTTCCAGGCTGGCTTGATACCGAGCGTATTGATGTCTTGAAAAAATGCTTTTTCGTAAAAACGCGCGACTTCCGCCGGCCCTTTACCCTCTCGACGCATTGCCACGGACATTTTATCCTCACCATTTTCACCATCGGCAACCATATGCCCCACATCAGTAATATTCATCACCTGTTTCACTTTGTATCTACGATATTCCAAATACCGCCGCAAAATATCGGCAAACAAAAACGCGCGCAAATTTCCAATATGCACATAGTCATAGACCGTGGGCCCGCAATTATACATCCCCACCTGCTTATCCTTTAGCGGCCGCCGGAGGCGAGCCTCGCCCACTTGATGGGCGGGCCGAAACCCCTCCTTGCGCTTGGTATAGGAATTATAAAGCTTGAACATAGATCATTCGCAGTATATCACACTCATAAATTTCATAAAACCTATCACAAAACCCGTAGATGGAAATTATCGTGCAATTTAATGCATAACAAAAAGTTCACGATCGTGACTTTTTTGTTGCAATCGCGGATGCGGTGGATGCTTGAGCGCGCGTAATAGTGCGCCTAAGAAATGAACTTGTAAGCTCTTTGCCAACCAATATGCGAACCCAGCGCTCAAGCTTCGCGCCCTGCAAAAGCGCGCAAAGCGGCTTGATAATATCTTTGCGGCTCACCCACACGCTTTTTTGCAGCATTGTAAAATTACAACTTTGCAAAATCTCGCGCAGGGCATCGCGAACATGTCGCTCGGATTCCGGCACATCAAAAACCACAATGCAAATTCCGTCTTTACATTTTACGGAAGTACAGCGAATTTGGTCGCGAAGGGCGCGTTGCCAGCCCTGTTTTGTAAGCCGCACAAGCAAGCGCTCCCCTATCTTTTTTGTTTCAATCCATTTGCGCCGCCTTAATTCGTAAAGTCGCGCTTTGCGCTCACGCGCCTCTTGCGCGACCAACTTATCTTCGTACTCAGCAAAACCCATAGGATGCCGTCCTGATATCGCACCGGTAAAAACCGAGAACTCGTGCGCAAAATCCTGAAGATACACACGGGCAGATGATAGCATACGACTCCTAGATGCGCGGCTGGCATTGGATTGCGATTTCGCGGACTTTTGCTTTGAATTCTTTAAACGCTGCGCCATAATCTATCGCAAAAAGTTCACGATCGTGACTTTTTTGTTATTGATAAGTGTGGCCATCGTATCACATTTGATATGCATATTGAAATAGACTTATCCACAACCTCCTTTTCGCGCATGATATTATGGAGTGAATAATTTGCGAAAGTCAGCTGGCGTGCGCTAATGACTTCGCGGCAGTTTATAACAAAAATCTCACGATCGTGAGATTTTTGTTATGTGTTGAATGGAAGAGAATTGTACAAATTATGATAACCAGCCGAAAATCTCTCCTTGCGCTTAATATATGAGTTATAGAGATGAGATACCATAGTAAATCAGTATAGCACATTCACAAAAACAAAAAAGCAATGAAAAAATGTGCAAAATGCGCAATGGGCGTTGGCTGGTGCGGACGATTTGCGACGACCGTCGCGTTTTGTCCGCATAGCAAATTGGTGGTCGCGAGGTGGGTGGCACAATAGTATGATGAAAAAAATGAAAGCTGCTCGGAGCTCCGGGGAGGAGACGAGCAGTGGTTGGGAAAAAGGGCGGACCCGCCCAAATTCGCCGTGGGCGAATTTCAGTCGGGCTAAGGTAAATTAGCGGAAGGAGCGTTGACGGTTGCGGACGATTGTGTGCGGCCGTCGCAAATCGTCCGCAGGGGTTTGGGGAGGTGCTCGGCTGATAGCGGGTGTCCGCACAGCCCAGCACGAGCAAAATTGTCAATGCTCTTTTCATTAAGAACCTCCTAATTTGACGGTATCACAAAAACAGCGCAAAGCTTGACTTCGCGCTGTCCTAGAATTCCTTCAAACACTACTATGACCCACACCAACAATATGCATAGCCACTCGTTGAGGAACAACCATCTCCTGATAATCCTCTCACAGCACCTGCTAAGGTGTACGCGGCCCAACAAGGTAAGCCATGACTAGCACAGACATTTGCACAGCTAACTCCACCCAATACCCCAATAATTAACTTCCCATCACCATTCTGATCCCAATCTTCGTTTGCAAGTTCTTCCATTTTAAGTCCGCCAGCGGTATTGACAATGATTTTATTTCCTGTCCCGGCGATCAAACCACCCTCCAAATCAAGCGTCCCCTCATTAGTTAATTCAGCTTTTTGCTGAACATTACTATAAAATTTATAACCACTATACGAATTAAACCACATATTACTAGATTGAACGCCGATTGCATAATGCGAAGGCGCAGCATTGGGATAAAGAAGTAGTCTTGTTCCAACTAAACTATCTGTTGCGGAAGGCGCAGCAACGTTGTTAGTGGTAAATTTTAGTGCATTGCCGCTATTAATCGTGACATCACCGCTTGAATTAATTTCTAATCTTGACGCACCGGCAGTTGAAAAGCGTAGAGTATCCGCATTGCCGCTGTAGATACCGGTGTTGGTATCGCCAGTGAATGTATAAGATGGCAATGTTTGGATTCCACCTGGCACTATTACTTCACCACCCGCATTTATTATAAGATTATCAGCAGTGATATTGTTTGTTGTAGTATTTCCCATAACTGTTAAATTTCCCAAAGAATCAAGTTCCATAATTGATGTGCCAGAAATGTCTGACCCTTGCCACACTGTCAATGAATTGTTATTTGCTTTATCGACGAAAAACGCCCAATGATCACTGCCACTAGTTCCCCCATAATACAATTGTAATTCTGGGTTCTGTCCTGCATCCATATCCCTGATACGCAGACGAGTAGGGCCGGCACTGCCCTCCCATACCTCAAGTTTCTCTTCTGGAGAACTTGTTCCAACTCCTACCCTACCGGAATCCTTGATAGAAAAAACTGAACTTCCCCCTTGGGCATTGTGAACTAGAATATCACCGCCATTATTTTGCAAAAACATTAACCCTTTTCCACCATTACTGCGCGTCATCATTCCCCAACTATCCAATACAACATTGCCTCCCGCAGTATTTCCTATGACTACATACCCTGATCCATTTGCTAATGTCGCATTATTACCACCTGTTATGTGTAATTTTGTATCTGGTGCCATGGTGCCAATTCCAGTATTTACGCCATCATCAACGATTTGTGAATTACCAAGCACTGTTCCTCCGGTAAATTTTGCAAGCGTATTTACAGTTCCGCTTCCGCCTATCGTGGCTGGCGACGTTTGCCAAGTGCCGACTCCAGAGGCATCGGTTGTGAGAACTTGTCCGACGGATGCGGAAGATCCCAATTGAAATCCGGTCGTTTTCAGTGTTCCTACCACATCCAATTTTGTTCCGGGAGTAGTTGTGCCAATGCCAACATTAGTTCCATTGTTATACAGTATGCTATTGGCAACCCAGTTTGTGCCGTCGTGCCGAAGCGTTTGACCGGAAGTACCTGCTGGAAGTCCGATTGGCCAAGATGTTCTTGCCACACTTCCAAGAGTAAGACTTTTGCTACTGCCAATAGTGATATTTCCATTCACTTGCAAAGTATCATCACTATCCCCCATCCAAATATTTGCTGCGCCGCCGGCGCCGGAGTAGATCGCGTTAGTATAAATATTTCCGCCAACCGTTGCACTTCCACCGATGTTTATACTGCCAGATTGCGGGGTTTGATAGTAATCAAGATAGGTGGGAGTGTATGTTGCGGGAACGCATTGTCCGCACGAGTTACGGGTGTATCCGGAATTGCATATTCCACCCGTGCAATTTGAACCGTAACATGATGTGGCAGGAGTATTTAAACAATATGTTCCGCAATTAGTGGAAAATCCGGCTGGACAAGTACAGGCGCAAGAACCATCGCCACTGCTTGTGCTATAAGAAAATTCTTTGGCAACACAATTTGAGTTTGACCGCCAATCAGTTGCTGTTCCGCACACGCTCGTTGCGCCAGAAGCGCAATTATATGATGAAGTCCATGTAGAGACAGACTGACATGGCCCAGTACAATACAGAAGCGTATTCGCACCGCAAACACCATAAGCAAACCCTGCGGATGGTAAAACAAAAATTCCAAACGCAAGCGCAATCACTGTGAAAATAAACCTATATTTCAATGTTGGTATTGGCATAAATTATTGACAACATGCTAATGGTTTTATCTCTGAACAAGCTCTTGCCCACCCGGCTCCGCCATCAGTTCCAAATGCCCATGCAACGCCATTAAATGATGCGGATAACACGCCGTAATTCCAACCCTGACAATCGTTGGTTTGCGCTGGAAGAGCGGGTGCGCCATTGGAAATCCAGGATTCCTCAAGCGCGCTATTTAGTACTGTTGAACTTTCACAGTTGATAGAATTTAAAATTTCCGCAGTTGTGCAAAGATGACTGCCCGGATGCGCGGCAGCGCACGCTGAATTTGCGGCACGGTATTGTTGAACGCTATTAAAGGCAATATCTCCGTTAGTTCGTCCACTGGCAAAACTTCCTGTACTTGGTACTACTCCACCTACACCCGCACTTGTGGTAAGTCCGGTAAATTTTGGACCAAAACAACCGGCTGAATCAACTGCGGAAATCGTGTTTGTTCCCGCATTAATTGTCAAGTATTTGCCTGCGGAAAGCCAGCTACCACGGCAGTTTACTCCTAAACAAAGTGTTGGAGTTGTGGTAGTGCCTGTGACAGTAAGATTACTTATAGATAAACTCTGTAAAGTCGGATTGCCTCCAGTATACCATGCTGTATAAATCGGGTCAGTTTCCGCTGCGGCAGCACCAACGGCCTGCCACCCGGACGCACCTTTGTACACATTGAGTTCATTGGTACTAGTATTATAAATGGTCAGGCCAGCGGCTGGCGAAACTACGCCGTTTCTTTGCGCAGTAGTCATGCGTGGCGGCAATAAACCTTTTGTCGTAGAAGTGAGGTCCAATAGCGCAGTAGCGGCTGGAGTTGCAGCTCCAAGTACCGCGCTTCCATCCACGCGCAAATTGTTCGATACGCGTATTGTATCATCAATGTCGCCTAACAAAAGTATTTGGGCACCACCTCCTTGTGGCAAAATGGATTTGGTAGTAATACTGTATGAGGATCCTAAACCGCCGGTTGTGTAATCAAACCACGCTACCATATCTTCCATTCTCGTAACTTCACTAGGCCAACGTACGCGCATAATCTGAAAATCATTCGCGGCATTATCCAAACGCAGTCGCCAGCGGTCTTTATCTGTGCCATAAACTGGATCAACATTTTGTAAAGTCAATGATGTCTCCAGTTTTCCGTGAAGTGTTAAATTAAAATCCGTTCCTGCCGCGGTATAATTCCCCAAATTCAAAACACTTGCGCCGGTTGCGTCAATCCGTATGGCTTTTGTGTTTGCCAAATATAAATCCCCGCTTGTGCTTTCCAAGTTGCCGGTAATTTTGAGATAAGTATCTGCCTGCGGCGTTAATTGATTTCTAAGAATGTAGGGGGTTGAGCAGCTATTAGAACACGCATCAAATGTAGTGCCCGATGGACACGCAAGATTGGTTACGCAGGTATTTGTAGAACCGCAAAGCGTAGTTCCAGACGGGCATTGCCAAACGCAGGAGGCGCAATTCAGAGAAAATGGCGCTCCGGGATCAGCAGGAAGCAAACGGCATGTGCCTCCGCAATAATACCAAGTCTGGCCGGCGGGTTGCTCATTTGTGCAATTACGGCCACCTCCACTTGTTGCGCAAGTGGTATTGCGCTGAGCATTGGCCGGGTTTGCAAGCGCAAAAATAGCTGACCCGCTTAATAAAATAACAAAAATGGAAATTTTGCGCATATTTATTTGCAACAAGCAAACGCGCGGGCTAAACCATTGCAAGGTTGCACCCATGCTTGGCCGCCATTTGCGTCAAACGCCCAGTATCGTCCATAAGAGTCGCCAGCCGCGGAAGTCCATCCAATACAATCGTTTACGTTCGCCGTAAATCCAGGAGGGCCATCTTGCACCCATACAATGCCAGTTCCCGGAAGTGCTGCGCCGCATTTGATGCTTTCCAAAATTTCTTGCACACTGCAGACATGGCTTCCACTTAATATACCCGCAGAATCTTTGCAAATTTCATTCACGGCTTTATAGCCGTTCAAAGTTCCCAATACCGGATCTGTATAACTTACATTTCCTTGATATGTACTCAATGTTCCCCCGCGATAAATTGCCCCAAAACAACCTTTTACTACAAGATTTCCATCCGTGGTAATATCTCCGGCGCTTTGGCCAGAACCTGCGCCGATGATTGTACCACCTACTGCCGGATCACCAATGTAAATGTTTGGCGTGGTTATCTTCCATGTTGCATCCGGCGTATACCCGCCAAAAGCTCCGCCACCGACAACTTTTAAATTGGAGATACCGGGGTTAGCGCTATTATACCATGCCAGGTAAACTGGGTCGGATTCAGCCGCGGAGCTTGGCAAAGCGCAAGTACCGCTTTCAATATCTATAACAAACTTGCCAGATGCGCATGCGGAAGGAATGTCGCGTAACTGCGCCCACGGCACAACGCCCACAGTAAGTAATCCGGTGTCAGTAATCGCGAATGTGTTAGCGTTATCACCGGTATTGCGCACCGCAAACGCGACTCCGGCGGCAGAGCGTCGAACCGTAAGCGTACTGCCTGGGGTAGTGGCAGTGCCAATGCCAAGCCGCTTATTTATGTTATCCCAAAAAAGATTAGCATCAGAATCAAGGTTTGATGCGCTGGTGAAAAATGCCACTTGGTTGGCAGTGCCGCTTCCAGTTAGTCCCCCTCCCTCTGCCACAGGCCAACTGGTGCGGCAATCCACGCCAATGCAAAGCTCATCTCCAGTTACGCGATCAGCGGTAAGCGCATCAAGGGCAAGTGTGCCAAGGATAGTCACATTTACCCCGCCTGTGCCGGTAAAATTTCCGATATTCAATATAGTAGGTGTTGCACCGCTTCCGTCAACCCGAATTGCTTTGCCAGAAGTAAGATACATATCAGAAGAAGTGCGAAGATTTCCTTTGATATTAATATATCCGTCTTCCGCAGTGCCCGGAAATGAGTATTGCCGGGTAGCATAGCGCGGCGCATTTGCCTGACATACTCCACAACTATCAAACGTTCCTGATCCAGCCCCCTGCCCAGCATCGCACGGTTGGCCAGAAGTTGCGGCCGGAAGCTGACACGCGCTTCCACAAACAATCTGGCCAGATGGACACTGACATGATCCACAAGTGGGCGCGGTTTGCCCAGTAATCGTACATGTCGGCGCGCTCCAGCAACTGGTACAATTAACGCCAAGTGTACATCCTTGCGAGCAGGCAGTTGTTCCCGGCGCGCAATAACTGACTTGAGCCTGCGCTGAAGACGCTGAAATTAAAAATGCTCCAAACAGTAACAATAATTTTACATTTTGCATTTTGAATTTTACATTTGTCATATCATTGACAACAGGCGAATTTAAGTACACTATTGCATCCGGCAGTGCCGGCCACTCCTCCGGCCGCATTATAAGTATACACCACTCCTACAGAGGCGCTTGCATTTGTTGTCCAACCTCCACAGTCATTGGTCGGCGTTGGAAGAGATGGCGCAAGATTGTTAATCCACATCGGCGCTCCTCCGTTGGTATCATTTCCAGAAAACGCGCCGCATTGTATGCTTTCAAGAATCTCCGATGTTGTGCAGATATGCATTGCAGGAGGACATTCAATACGGGCGCTCAAATATCCTCCGCGATTGCCGTCCCTTGAAAGCGCCGAAGGTTGCTCATACACCGCGCCATTGCATGGCCCGGCAAGCGCTGCGCACACCCAGGCGGCGCCACTGCGCTGAAGAATTTGTCCGCTTGCGCAAACTGTCCCATCACTAGCCACAAAATTTCCGCGAATCATACCGGCTGTACTTTGGATATTGCCTGATGCAAGAATTTCCCCTGCGCCTGCGCCAGTCGCGCCTCCTACATTCAGCCCTTGCGCAATGCTTACATTGCCAGCGCTATCCACACGCAGACGTGGCTCTGTACCTCCATTATACACTGTAAACCCCTGATTGCCACTTTGATATTGTACAGCAACTTCGCGCGCAGTACCGCTTGTTGCAAGATTGTTAATTTGATTTCCAAAACCAATTTGCAAATTTCCAAATCGCGCTGAATTCGTGGCGGCGCTACCGGTTAAAAAAATCTGCGCGTTTTGACCGCCACTTGCCAGTCCTGTTCCATCCACATTCCAAATCGGCGGCGGAAGATTACAGCGACTGGACACACAGCGAAATTCCGGGCCAAGACTCACGCAATTCGCATCGGTTGTACAGGTTACTTGCGCCTGCACTCCTCCCAGCACAAATGCCCCGCCCACACTAATCAGTAAGGAGGAAATAATCGAAATGGAGAGTTGTTTTCTGGACAACATAACTATACTATATATCACTCCATTATAGCACACATACGGGGCTAAGCCCTAAGATGCCACAGGGCTTAGCCCTGGAATCCTCCTCTTCGCCATCGATGGTGTGAAGATATAATCATTGCGATTACCGGCGCGACAAGCCACAAAAACTTGCCCATATCAGAGGTAAATACTTCGCGCGTGCCGGTAGAAAGCTGCATCAGGGCATTTTGAGGTAAAAAAGAGAGCGTAACAGAAACTAAAAGTCCAACGTGCAAAATACTAAAAATAATAACCTCAATTAAACGATCTCCCACTCCTGTGTTTTGCGCGCCCAAGAGATTCACAAGCGCGGAGCGAGATAACAGGAAAAACAAAACTACGAATACAATGTAAAACGAGGTTACGCGGAATGCAAAACCCTGCACTGACACATCAAGATGTAGACGATCAAGATAAGGAAAGGCGGGAACTACCGCCAGGGCAATATAGATGGAAACTAAAATCACTAAAATACGGTCGCGTCCCAAAGAAAAACCGTACAAAAACGCGATAATAAAGAAAAACAAAAAAATGAATAAATCCCAGCTTGGCCGAGACCAATTGATGCTTGAGACTAACTGCTGTATTCCCCCTAACATACATCTACTATACTACACTCACATTTTTACGCCAGTGAGATAGGTGCATCCCTCAGGACCAATGTGCGAGGAATGCGGCATATTTTTCGGAACATCCCAGCGCTGACCCGGCCCGATCGTTGCTTCTTTTCCGCCGGTATTGGTAACCAGTTCGCCGGTTATTACAATATATACCGTATCCACCGGATGGGTATGATCATCATAGGCATACCCTGCCGGCTCAGTGCGCAGCCAAACTTCGGTAAAATTCTCCTGCGTAAGCTTGCTTTTTAATTCATCCACATTCGTCATACCCGCCTAAATTTTTGCACTAAAGTAATGTTTTAGAGCTCGTTGCATATATTGTCTACCCCATCCTGTTTTGAAAAATTTCTCGCGTTGTTCAGCATCTTTTCTATGGGGATAAGCTTCATAGTAAATAAGCGTTAGCGGTATCCTGGTTTGTGTGGCAAATGACCCACCTGCGTTATGTTCTCGTAGGCGTTTTTGTAGATTATCAGTGCATCCTATATACATCTTGCCATCTTTTTCGCTTCTTAAAATATACACGTACGAGAACATATGTGCAAAAACTTAGGCGGGCATATTGACATCTTCCAGTATAACAAACTCAATGAAAAAAGCCAAGGTGCTCTTCTGCCACCTTGGCCATGTACAGACTGCCGCGGCGAGGCGCGCTTACGGCAGGGTAATCCACGACTGCCTTCTGAGCTTAAACGGCTTGGACTCGATCTGGATTATCCGATGAAGGGTTATCGCGTTGTACGCCGCAATCTGCCAAACAAATTCCGGATCCTGACTCCTTTCCTGCACGATCTTGAGCTTTACCCCCTCCAAGATCTTGCCCTGGCTTTGCAGACGTATGAACTCATCTTCGATCTCACGCGCAACTCTTTCCTCGGTGTTGAGCGGCATGGTCTCCTCATTTATTGTGGTGTTGACTGCGGCATTTGCGTTTGCGGTTCTTCTCCTTCTTCACCAAGTTTTTCTTTCAGTTTCTGAATCTTTTCAAACATCTCTTCTGGCACGCCGCTGCGGTTTTTCTCACTGCGCATAATTTTCTGCCAAACGACCGGCCCAAGCTCGCGCCAAATCGCATCCAGCGACTCACGCGCGTCTTGCCATTCACCGCTATTAATGTCCGCAAGCGGATCCTGCAGTAAATCTTCTATATCGGCTTTGAAGTCTTTATCTTTAATGCCGCGCAATTGATTGCGCATATCGCGCAAACGGCCAAGCGCGCCAAGAAGATTGCCCGGAAAATTATTATGAAACTCCTGAAGCGTTGCTTCCGCGTCTTCAAAGTTTCCTTCTGCGTAGGCGGCTTTGGCTGAGCTGTGCATCGCAAATAATTCCTGCAATCGCGCTTTTACCGCCTCTAAATTATAGCCAAGCTTTTGGTATGATTTGGTTGCCAATATTTTTTCAATTTTTTTCAACTCTTTATAAAGAGAGTTTAGTTCCCGCGGAAGCTCTACTTTTCGCCGCACATCATTAATCTTTTCCCACATCTCGTCTTCGCGATACGCGGAAATCGCGTCGCGCATATCCTCTACTTCCCGCGCGTTCTTAATCGCGCTCTCATGAGTATTCAAAGATTCCGCAATTATTTGCGCGGATGCAACATCGTCATCGGCGCCTTTCAATCGTTTTAATTGCTTGACAACTTTGTTAAGCTCCCGGCGCTGTTGCGGAAGTTGGCGCTTTAAAATCTCATTCCGCTCGCGCTCCATTTGCGCTTTTTCAAATTCCTCCCGTTGCGCATCCTGCTTTTCATTGTCCATTTCTCCTTTCATTTCCATACCCTCTTCGCGCCTAACACAGGTCATTTGCCCTTGATCGTTTTTCCCATATTCTTCGCCCGACGGACACTTTGTTTCCGTGCCGCCGCTTTGCGCAGTCGGCTCGGAAACAGACATTGGCGCGGGCATTGTTGTTTCCGCGTCGGTTGCGGCCATTATCAAATATCCCGGTTCAGGAACTAACGCGGCGAGAAAATCTGCCTCTTGCTCGGACGCTGAACTTATTTGTATGGAAAATCCAAATATAAAAAGCGCTATTGCGACTAAAAGACTTCCCCCGATTTTAATTGTTTTCTCCTTCTTATCCCCACGATGAAAATGGCAAAAATAACAAAGATTGGGCATAAAATTAGTAATTATTGAATTATAGTTTAATTATACCATAGCCCCACGGGGATTTGAACCCCGGTCTTCTGCCTGAGAAGCAGATGTCCTAGACCGGACTAGACGATAGGGCCTAACACGTACAACACTGCGTGTTGTACATCACTTAGTGTTGTCGTGTCAACCATTCTTTTTCTTGTCGGCATAATAATTCATCCGCGCGCAAAGGTTCAGCCATTAGACCTTTGACGAGCTTCTCCATGCGCATGCTTTGAGATCCTTTGATCAGTATCACATCGCCCGGCCGTATTCGCTCCTGCAAAAAATGTTCGGCTTCGTCATGGGTATGCAAATGCCCGACAAAATTTCCTTCAGCAGAGGGTAAATTTAGACGGGTTTTATTTGCCTCATCAACAAGCCATTGCGCACTGACACCCACGCCAATAACTACATCGGCATTTTGCGCCGCAACGCGGCCCACTTCGCGATGGCCGGATTCTGTATAAGGCCCTAACTCCAGCATATCGCCAAGCACGGCGTAACGCACAGGGCTAAGCCCTGATTTTGAAAAAGGGCTTAGCCCTCCAAGTGTTTCAAGGGCGGCTACAGTTGCCCGCGGAGAAGCATTGTAAGTATCGTCAATGATCACCGTATTTTTAATGCCAGCAATAATTCGCATGCGGCCGGGAGGCGGAGCATAATTTAACAGCGCACGGGAAATTTCAACCATGTGCATTCCAAACGCGCGTCCCACTGCGCAAGCGGCAAGCGCCGCGTACACGTGGGCGTGGCCCAACACACTAGGCAAATGCACGGGCACGGCAGAGCCGTCAGTTATAATTTTGAAATGAATACTGCCTAATTCAATGTCTGGAAGCCGAACCTCCGAAGCATCGGAGGTTCGGCTTCCCCCTATTTCAATATCATCATGCACCTCAACTGCCCTTACTTCTGCCTCATTGCTCTCAATTCCATAACCAACAACCGTACTTTTTGCATGCTTTGCAAACTCACGCACCATTTCATCATCTATATTTAATACCACTGTCCCCTGCTTTGGCACTGCTTCAACAAGACGCCTTTTTTCACGCGCCACTTTTTCCACATCGCCAAAAAATTCAGTATGCACTGGCGCAATAGCAGTTACCACCCCAATTTTTGGCGGAGCAAGTTTTACGAGTTTTTGTATGTCTTTTGGCCGATCTGCTCCCATCTCCAGCACTAATATTGCCGGATAGCGCGCAGGCATGATAATTTGCCACAATGCTCTGCAAAATACTCTACACCAGCGAAAAGGTGACTTTCCAAGAAACAAGGACTTAGCCCTTTCACGCTCAGGGCTAAGTCCTGCTCCAATTATAGTCAGCGGTACGCCCAATTCATTATTATAATTTCTGGGCGTCGCGCGTACGGAAAATTTTGAAGCAAGAACCGCGTAAATTGCCTCTTTGGTTGACGTTTTTCCAACCGAACCGGTTATAGCGACAATAGTGGGTTTATATTTTTGCAAAATGAGCTTGGCAAATACCTGGAGGATAGATATTACTACTTCCTTCATACACTCATTTTTCATTTTACATTTTTAATTTTACATTCCGTCACTTCACCTCCTTTTCAATATCCTCAATCTCTTTCCGCACCGCCTTTTCCGCGTCATCAGCGTCTTTTTTAATCTTACCAGACCTTCTACCGGCATCCTCGCGTATCCGATCAAGAGATTTATGCAGAACCTCTTCCACCTCATGCGCTTCTTTTTTGAGTTTTTTGCGAAAACGTAAGAATTGCCACCAGGCTAGCAACAAAATGAAAATAAGCGCAAGGGCAAATCCAATCAAGATTGCGACAACCGCAAAATAAGGCACCTGTACTTTTCCAATGCGCAAAACCGAACGCGTTGCTTTTGGCGCCACAACGGAAAATTCTTCAGCCGAACTCCTAACATTGCCAGCGCGATCATAGGCATACACAAACGCTGTATGTATGCCGGGAGAAAGCGAGGGAAGAGATACTGGCGCGCTCATAAGCTCCTCAGGGGCGACTCTGAAAAAACTGCCCTCATCTACCTTTACCTCATAATATTCAATTCCCGAAACTGCATCATTGGCAAAGAAAAAAATCCGCGGCTGGGGCAGATCAGTTTCTCTGCCATCAATAAACGAGATAGTAAATGGCTCGGGCGCAACGGTATCAACCTGGAATTTGAAATGGCTGGTCAGTCCCCATCCCTTGGGATTGCGCAGGCGCAGGTGAAAATACCATAGGCCGTCCTCGGCAACCTCGTAGGTATAACTTGATAATCGTCCGAACGATTTTTCTCGCACAGTAGTATCCGGCTCTTGATTGACGACAAAGGATGCGCCATCAATCGAAGAAGGCAACGTCCATTCAAATTGAACCGCCCGAAGCGCGTACCATTTTTCCGGATTACTATGGGTGGGAGAAATAATATTAGTTTCGCGCAAAACGCCTTCTGTCGCGTCAATTTCCTCCGGCGCAAGCTCCGGCACTACGATTTGATACGCCGCGGTTCCCAGCGCCGTAATGATATTGGTTGCCTTGCCGTCATTTGCCAAAACTGACGCGGATGAAAAATTCAGTTTCGCGGTTCCCAGCGCTCTGGTTTTAAATACGACCGTAAGCAATTTCCCCGCCGTACCTTGATAACCGGGATTTAACCGTATCCCTTCAAATGTTACAGTCCCCTCACGATTAGAAAACCTGGGCTCCTGAATCCAAAGACTTAAAATTGATCCGTCCTTATTTAAGGAAACTACTTCCAAGCGATCCGCGTCAAACCGCGCTGTACCTTGGACTGCGTTCATGGATTCACCCGGAGTTGCCACTACAATATCAACCGAAAACGTACGGTTCAATCCGTATGTTCCGGAAGCCGGAGATAAAAACAAACTTGCCGGCGCCGCTTTTACTACACTAAAAGGCACGAGTAATAAACTAAAAAACACTAAAAGTTTCGTGTACTTTCGTGTTGCTATTCGTGTTTTTTTGTGTGTTTTATTTGTTTTTGCTTCCATAGACGAAATATGAGGTATACAATAATAGCTCCTCCTAGGATTATACCCCAAATCCGATAATCTTCATACCAGGGCAAAGGTATGGCGATTGGTAAAGTTTCAATGCGAACGTTTGAAGCGCGATCAATGGCTTTAATCCTAACAATTCCACCAGCCAGCTGTTTCCAGAGTGGCAAGACAAACGGACTTTCAACACGAACGAAATTGCCAAGTGAACCAAATGCGATTTCATAACGATCAATTCCAGAAATTTTATCCTGCGTGGCAAATGTAACAAACCATTTTCCATCAAATAAATTCGGATCTTGCGCAATCTCCGGCACAAATGATTCCGGCGGCTCATTATCATAAGGCGGCAAATATCCCGGCGCCCCAGTTTTTTCTACGACCGCAAGCGTGAGTGGCGATACGCGTACTTCAGTCGATGTCCCCTGCCCGTCATTAAGCAATGCGCGCGCATCATTCACTTCAATTTTCACATCGCCGACTTTAGTTTTTTCAAATATTATCGAGAACAAATATCCGCGATTACCGGTGTAGCCGCCGGGGATAATCCCGCTAAACATGATCGTCACTGAGTGATTAGGGTCATCATCACTCAGTGACGGATTCTCAACCCACAAACTAATCATTGAACCGCCTTCGCGAATTTCTTTCACCGTCACACTATCGGAAAATATAATTTTTCCTTCAATCGCGTTAATCTGCGCATCATCAGTATTTAAAAACACTCCGACCTCTCCCAATTGCCCCACGCCGATTTCTTTTGATTGTGTGCCAAAATAAAACTCCGCTCCGTACGCAAAATTAGGCGCGAGCACCATTAGGACAACAATAATTTTTAATTTTACATTTTTCATTTTACATTCAATCATCCCGTCCAATAAAACGCCATGATAGAAAAATCCACCAAATCAATTTTCCCATCACCATTCAAGCGCGTTTTTTCCAGTTCCGCAAACGCAGTACTGAGCTCGCGTTTATACCAATACGCCGCGATTGAAAAATCAATCAAGTTCACCTTGCAATCGTTATTAAGATCGGCCGTTTTGGGACATGGCGCGGCAACTGAAGAAATATTCTCCTTGCCAACGCCAAACCTCACCGCGACCCCAAACGGGCTTACTTCGCCGTTAAGGCGCGCTTTTGATTTGGTAAAATGTTCCCCTGTCGTAAGTTGCGCAGTATCAAAGTTGTACAAGTACGCGCCATTTCCATCCGAAGCGGTTTTTACAAAAATCTCTTCCGGCGAATTAACCGCGATAGTGATTTCTCCATTGGGAACGCTTTGCCCAAAAATGGCAATATCATCGCCCGCGCGGACATGTACCTTGTCGGTTGCAATGCTGGGCGCGATAAATATCCCGCCAATTTGCGTACTGGCATTTTGTGTTGCAAAAATACTGAAATTAAACAATTGTGAACGCCGCCCTATATTATCTTCCGCGTACGCGGAAAATGTATAGGTTCCCGCGGAAAGCCCGGAGACCGCAACAGTAAACTTCGCGTCCGGACCGGCAATGGTGCGCATTGCCACTTGCGCGTCTTTGAGTACCACGACATTGCTTAATGGATAGGCCCACCCGGAAAGCATTACACTTGCGCCAGAGGGAGCAGATGTTGCAATAACAGCGCTTCCGCCTCCACCGGACGGCGCGGGCGCGGCAGGCGTGGCTGAGACCTGCGCGGAAGTTGCCACGGTTTCAGTTGCGGCCTGCGCTTGCACGACAAAATAATATGTTGTGCCATTAGTAAGTCCTGTTTTGGTAAAAGTCAAAACATTTCCAACTGACTCATAAGTATACGGTCCGCCGGAAACTGTTGCGGTGCCAACGCGATAATTTGTCACATTACCAAGCGAGCCAGTCGCCGCGCTCCAGCTCAAACTCACTTCACCATTTCCGGCTGTTGCGGCAATGGCCGGCGTTGTTGCTGTTGGAAAATATAAAAATCCGGAGCGCTGGGTAAAGCTTGTGCTGGTAGTCTCTCCGATCGCGGTCTGACCAGTGCTGCTGAAAAATTGGAAATTTGTTGAGCTTGAATACCCTCCTTCAATTGTCACAACTGGGTCACGCAAAATAAAATTCGTGCTGGTAAAATCCGTTGCTTGCGCCAAAGGCGCAAACACACTAAAGAACACGAACAGAAGGACGAACGAACGCGAACATTGTAATTTCATACATTCCCTTATCATACCAAAAAGGCATGGTTTTTGCCATACCCTTTGCGTGCCCCTCACCTTTCCTCTCCCTCGGGGAGAGGGATTGAGGGTGAGGGTTCGTGTTATCTAGTAGTCGCCGGTCTTTAGCCGGCGTCAATTGCGCAACCTAAAGAGTTGCGGCTACAAACTATTCCTTAGGCGCCTCTGGCGCGCTTACGGCTGGCTGTTCACCAATATTTACCGGCGCGACTTCAACAATCTTATTTTCCGCCGTGCGATACAAAATTGCTTTTTTCGCTTTAGTGTAAATCAAGACCTTGTCGCCTTGTTTTGCATTTGCGAAAAATGGCTGATCTTTGAGTTTTTCCGGCTCATTTACCGTTGCAACAGTTGGCTCCTCGCCTTCAGGCAAAACAATTAATTGGCCTACTTTAGCAACTAGGGCTTTATTTTCTTCTTGTGCAAGCATTTGCGGATTTTGCTTAAGGACTCTGAGCTTTTTATACAGCATTGCATTTCCTGCGACAGAGGCCACAAGTAGCAAAAAAAGAATTAGGGGAACAAAACGTTTTGCATTTCCCATATTTTATTTATTATAATTAGGTAGCCGCAACTCTTTAGGTTGCGCGCAGGCTAAAGACCTGCGACTACATTTAGTAACTGTCATAATATCACGGCTGGGTTTCGGTGGCAACTGGCTCGGTTGTTGGTTCAGGAGTAGCGAGTCGTTTTGCATTTCCCATAGTTGTATACTTATTTTTAAATTATTACATTAATACTTGAATGCCAAGCTGTTTTTCAAGCACAACCACACGCTCTCTCAATTGCAATACATCGCGCGCGAGCGCATCCGTGTCATCTTTCAATCTTTCTTCAATATCATCAAGGCGCGCTTTAATGTCTTCCAGTTCTTTTTGCATTACCGCCAGTTGCGAAAGAATCTCATCTTTTACCTTCTTAATTTCATCCCGTAAATCCTCCTTCGTCACCATGTTATCCTTCAAAAACTCCATTATGTCATTTGTGGTAACTTCAATCGTATTACTCATATATTTTATGATGGCGAGTAAATATCATTATGATGATATCATGGCGTTTCCTCTGTGGCAACTATGCTATCTGTGGATGAAATATCAGAGGTTGGCGTGGCCTCTGGTGCGGTTTCCGGTGCGGGTTCTGCCCCGTCATCCGACGGGGCAGTCGGGTCGGATGACCCGACTGGCTCAGGTGCAGGTTCTGGGGCGTTGCTGGTTTCAGGGCTAAGCCCTGCGACAGGACTTAGCCCTTCCGGCGTGGGCTCTGTGGCAGGTTCAAGAACCGCCGCATCATCCGGAGGAGAAACTACTCCCTCTCCCGCAGGGAGAGGGTTCGTAGCCGCGTCGGATGACTGCGGGGGTGAGGGTGCCTCCAGCGGCACATCAAGTGCCGCGCTACTTGTGTTCGTGTCCGTTAGTGTATCTTCAACTTTCGTGTGCGTTCGTGCGTTCTTCACTGCCAGCGCGATCCAGCTAAATCGCACATCTGATGGAGCGGCCGCGCTCAAAAGAATCGTAAATCCTTTGGTACTCTTGCGCGTTACCAAGTAGCGCACCCCACTTGTAAAAAGCGCCTCTTCTTGTTCGCTCTGCATCTGGGCAAGCAAATCTTTTTTCTGCGCTTCATCAAGCAAAGCGCGCTGATCTTCCGTAAGCGCTGATTCATCAAGGGCTTCAAGTGAAATTGTCGCGTTTACCACCGGCTGTTCCAAATACTCTTGCGTAAACGCCACTCGCACCTCACGTTCACCTTTTTTCACAAGTGCGAATCCTCCGGTATCCGCGTTAAAGTACGGCCGGCCAATAAAGTTCACATCACTCATCAGTGCCAGCAGATCCCCTATTGCGCTCACGCTATCCACGCGCAAACCACCGGAAATCGTTGCCCCACTTTGCAATGTCAAACTGCCTGACAATTCCAGCTTACTCAAATCCAACGTTGTCACTGAGTGATTTTCCGAACCATCACTCAGTGACGGATTCTCAACCGCGCTCAAACGATTTTTCAAATCCTCAAGCACAGGATCAATCGCATTTACCCGCGCCTCCAGCGTATCAGTTCGACCAGTAAACGCGATAAGTTGTGTCTCAACACTTGCGCGCCATATTATCGCCTCCGCATAAGCATCCGCAAGGGTTCCCACGCGATTGGAAAGTATTGACAACTCTTCTATCGGTTCGGCAATCAAAGTTTCAAGATTAGCAACCCGAACATCCAACTTTTGCATGGCTTCCAGCGTAAATTCTATTGGAGCAGTTTCCGCTTGCGCGATTCTTACTTGTTCGCGCAAATCCTCCATCTCCTGGCTTACTTGTGAAAGATCCGTGGGATTGTACCAACCCACGCTCACCATAGCGACCACATATCCGTTTTCGGCCAAACTCAAGGCCTTGCCCACAATCGGGCCGGCTTTTTTAGCCACCATCAGCCGGCCGTTAGTACTGGTGGTAAGCGGATCGCCCGGAAATGCTAGACCATTTTGTAAATCAAACGCCGCCATCACGCGTCCGGCAAGAGTGACCGGCACATTACCGCGACCTTCACCAAGCACGAGACCCGGTCGAATATCGCTCAACTTACCTTCAACGTCTGAAATAATGCCCACCACTGTCGCGTCATAAGCTTTCGCGCCCGCCATAACAGCTTCTTTGCGCGTTGGGTGCGCCACTACCACAGTTCCTGGCGCAATCTCCGCATCCGCATACATATATTCCGCAATATCCGCGCCGGTTTGGGTCGCGGAGGTATCCATCCAGTTGATGAGGTTCCAGTTCGTGCCGTCGTACGCGAAGGTGAAAAGATCTCCGGCCGCGGGAGTGGTGATGTCCGCGCCACCGCAATTAAGGTTTGAAGCGGTGCAGTCAAAATCAGTATTGGCGTCGTTGATTTCCACGACAAGGATCTGCCCATTGTGGCCGCTGGTGAAATTGCTAATAACCGTTCCAGCAGAATTGGCCGTAACAAAGTGGGAACCAGCTGAAACAGATGGGGTGGTTGAGTTCACCGTAAGCGATTGCTGGGCGCCCAAAGCCACCGCGCCGTCAAACCGCGCGGCGCCGGCATCCACAAAAAGGGAATAAGGCCCGTTGGTGAAAGTAACATTCGTACTCGCCACTGGCGCGCCCTCGATGTAAATTGCGCTTGGATTGGTAACAGTTCGGACAAGGTCGGTGGATGTGAAAGTAGCTTGACCAATGCTAATGGCCGCCAGATCGGTCAAAGTGGCGGTCTGATTACCAAGAATGAAGGTATCACCTCCGATCCTTAAGGCGGCTCGTTCTGTCGCCGCGCCAAATCCAGTAGCGATCTCTGGATAATCAATAAACACGGTATCCGCGATATCTGAATTGGAAAACCAGCCGTCCACTTCTAGCGCGGTGCTTCCACTCAATGTTACATTCGTTCCAGCTATTGGACCGCCACCGATAAACATTGTAGTTCCTGAGATGGTCTGTGTGGCGGCGGTGGCTCCAAGAGTCGGAGCCGAAATCTGAACCCCGTAATAATCAAACGCGGCACCTGTTGTGAATTGAACAGTGCGAGCAAGGTTGAAGTTGACATCAATAAGATTGCCAGCCGTTAGCGTGGTATGCGCCCCGCCCGTGAAGGTAAGACCGGTGGGTGAGCCGGAAGTGAACACAGGCTGGGTAACGGTCAAGTTTCCTCCAGCCATGGTGAGCGCATCTGTGGCATGAGTAAGTGTTACATCCCCTGCCGCCCAGTTAATGACTCCCCCAGAAGCTAAGAACAAGTCACTAAATGCTGTGCCAGAAATACCAAGACCTGCACCGTCATTCGCGTCTGGCACAAGATTAGTATTAACTGTGATAGTTGTACCAGTGATTGCCCCTGCAACTGCTCCGCCAATAGTTACACCATCAATCGTTCCGCCGTTGATGTCTACCGTGGTAACTGAACCCAAGTCAGTCCAAGTGCCCGTAAGCGAACCGCCGCCAGTCGTAGTGATTGAATTATCCTGAAAATTCACCGCTGTTGCGGAGAGGGTCATTTCGGTAACATCATTCACAGAGAACTCATGCGAAGCTCCAGTCGGAACATTGTACTGCATTAAATTCGTACCATCGGCATTTCGTCCAACAGAATAACTAGCCCCAGCGGTCGCCGTACCCGTGATGAAGGAAAATTGACCTCCACCTATAGCTATTTGCGCAACATCATTGATTGAAAACTCATGCGAAGCTCCTGTTGGGACGTTATACTGCATGAGGTTTGTTCCGTCAGCATTTCTTCCGATGATGTAATTTGCGGCTCCTCCAGCAAAACTAGCTCCAGCCGCATAATTCCATGCCCCTAGACCACCAGTAATTTGAGCAACATCGTTGATTGAGAACTCAAAAGCCGCTCCAGTAGGTACATTAAATTGCATTAAGTTAGTACCATCTGCGTTTCTCCCAACAGAATAATTCCCTGCTGTAACTGCAACTCCTGCTCCCCATTGGATTTGATCATCAAATCTAATAGCCCCCGCATCCACCCAAAGCGAATAAGGCCCGTTGGTGAAAGTGACATTTCCGGCATTGCTGAACGGCCCATCAATATAAAGCGTGGCGGCATTTGTAACCGTGCGGGTATTGGTAGTTGAATCAACCGGGCCGCCAAATGCACCCATTCCATAAAGAAGATCCAAAGTCGCGGTTTGATTGCCAAGGTGGATTCCTGAATCAGGCGGAGCAGTGGTAAATGCTCCGCGCTCTGCCACGGCACCCGTACCATTGGCAATACCCGGAATCATGGCGATTCCATGAATAACTTCTGTTTGACTATAATTGTTCCCGTTATCCATATTCCCGATATTCAAAGCCGAGGAAATTCCGGTAAATGTAACATTCGTACCCGGATTGGGCGCACCGTCAATGACTACACCATAAGTATGCGTGAAGTTGCTTGCTCCAACTGCCGCGTAAGTCGGCGCGTCAATAACCATTGCTCGTTGCACTGTAATATCACCTGTTGCAAACTGCACTGTTCTGGAAAGGTCAAAGTAAACATCTCTCGCCTCTGTACTGGCCGCGAGCGTAGTATGCGCCCCACCGGTAAAGGTAAGGCCGGTAGGAGAACCAGTCGCAGAAACGCCTTGTGTTAGGGTAAAGTCCTGGGTCGGATCAATCGTTAATCCTGCGACACCAGCTGTGGAGAGAATAAGCGTATCAGCCGTAGCCGCGGACATTCCTGTATTCGTATCGCCTGTGAAAGTGTAAGTAGGAGCGGCGGCAGAACCTACTGCACTTACAAAACTTGTAGTAGCTGTGATGGTCGTTCCCGTAATCGCTCCAGCCACTGCTCCGCCAATCGTTACTCCGTCCACCGTACCTCCATTTATATCTATCGTTGTTACACTTCCCAAATCCGACCAAGTACCCGTAAGAGAACCGCCGCCAGTCGTAGTCAAGGAATTATTCTGGAAGTTCACCGCCGTTGCGGAAAGCGTCATCTCGGCAACATCGTTTACACTCCATTCAAAGGTAGCTCCTGTGGGCACATTGAAATGTAGTTGATTTGTACCATCTGCATCGCGGAGAACTTGATAACCAGCCGCCGTAACTGCGGCACCAGTAGGGAAACTAAATCCGCCCAATCCCGCATTGACTTGGGAAACATCATTCACGGAAAACTCATGCGTTGAGCCAGTCGGGACGTTATACTGCAATAGATTCGTACCATCCGCATTTCTTCCGACAGAATAATTTCCTGCTGTAACCGCAACGCCTGCTCCCCATTGAACATGGTCATCAAATCTAATAGCCCCAGCATCAACCCAAAGCGCATAAGCATTGGTAAGCGTAACTAACCCTGCCGCAATAGGCGCGCCCGTGATGTACACGCTTGCCGCGTTATCAACCGTTACTGCCGAAGCGTCGGTAATGGTAATTGGATCAACAGCAATGCTGGAAATTGAAGGTGCTCCTGTTAATTGCGTTGTGCCGGTAAGCGTCAGGGTATTGCCGCCGGTTAAAATATCCACATATTGGAATGCTGTCTGGCTCACCTGCGTTGTATCTCCGCCAAAGGCGCCCGCTATCACTGTGTTCATCACGACATTTGAACCGGAAGATGGCGCAGAGATTACCATTCCCACTGCATTTGTCACTGTTCTTACATTTGTCGTGGACTCGTAAGTTACAGTATCAATGCTAAGCCCAATCAGATTAGAAAGAGTAGCAGTTTGGTTCCCTAAAGAAACATTGCCTCCCGCAGAGAGCATTATGCCCTCTAAGCTCGTCATTGCGCCAAAGCCGTTGGCAATCCCCGGCATATCAATGAAAAAACTGTATGCGATACCGGCATTGGCTGTGCCTGAGGCAATATGGAGTATCCGCTCGTTTGTAATTGTGGCGTTTGTTCCGGCCTGAGGAAATCCGCTTAACGTAAGCAACTCCGCAGTAGTAAGTGTTGAAGCCCCGACAAAACCATAAGTCGGCGCGCTGATGTTTATCGCGCTTTGGTTGGCTAACGCGCCAGTGGCGAATTGAACTGTTCGGGCAAGATTGAAGTTTATGTCTATTGCCTGTGTTCCCGCCGCAAGTGTTGTATGCGCCCCGCCAGTAAAGGTCAAGCCGGTAGGAGAACCTGAAGTAAACACCGGCTGGGTGACGGTCAAGTTTCCTCCAGCCATGGTCAACGCATTGGCCGCATGCGTCAAAGTAACATCTCCGTTGTCAAAGTTGATCACTCCACCCGAAGCGAGGAACAGGTCGGACCACATCAAGGCGGTGGTGCCCAGGGCATTGCCGTCCGAGGTGGAGGGAGCAAGAGCCGTGGCCGTGAGTGCCAGCTCATTGGTGCCGCCAATGCCAATTTCCAAAGAGGTAACGGCGTTGATATCCGTGTCCCAACCCGTGCCAAAATTCATGGCAAAAGAATTGATGGTGGCGCCTGGGTCAGTCAGCGCGCCAAAGTCAATCCCAGTAACTCCATCAGTGCCAGCGCCGTTGGTGGGAGAAAAAGCGTCAATATCAATGATTTTGTAGGAAAGAAGATCCGTAGCTCCGCCGGCATAACTCGGTGTAATATCAATGACATTTCCTGAAACATTGGAGGTTCCGAAAGTAAGCTGTAGCGCGTCCACTCCGCCGGTGGCCGAAGTGTCCCCAGAGCCAATGGTTACCAGATCCGCAGTCGGGCTGGCATCCCCGTCCAGGTTAATAGTTTGCCCATCAATAATATCCACATTCAGGTCGCCGCCGGCTACTGCGAGGGAGTTGGAAGCGTGCGTGAGCGTTACATCGCCAGCCGCGAAGTTGATGACTGCGCCAGAAGCTAAGAACAAATCTGAGAAAGCTGTACCAGAAATACCCAGTCCAGCTCCGTCATCCGCGTCCGGGACAAAATTGGTATTAGCGGTGATAGTTGTACCAGTGATTGCACCTGCAACCGCTCCGCCGATTGTCGCGCCATCAATGGTGCCGCCGTTAATATCTATCGTTGTTACGCTTCCCAAATCAGTCCAAGTACCGGTAAGCGAACCACCGCCAGTCGTAGTCAAGGAATTGTTCTGAAAATTCACCGCCGTTGCCGAAAGCGTCATCTCCGCAACATCATTTACCGACCATTCAAAGGTGGCTCCAGTCGGAACATTAAAATGCAATTGATTCGTTCCATCGGCATCGCGGAGAACTTGATAACCAGCCGCGGTTATTGCGGCACCAGTAGGGAAGCTAAATCCGCCCAATCCCACATTGACTTGGGAAACATCGTTCACGGAAAACTCGTGTGTTGAGCCAGTTGGCACGTTAAGTTGCAATAGATTCGTACCATCAGCGTTTCTCCCGACAGAATAATTCCCTGCTGTAACTGCAACACCTGCTCCCCATTGGATTTGATCATCAAATCTAATAGCCCCCGCATCCACCCACAACGCATAAGCATTCGTAAGCGTCACCGACCCTGCCGCGATTGGAGCTCCCTCAATATAAACACTGGCCACGCTGTCTACCGTAATCGCCGAAGCGTCCGTTATCGTAGTTGCGCCAACATTGACACTAGAAATTGAAGGCACGTTGGTGAGCTGTGTTGTGCCAGTAAGCGTCAAAGTGTTGCCGCCGGTTACCAAATCCGCGTACGCAAATCCTGTTTGGCTAGCCTGTGTGTTGTCATCGCCAAGGACAAGAGCAACAACGGTGTTCATTGTCACATTCGTACCTGAAGACGGCGCGGCTATGGTTGCCCCTATCGCGTTTGTGACAGTTCGGGTATTTGTGGTGGACTCATAGGTTACCGTATTGATACTAAGCCCTTTAAGTAAAGTAAGCGTAGCGGTTTGATTGCCAAGCGATATGTTAGCGCCCGCATCAGCAATGATTAATCCTATACGGGATGTTATTGCTCCGGCTCCGTTGGAAATCCCGGGCATTTCAATCAATGACTGGACGGCATTTGCGCTAGCGTAATTGGTTTGGCTAATCGTAAGTCCGTAAGCGTTTGTAATCGTGGCGTTTGTGCCTTGTTGAGGCGCACCGGAGATGTTTAATGTTGTTGCCTCTGTAAGCGTTGAGGCTCCCACGAAAGCGTAAGTCGGAGCGTCAATCGTAATTACTTCCTGATTAGCCAACGCTCCGGTTGCAAACTGCACTGTCCGTCCAAGATTGAAGTATATGTCTTTTGCCTGCGTTCCAGCCGCAAGCGTGGTATGCGCCCCGCCGGTGAAGGTTAAGCCGAAAGGCGAACCGGAAGTAAACACAGGTTGAGTAACTGTTAGATTTCCTCCAGCCATGGTGAGCGCATTAGCGGCATGGGTGAGGGTAACATCCCCATTGTCAAAGTTGATCACTCCGCCCGAGGCCAGGAACAGATCGCCCCACATTAAGGAGGTGGTGCCCAGAGCATTGCCGTCTGAGGTGGAGGGAGATGTGGCCGTGGAGGTGATGGTGAGTTCATTCGTTCCGCCGATGCCCAGAGTCAGGTCGGTCGTGGCGTTTAAGTCGGTGTCGTAACCTGTGCCGAGGGAAATGCCGGTGGTGGCGGAATTGGTGGTGGTGGTATTGCCGATGTTTAAGGCAGTGAAAGTGTCAGCGTCAGTGGATTCAGTCCAGTTAATTACCAAGCCGTTTATGGCATCCGCTACCGCGTCAGCTATAGAGGTGGCGGAGAGATCCAGCACGTCAATGGCATTGACTGAGGTGCCGGCTAAAGCCACCACATCCCCGGCATTGGCTGAGGTTTTGGAAATGTTGGCCGTATCGCCGGCATCCAGCGTAACATTGAAGTCCCCGCCGGAAAGGTCAAGATCGCCGTCAGAAACAAGAATATCGCCGTCGGTAAGCACCAGAGAATCAACTCCGTCTCCTCCGCCGTTTAAGGTCAGGGTGGTGTCAGCGTCTGTGTCAACCACCAAGTCGCCAGTGCCATTGGGAGAGATGGTCAGGGCTTCATTCACGCCAGTGGTAAGGTCAGTGGCAACTGCGGAGAAAGTCAGTGATCCGGTCATGGTGTCTCCGGTTTCGTCCACGTAGGGATCAGAAACGCCGCCCACCGAAAGCGAGGCAAAAGAAGCCGCGCCCACTGTGGAAATTGTCCAGTTATTGTCGGTCAAAGACAGGGTGTCAGAGGTAATTGTCACGGTATCTGCTGCAGCGCCGATTGAAATCGTATCTGCGCCAGCATCGTCAAAATTGATATTACCATTGGCTGTAACCGCGCCGGTAAAGGTTGTCGCGCCGCCATCGGCCACAGTCACGACAGCTACGCCGCTATCGCGCACTTCAAATATGTTGCCAGTGCCTAAAAGATCTATGATAAAATCCGAATCTGTCGCAGTATCTGCAAGTGAAAAAAGAATGTTGCGGGCATCAGTTGTGGTAATGGTATTTCCATTGCCATAGGCATCTTGCAAAGTACTGCTCCCGCCCGCGCCAATGCAATTAGCCCACGCGCCATTTTCATAACAGCGGAACTTATTGGTTGCCGTGTTATAAAATACGCGGCCGTTTGCGCCAGTAGGGTCTGCCGCGGCCGTGCCAAGTTGTAATTCATCGCCCGCCGCAATAGCAACCACATTTGAAGCGGCATCAAGAGTAATCGCGCCAGAGGCGCTTGAAGTAATAGTCAGCGCGCCTGAACCGGTAAGACTTGCGATGTTTGAAAGCGCGCCGGCGGCAGTCAAATAAGTAGTTCCGCCAAGCGCGATCTCGCCGGATGAACCAAGTTTCAAAAGATTGTTCGCGCCAGTGCCGGGATTAAGCCCGTCAACTGTATCAGCATTAATCGCGTACCCGGAAGAAGCTACGCGCTGGCGCGGACTTAAAGTTTCAAATGTTACTCCTGCGCATGAGCTACTTATTTGCGCGGCAACTTCCACATTCAAAAATACAGTATCATTATCTTGAAAATTAAAATCCAGTGTATCGCCGCCGGCCGCCGTATCCCCTATCCCTACATTAAACACCCCATTGCGCACCTGCGCGGTCATGGTAGAAGGCGTGCCAGCTGGCCAAACTTTGGTGTCCGGAGCGCCCACGGTTACATCATCATAAATGGAAAATCGGAAACAATAATTGGTCCCGGATCCGCCAAGCAAATTGCCACTACTGTCAAGAAGCCGTCCTTGGTGATTAATTACTTTTGGAATCCCGGCAACAGCAAAAACCGTTAAGGCACGGCCAAATATGACAGCGCCTCCTATTAAAAGAAATAGGAGAAATAGGGATATTTTCCTCATATGTCCCTCCGCTTGATATTATACCATAAAAACGTCATTAAATGGCATTTCAAAGTTATCCACAATAAGTGATGGATCGGAAGCTGAGCTTCCGTAATTTACGGAAGCTCAGCTTCGAATATTATCCCGCAACTAAACTTTTTATCGGCTGATAATTTCCAGTTGCCCATTCTTTCATAAACCTTGTATATTTTTCTGCACCTTCAAAAATCTTCTCCACTCCATTCAAATTCAACACAGATGGAAAATTTTTCTTCCCAACCCAATCTTGGTAACTAGACCAACGGTAATTTTCCAAAAATTCTTGTATTTTATTCCAATCTTTGATCCCATCTTCTTTCCATCCTGACTCAATCAAATCCACAGGATTCAGATGAATATAACGCGAAATATGTAAAAAATATCCTTCTTGCCCAATATGTTTTGCCTTAAATCTTCCTTGAAAAAGGTGTCCGCTCCGCTCTTCATATTTTCGATTAATATAGTTGGTGTATCCGGTGCCGAGTTTATGCATAAAAAAACTTATACCACCATCCTTCAGCTGTTGTAAGAAAAGATGAAAATGATTTGGCATCAAGCACCATGATATGATCGCCACCACCGGCTCACGCTGCGGCTTTTTAATGCTCGGAAGCTCAGCTTCCGTGGATGCAACGGAAGCTGAGCTTCCTGTTATCTTCCGAAAATCAATAGTATAATTTACATCGTTAAATTCGTACAGATCATGCACAAATCGCACATAGTCATTCACTTCTAAAAAAATCGGTTCTTTTAATGCACCGCGATTATAAATGTGATAAAATCCTCCATTATAGAAATTGATATTGCGCATATTACGGAGGCTGAGCTTCCGTATATTGTACCACACTCAGTGTTGTACAATCGGCCGGGTTGGCTTAATCTCGTAATATTGCAGTAAAAATCGCGCAATTTCGCCAAAAAGCGGGGCGGCCGAGGACTCGGCAAATTGGACATCCTTGGGACGATCAATACGGGTTACCATTACAAACTTTGGGTTTTCCACAGGGGCAAACCCGGCAAAAGTCCCAATAGTTGCGCCAGACTCATAGCCTTTGCCATCCGTGCGCGGGATCTGCGCGGTTCCAGTCTTGCCAGCCACATAATATCCGGGCACACCCGCGCGCTTGCCATGCCCCCGCTCCACTACTGAGACCATCATGCCGGAAAGCAGAGTTGCGGTGCGCGGGTTTATCACTTCGCGAACGGCCTGCGGCTCATTTTTTATAATCGCGCCGTTGCTTTTCCGTATCTCATCCACAAGCCACAGTTTCATCATTTTTCCTTGATTAGAAATTGCACCGATTGCCTGCAAAAGCTGTACAGGAGTAACAGAAATTCCTTGTCCAAATGAAGAAGTTGCCAGATAAATCAAGCCGCGCTTTGAAAGCGAGGCAATATCTCCTTTTGCTTCTTGCTCAAGACCAACATTTGTCGGCATACCAAATCCGAAACGTTCTACATAATCGCGAAAACGCTCAATGCCAACTTTTTGCGCGGCAAACATGGCGCCGGTATTTAGCGACTGCTCAAGAACCTGTGTCATGGTTTGCACACCGTGCTTTTTATAATCAGAATTATTAATCGTATACGGACCGATTTTTACCTCACCTTTGTCTTCATAGGTTGTCTCCGGCGTAACTTCGCCAGTATCCAGCGCGGCGGCCATGGTAATAACCTTGAATACCGATCCGGGTTCATATTGACCAAATGTGGCAGGATTGTTGTACACTGAGATATCCTCTACCTTGCTATAAACATTGGGATCAAAATCCGGCGCGCCGCACATGGCCAGAATTTTTCCGGTTGCAACCTCGGCAATAACAACTGAGCCGCCGCTTGCGCCATGTCGCGCCACTGCTTCATTCAGTTTTGTGCAGGCAACATGCTGAATTGCGCGGTCAAGGGTAAGCACTACGGTTGAGCCGTCAAGAGCGGGCTTTAAATTGCGCTTCCCAACCGGAATCCAGCGTCCGCCTACATCGCGTTCGCCTTCAAAAAATCCTTGCACGCCGGCCAGTTCTTTTTCCAAGGCGCCCTCAATACCATAGCGGCCGGCGATTTTCTCACCATCTGATCCTACAAATCCGGCAATGTGCGAGCTGATATTTTTTAATGGATAATACCGGACTGGTTCGCGCGCGCTGTCAATGCCAATGAAATTGAGCTTTTTAATTTCTTCCATCACAGATTCTTCAACGCCATGCTTCAGCGGTTCATATGGATCATCCTGCTTTGAAAGACGGTCAAGAAGTTGCACATATTCATCAATCTGCTTTTCACCCTCTTCACATTTTTCATTTTCCATTTTACATTTTACATTCTTCTCTATCCCCAACACCGGCGCCAACTTATCCGCCACATTTTTCGGATTTTGAATCAACCTCGGATCAGCATATACCAAATACAAATCTTTATTTGTTGCAAGCGGGGTAAGTCCTCCGCCTTTCCCATCATGAATCAAAACCTCTCCGCGCTCCGGAAAAAGGTCGCGATAAATTTCGCGCTGTTCTGAGGCAAGCGCGCGATATATGTCGGCATCAACTATTTGCAAAATAAAAAGCCGCACGATTAAAAGTCCCGCGAACGCAAAAAGCGCGGTCTTTGCAATGCGCATGCGCGCATCCATGGTATCTGCAGTCAGAACGCGCGAGCGTACATTAAAATTCCGCCCTTTTTGAGAACGATACATGTCAAAAATTTCTAATTTCTAATTACTAATTCCTAATCACTTTTTTGCCATTGCCGCGATTATTTTCCCGCCTAAAAGCGCGCCGATAAATGAGATGATCGCGCCGTAAAAAATGATACTGCGAAGCGGCGGAGAAATAATAAAGTACGTCACAAACGACGGCAATGATCCAACTATGAACAAAGTCGCGCCATATAGCCATCCAGAAGCGCGCCTTGTTCCATATATAAGATATCCAAATCCCCACATCACCCCGATAAAAAGCGATACAAGGAAATGCTCAATTTGCCAGCCGCGGCCAAGCCCTTGGGCCGGAATTGCGATGGAAAGCGGCACCACCGGCAAAAACTTAAACAAAGCCCAGATCAGCATGGAAAGCGCGTAAAAAGCAACGCCTGCAATAATCCCTCCGCTAAGAATTTTTGATGTTTTCATAATCCACCCCCTTTCATATATCTTATTGTAACATGATCCATAAAAAAGAAAAACACCCTGCCGCGCGCCGCGCGAAGACGGCAAGGTGTTTCGGCCCCCTACGGATTGTAGATAAGCACCAATATGCCGGCAATAAGCCCGCAAATACCAAATGCGAGCACGCTTGCGGATGCCTGATGCTTGATGTACCGCGTTTCTTCATTCCATGCTTCCCATTCCGGAAGCTCTAGTCCGGCGCGCTTAAGATCAGTAACAAGTCGATTGAAACGATCTTCTTGCGTTTCAGTGACATTGTTTCGGTGCTCCAAACTAAGAAATACTCCGGAAAACGCGATGAGCAAAATCCAGCTCACTATATGTATCTCAAAGATAAACGCAGCTGTTGCGGACAATGCAATCAGTCCATACATGATCTGCATCGTTTTACCGCGCATGCCTTCGCTCAGCCCATTAAATCCGTCGCAAAGCGCGCGCCAAAAATTCCGGCCATTCTGTGTGTG